>NZ_CP075189.1:867500-1160000 GCF_020510565.1 Ferribacterium limneticum
TTCTGTCCCCATTTTGCGCTTGGCGCGGTCACCCGCGACAAGCATACAAGTTACGTCTGGCGTCAATAGCCTTCTGGTACCACCCCTTCCCTTCCCGAACAGGACCGTGAAACAGATGAGCGCCAATGATAGTGAGCTTCCGCTCGCGAAAGTAGGTCAACGCCAGACCCCCCATGAAAAACCCCGTTAGCAAAAGCTAACGGGGTTTTTGCTTTTGCTGAAGCTGCTACATTAATTCGAAAAAAATTTATCCATCGAGATGGCTGGTTTTGGCCTGTGTTAGAATCCATAGTGGCGGGTCTCCCCGCATTGCAGGGTGGTGAATCTGGTCAGGTCCGGAAGGAAGCAGCCACAGCTACTTACTGCAAGTGCCGGGGGTTAGGCTCGCCAATTTCATTTTCTGCATTGGTGTGGAGCGCATGAGTTATCAGGTTCTTGCGCGCAAGTGGCGGCCGCGCAATTTTTCTACGCTAGTTGGGCAGGAGCATGTCGTTCGTGCGCTGACGCATGCGCTCTCTGAGCAACGCCTGCACCATGCCTATCTTTTTACCGGCACTCGGGGGGTCGGCAAAACGACCATTGCGCGGATTCTGGCCAAGTCCCTAAATTGTGAGGTCGGGATTACTGCCACCCCTTGCGGAGCCTGTTCTGCCTGCCAAGAGATCGACAGCGGTCGATTCGTCGATTTGCTTGAGGTTGATGCGGCCACCAACACTCGGGTTGACGAAATGCGTCAGCTGTTGGAAAACGCGGTCTATGCACCGACTCGAGGCCGATTCAAGGTCTATGTGATCGACGAAGTACACATGCTCTCCAATTCGGCGTTCAATGCGATGCTGAAGACTCTGGAGGAGCCTCCTGAGCATGTAAAGTTCATTCTGGCGACGACTGATCCGCAGAAAATTCCTGTAACCGTGCTTTCGCGTTGTCTGCAATTCAATTTGAAGCAGATGCCGGCACTGGCGATTACCAAGCATCTTGGTCACATTCTGCTGGCTGAAGGAATTCCTTTCGAAGGGCCGGCGTTGACGTTGGTGGCGCGTTCAGCGTCCGGGAGCATGCGGGATGCCCTTTCCTTACTGGATCAGGCAATTGCTCATGGTGCAGGGAAGGTCGAAGAGGCTCAGGTTCGAAGTATGCTAGGTACCGTCGATCAGGACTATTTGTTCGGCATTCTTGAGTCGCTGCAGGCGGGGGATGCGTCGTCTTTGCTGCAGGTTGCCGCAGACATTGGTGTGCGCAGTCTTTCGTTTTCTTCGGCTTTGCAGGAACTAGGAGCATTGCTGACCCGTTTGCAGGTCGCTCAATGTGTTCCGGCAGCGATTGATGACGATCCAGACAGGGCGAGGTTGCTCTCGTTGTCGGTAGCATTTTCGCCAGAATTTGTTCAGCTGGCTTATCAAATCGTCAATATTGGACGAACTGAACTGTCGACGGCTCCTGATGAGCATGCCGGATTCGTGATGACCTTGCTCAGGTTGCACTCCTTTCGTCCCAGCACAGTTGCCGACGTGCTTGGCGCTGTGACGCCCAAGAACAGGCCGCAGCTAAACGCCCGGCCGTCGCCTGCCGCGAGTCCCGCCGCCGTGGTTCAGGCGGAGTCCGCGACGGCGGTACAATCTGCAACGAGGCTGTCTCCATCCGGAGATACTGATTGGCATCAGATTGTGGCGTCGCTTCCGTTGTCAGGATTGGCTAGGGAACTGGCGCAGAATTGTGAATTTAGGAAACTGGGCGATACAGAGTGTTTGTTGCGGCTATCGCCATCCCAGGCGCACCTGCAGATGAAGCCGGGGCCTGACAAACTGCAGCAAGCTTTGAGCGAGTATTTTGGTCGTTCGCTGAAGGTGCGTTTTGAATTGGCCCCAAATGAATTGGATACACCTGCAGAGACAGTCGGCCGACAGCGCCAAGAGCGTCAAGAGCACGCTATTGCTTCAATTACACGGGATACATTTATACGTGATGCCATCGAGTCTCTCGATGCGTCGGTTGTCGAATCATCCATTAAACCTATTGCCTAACGGAGAGCGAACATGATGAAAGGTGGCTTGGCGGGCCTGATGAAGCAGGCGCAGGCGATGCAGGAAAACATGAAAAAGGCGCAGGAGCAACTAGCCCAGACTGAGATCGAGGGGGTTGCCGGGGCAGGCATGGTCAAAATTGTCATGACTGGTGCTCATGAAGTGCGCCGAGTCAGCATCGATCCATCGGTGATGGATGATCGGGAAATGCTTGAGGATCTAATTGCCGCGGCGATGAACGACGCCGTTCGCCGAGGCGAAGCGCTGAGCCAGGACAAGATGTCCGGCTTTACCTCTGGGCTTAACCTGCCACCCGGGTTCAAGCTCCCGTTCTGATTAGTGAATCCATCAGGTCTTGATACGCTGATTGAGGCGTTGCGCTGCCTGCCCGGTGTCGGGCCGAAGTCGGCGCAGCGCATGGCCTATCATCTGTTGCAGCGTGATCGAAAAGGTGCACAACATCTCGGTGATGCTGTACTACATGCTTTGCTGTCGATTCGACATTGCCAGCGCTGCAATACATTTACCGAAGCTGATATCTGCGAACGCTGTATCTCGCCGCGGCGAGATGCAAGTTTGCTGTGCGTTGTCGAAACGCCGGTCGACATGAACATGATGGAGCAGACTCAGAGCTATCAGGGACTTTACTACGTCTTGATGGGCAAAATTTCGCCGCTTGATGGTGTCGGGCCAAAGGATATCGGCCTGGATCGACTGATGGCCAGGGCGCTTGACGGTGTGGTACGGGAGGTCATCCTGGCGACGAACTACACCAACGAAGGGGAGGCGACGGCTCACTACATCACGGCCATGCTTGCGCCCAAAGGGGTTGGCGTGACCCGGATTGCCCGCGGCATACCGGTTGGTGGGGAGCTCGAATATGTCGATAGTGGCACCTTGGCGCAGGCTTTTCGAGAGCGCAAGGCTTGTGGTGGGTGATATCCGGCTTTTATCGGGCCGTCCGATATCGTATAATTTAGCGTTTAATTTTTATCCCATCTAATTCCGTTAGGGGTCAGCGTAATGAGCAATCAAGGAAAAATGGACTGCGGACGGCGGCGTTTGGTCGTTGCGACCGCGGCCGTGGGCGGGGCGGGGGCAGTTGCCGCACTCGTACCGTTCGTCTCCAGCTTGCTTCCGTCCGAACGTGCCAAGGCTGCAGGTGCACCGGTCGAAGTGGATATCAGCAAGCTCGAGCCAGGTCAGATGATGACCGTCGAGTGGCGCGGCAAGCCGGTGTGGATCATCAATCGCACCAAGGAAATGATGGATACGCTGCCCAAGCTCGCAGATCTGGTTGCCGATCCCAAGTCGGACAAGGAACAGCAGCCGGCCTATGCCAAGAACGATACGCGTTCGATCAAGCCGGAAATCATGGTTGTGGTCGGTATCTGTACGCACCTCGGTTGCTCGCCCTCACAGAAATTCAAGGCAGGTGCCGACGAGGGTATGCCGGGCGACTGGCTGGGCGGTTTTCTGTGTCCCTGCCATGGTTCGACCTTCGACTTCGCTGGTCGCGTTTACAAGTCGAAGCCTGCACCGACCAACCTCGAAGTGCCGCCGCACGTGTATCTCGCTGATACCCGTATCATGATCGGCGAAGACAAGAAGGGAGCATAAGAAATGGCTGCTGGCAATTTCGAAAAGTACAAGTCCGACGGCTCGTTGGCTGGTAACGCGCTTGAGTGGGTCGATGCCCGCTTCCCGGCGACTTCCATGTGGAAGGGTCACCTTTCCGAGTACTACGCTCCGAAGAACTTCAACTTCTGGTATTTCTTCGGTTCTCTGGCGCTGCTGGTCCTGGTTATCCAGATCGTCACCGGCATCTTCCTGGTCATGCACTACAAGCCGGATGCTGCGCTGAACGCCAATGGCGTGCCAATTGCCTTCGCTTCGGTTGAATACATCATGCGTGATGTGCCGGGTGGCTGGCTGATTCGCTACATGCACTCCACCGGTGCTTCGGCCTTCTTTATCGTGGTTTATCTGCACATGTTCCGTGGCCTTCTCTACGGTTCTTATCGCAAGCCGCGTGAGCTCACCTGGCTGTTCGGCGTGGGTATCTTCCTGTGCCTGATGGGCGAGGCCTTCTTCGGCTACCTGTTGCCGTGGGGACAGATGTCCTACTGGGGCGCACAGGTGATCGTGAATCTGTTCTCGGCGATTCCTGTCATCGGCTCCGATCTGTCGCTGATCATTCGCGGCGACTTCGTGGTCGGCGACGCAACGCTGAACCGCTTCTTCTCCTTCCACGTGATCGCCTTCCCGCTCGTTCTGATCGGTCTGGTTGCTGCTCACGTGCTGGCCCTGCACGAAACCGGTTCGAACAACCCGGACGGTGTCGAGATCAAGGCTAACAAGGACGAACACGGCATCCCGCGTGACGGCATCCCGTTCCACCCGTACTACACGGTCAAGGACATCGTCGGTGTTGTCGTCTTCCTGATGGTCTTCTCGGCTGTAATGTTCTGGGCGCCGGAAGGTGGTGGTTACTTCCTCGAAACGCCGAACTTCTATCCGGCTGATCCACTGAAGACCCCGCCGCACATCGCTCCGGTCTGGTACTTCACGCCGTATTACTCGATCCTGCGTGCCATGGTCTGGAACTTCTTTGGCCTTGATGCCAAGTTCTGGGGGGTTGTCGCCATGGGGGCTTCCGTCGTGATCTTCGCCGCGTTGCCGTGGCTCGATCGCAGCCCGGTCAAGTCGATCCGCTATCGCGGCCCGATCACCAAGGTTATGTACACCATCTTCGTGATCTGTTTCTTCATCCTTGGCTATCTGGGTACCCTCTCTCCATCACCGATGGGCGAGCTGATTTCCCAGGTCTGCACGGTGTTCTACTTTGGCTTCTTCCTGGGAATGCCTTGGTGGTCGCGCATGGACAAGTTCAAGCCGGTCCCTGACCGCGTGACGTTCAAGTAAGGGTGGAAATAATGAAAAAACTACTGATCGCATTGCTCTTCGCGCCGATCATGGCATTTGCCAGCGGCAGCACGGCCCATATCGACAAGTGGCCGGGCTCGGTGAGCGACAAGGCGGCGCTGCAAAACGGTGCCAAGCTGTTCGTCAATTACTGCCTGAATTGCCACGGTGCTTCCTACATGCGCTACAAGAACCTGCTCGATCTCGGTCTGACCGAGCAGCAGGTCAAGGAAAACCTGATGTTCACCTCCGACAAGATCGGTGAACTGATGCGTGTGGCAGCGCGTTCCGACGAGCAGAAGCTGTGGTTTGGTGCCACGCCGCCGGATCTGACCATCGTTGCCCGGGCCCGTGGCGAAGCCGGCAATGCCGGTGCCGGTGCGGACTGGCTCTACACCTACCTGCGCTCCTTCTATCGTGACGCGAACCGTCCGACGGGCTGGAACAACACGGTGTTCGAGAACGTCGGCATGCCGCATATTCTGTACGGCCTGCAAGGCCAGCAAGTGATGAATCACGAAACGCACAAGCTGGAACTGGCTGTTCCGGGCACGATGCCACCGGCCGAATTCGACAAGTCGGTTTCCGACCTGGTCGGTTTCATGGTCTGGATGGGCGAGCCGCAACAGGAATACCGCCGCACTCTGGGCTGGTTTGTTCTGGCCTTCCTGGCAGTTCTCTTTGTTGTCGCTTACGCGCTCAAGAAGGAATACTGGAAAGACATTCACTGATCCCTTCTGGATCAGCTAACGGCATCGCGGGTTTGGCTCTGGCCGGCCCCCGATGCCGAATCTCATTTTGAGGGTTACCACAAATGATGAACCTCTACTCGGGCACCACCTGCCCCTTTAGTCACCGTTGCCGCATTGTCCTGTTCGAAAAGGGCATGGATTTTCAGGTGATCGATGTCGACATGTTCAACAAGCCGGAAGAAATGGCGGCGATCAACCCGCACAATCGCGTGCCTGTTCTGGTCGAGCGCGATCTGGTTTTGTTCGAGCCGAACATCATCAACGAATACATCGACGAGCGCTTCCCGCATCCGCAACTGATGCCGGCCGATCCGATCATGCGCGCCCGCGCCCGCCAGTTGCTGGTCGGCATGGAACGCGAGATCTTTTCGTTCATGGAAGTGATCGAGAAGAACGGCAAGACGGCCGACAAGGCTCGTCAGGAAATCAAGGCTCGCCTGACCGAGATCGTGCCGATCTTCAACAAGCAGAAGTTCATGCTCGGTGACGAGTTCTCCATGCTCGACGTGGCCATCGCACCGCTGCTCTGGCGTCTGGATCACTACGGGATCGACCTCGGCAAGGCTGCGGCGCCGCTCATGAAGTACGCCGAGCGTATTTTCAGCCGTCAGGGTTTTATCGACGCGCTGACGCCGTCCGAAAAGGCAATGCGCAAGTAAGGCATGGAACTACCGTCTACCAAGCCCTACCTGCTGCGCGCCATTTGGGAGTGGTGCTGCGACAACGGTTTCACGCCGCACATCGCCGTCGATGTCGATGAGCGGACCCGCGTGCCACGCGAGTTCGTCCGCGACGGGCAGATCGTCCTCAATCTTGGGCCGGATGCCACCAAGAGTCTGCTGATCGGTAACGATTTCATCGACTTTCAGGCTCGCTTCGGTGGCGTTGCCCGCGACTTGTCGGTGCCTATTGCGCGTGTCTCGGCGATTTACGCCCGGGAAAACGGCGCCGGAATGGCCTTTGAGGTCGACGGTGCCGAAGATCAGGCTGATGCTGAATTCATCGACGCCGGCGAAGCCGCGGTCGAACCCGAAGAGCCGCCACCGGAGCCGCCGCGCCCAGAAGCAGGGCGTCCCTGGTTGCAGCGCATCAAATAGGGACGCAGGCAGTACTCGATGCACTAAAAAGGGGAAATTCCACAATGGAGTTTCCCCTTTTTTCATGCAAGTCCATGATTTTTCAACGTGGCATAGCTGTTGCTCAAGCCAAGCCGGAAGGAAAATCATGAGAGCTGAGTTTAAGTCTACCTGTTGCTACTGTGGCGTCGGATGCGGCGTGCTTATCGAAACCGAGGACGGAACGATCACCGGACTGCGCGGCGACCCGGAGCACCCGGCCAATCGCGGACGCCTGTGCACCAAGGGTGCGACCTTGAATCAGACGGTGAATCCGACATATCGCCTGCAATTCCCCGAAAAGCGCATGAGCCGCGGTCGGGCCGGGCAACGTTTGAGTTGGGATCTGGCGCTCGATGAAGCCGCCGAGCGTTTCGCCGCGACTATTCGGCAACATGGCCCGGACTCCGTTGCCTTCTACATTTCCGGCCAGTTGCTGACCGAGGACTATTACGTCTTCAACAAGCTGGCCAAGGGGCTGATCGGCACCAATAACGTCGATACCAATTCACGTCTTTGCATGTCCTCGGCTGTCGCCGGCTACAAGCAGACGCTGGGCGCCGATGCGCCGCCGTGCAGCTATGCCGACATCCTGCAAGCCAAGGTGATTTTTATCACCGGCGCCAATCCGGCCATCGCCCACCCGATCATTTTCCGCTACATCGAAGATGCCAAGGCGGCCAATCCTGACCTCAAGGTCATCGTCGCCGACCCGCGGCGTACAGAAAGTGCGGAGATTGCCGATCTCCATTTGCCGATCAAGCCGGGCAGCGATATCGCGCTGTTCAACGGCATGCTGCATGTGCTGATCAATGAGGGCATGGTTGATCAGGCTTATGTCGAGGCGCACACCAGCGGTTTCGCGGCGCTGGCTGACATTGTCAAAAAGTACACTCCGGACCAGGTAGCCGCCGTCTGCGGCATTCCGGCTGACTCCATCGTCCAGGCGGCGCGCTGGTTTGGTTCCAGTAAAGCCTCACTGTCGCTTTACTGCCAGGGCCTGAACCAGTCGGCCCACGGCACGCACAACAACGCCGGCATCATTCACCTGCACCTCGCTACCGGCCAGATCGGCAAGCCGGGCGCGGGGCCGTTCTCGCTCACCGGGCAGCCGAATGCCATGGGGGGACGCGAGGTCGGTGGCTTGTCCAACCTGCTGTCGGCCCACCGTGACCTGGCCAATCCGGAACATCGCGCCGAGGTGGCGCGTTTGTGGGGCGTCCCGGACGTGCCGGCCAAGCCGGGCAAGTCGGCGGTCAACCTGTTCCAGGCCTTGAAAACCGGCGAAATCAAGGCGGTTTGGATCGCCTGCACCAATCCGGCACAGTCGCTGCCGAATCAGGCGGCCGTCCGCGAGGCCTTGCTGGCAGCCGAATACGTCGTGTTGCAGGAAACCTATGGCAACACCGACACCGCCGATTACGCCGACCTGCTGTTGCCGGCCAGTGGCTGGGGCGAGAAGCATGGCACGGTGACCAATTCGGAGCGTTGCATCACCCGCGTCCAGTCGGCGCTTCGGGCCCCTGGTGAGGCGCGCCACGACTGGGAAATCGTCGTCGATTTCGCACGGCGACTGGGTGACAAGCTTGGCAATGCCGACGCCGAGCGCTTGTTTCCCTATGCCGGTCCCGAAGATATCTTCAACGAGCACCGCGAAAGCACGCGTGGTCGCGATCTCGACATCACGGGCTTGTCCTACGCCTTGCTCGAAGCGCAGGGGCCGCAGCAGTGGCCGTATCCGGAAGGGGCGAGCGCCGGCAAGGTCCGTCTTTACGAGGACGGAAAATTCCCGACGGCGGACGGCAAGGCGCGCTTTGTCGCCATCGAGCACAAGCCAACGGCTGATGCCACGACGCCCGAGTTGCCGATCAGCCTGCTTTCCGGCCGCATGCGCGACCAATGGCACGGCATGAGCCGGACCGGCACTGTACCGCGCCTGTTCAACCTCGAAGACGAACCGCTGCTCGCCATGCATCCGTGCGACATGCGCCATCGCGGGCTGGAAACCGGCGATCTGGCCCGGGTCAGCAACGGTCGTGGCGAAATGCTCGTCCGTATCGGCGAGCGCCCCGGTCTGGTCAAGGGCCGGGCCTGGATGCCGATGCACTGGGGCTCCCAGTTCATGAACACGGCGGGCGCCAATGCGCTGGCTTGCGATGCCATCGACCCCTATTCGCAGCAGCCGGAACTCAAGCATGCGGCCGTCCAGATCGTGAAGGCCGACCTGACCTACCCGCTCGCCGTGGTCCGCCGCTGCGCCAGCCAGTCCGAGGCGCTGGAACTGCTGCAGCGGGCCCGAGGTGCGCTGGCTGACTTCCCGTATGCCAATGTCGGTCTGTACGGCCGGACGACGCCGCTCGTCGTCTTCCGCGGCGCCTGTGCCGGGCCGGCGGCGGATGCCGAGATCCTTGCGCTGGATCGCCTCTTCGGACTGGATGGCGAGGAGGGTGCCATTCTCTATGCTGACGCATCGCGTCGTATCAGCAAGAAGGCCATCGCCCAGCAGGGTCGCCTGCTCGGCGTCCGGCTGGCCGGCGAGACGCAGGCCCTGGCGTGGTTGCGGCAGGCGATGGCGGAGGATGAGCTCGATGTCAGCCTGATCCGTTTTGCCCTGGCGCCTTCGGCCAAGCCGCCGGTGACCATGGTGGCGCGCAACATCGTCTGCAAATGCGCCGATGTCAGCGACGTGCAAATTCACCATGAACTGGAGAAAGGGGCTGACCTGCCGCAACTCCAGAAGAGCCTGAAATGCGGAACGTTCTGCGGTTCCTGTGTGCCCGATATCAAGCGCATGGTGGCGGAACACCCCCCCAAAATAGCAGCTGCGGCCTGACCGCAACCGGAGGAGACAGTGAGCTACGCACAATTCATCAAGGAGATCGGACGCGGCGCCCAGGGCGCGCGTGATCTGCCGCGCGACGATGCGCAGCAGATTTACGCGGCCATGCTCGACGGCGGCGTGCCGGATCTCGAAATGGGCGCGATCATCCTTGGCCTGCGCGTCAAGGGCGAGTCACTCGACGAAATGCTCGGCTTCATGGACGCCACCGCCGAGCGCACCCACCGTCTCGACATGCCGCATGGCCGCGTGCGCCCGGTTGCCCTGCCGACCTACAACGGGGCGCGCAAGGAAGCCAACCTGACGCCGCTGCTGGCCATGTTGCTCCAGCGCTTTGGCGTGCCGGTCGTGGTGCATGGCCTGCTAGAGGGCTTTGGCCGGGTGACCAGCGCCCATATTTTCCGCGAGCTCGGCATCATGCCCGTGGCCTCGACAACGCAGGCCCAGATCGCCCTCGACGAAAAAGGCCTGGCCTTCCTGCCGCTCAACGCCATGTGCCCGGGCATCCACAACCTGCTCGGCCTGCGCAGCCGCCTCGGCGTGCGCAACAGTGCGCACAGCCTGGTCAAGCTGATCAACCCCTTCCACGGCGATGCCGTTCTGGTGGCGCCAGCGACGCATCCCGAATTTGTCGATCTGATGCGCGACATCCTGCTCGCCCGTGGCGACCGGGCGCTGCTCCTGCGTGGCACCGAGGGCGAGCCCTTCGCCAATCCGAAACGGCGGCCGCGTCTTGAGTTCATCCACGAAGGCGGCGTTGATATCCTGTTCGAAGCCGAGCACGAGAGCCTGCGCGCCTTGCCCAATCTGCCGGAAGCCAATGATGCAGTTAGCACGGCGAAATGGATCCGGCGCATTCTCGACAAGCAGGCACCGCTGCCCAAGCCGATTGCCAACCAGCTGGCCTGCCTGCTCTACGCCAGCGGTTATGCCGAGGATTTCAACCAGGCCAAGGCCATCGTTGCGGTCGAGGCCACCGGCCTGATCATTGGCGGCAACTAAGCTGAATCTGCACCGCGCTGGAACCGCTCGCCCCGCCGTGGTGCGCGATTGCCACGGTCAACCGGAAAAAACGCCTAAAAATCAAAAGCCTGATCAGCTGGCACACTGATTGCAAGAACCCTGCAGGTACAGCGAATCAACCGCCAACGTCGGCGGTTCGATGGCAACGACGTCATGCGCTGAAGTAAATTTTGCACCCTCGGGTGCGCGCAACGTTGGAGTCAACCATGAGCACAACTGCTGTCAAACCTCGTCTCGTCCTGATCGGCAACGGCATGGCCGGTGTCCGCACCGTAGAAGAACTGCTGAAGATCAAGCCGGATCATTACGACATCACGATTTTCGGTGCCGAGCCGCACCCGAACTACAACCGCATCCTGCTTTCGCCGGTTCTCGCCGGTGAAATGACCATCTCCGAGATCGTCCTCAACGAACTCGAGTGGTACAAGGAAAACAACATCAAGCTGCACACCGGCAAGCAGATCAAGTTCATCGACCGCGTCAAGCGCAAGGTCATCGCCGACGACGGCACCGAAGAAGAATACGACCGCCTGCTCATCGCCACCGGCTCGACCCCGTTCATGCTGCCGATCCCCGGCAACGACCTGCCCGGCGTCATCGGTTACCGCGACATCAAGGACACCGACGAGATGATCGAAGCCGCCAAGCTGCACAAGCACGCGGTGGTCATCGGCGGCGGTCTGCTCGGCCTCGAAGCCGCCAACGGCCTCAAGCTGCGCGGCATGGATGTCACCGTCGTGCACCTCGGCCCGTGGCTGCTTGAGCGTCAGCTCGACGAAGTAGCAGGCCGGATGTTGCAGAAGTCGCTCGAAGACAAGGGCCTCAAATTCCTCCTGCAAAAGCAGACCGAAGCCTTGATTCAAGGCGAATCCGGCCGCGTCGCGGCGATCCGCTTCAAGGACGGCATGCAGATTCCGGCCGACCTCGTCGTCATGGCCGCCGGCATCCGCCCGAACTATTCGCTGGCCGAATCCTCCGGCATCTACTGCAATCGCGGCATCGTGGTCAATGACACCATGCAGACCTACGACCCGAAGGTCTACGCCGTCGGCGAGTGCGTCACCCACCGCGGCATCGCCTACGGCCTGGTGGCCCCGCTCTTCGAGCAGGCCAAGGTCGCGGCCAACCATCTGGCCGGCTACGGCATCGGCCGCTACACCGGCTCGGTGACGTCGACCAAGCTCAAGGTCACCGGCATCGACCTGTTCTCGGCTGGCAACTACATGGGCGGCGAGGGCACCGAGGAAATCCTGCTCAACGACCCGCATGGCGGCGTTTACAAGAAGCTGGTGATCAAGGACAACAAGCTGGTCGGCGGCGTCATGTACGGCGACACGGCCGATGGCCCATGGTACTTCCAGCTGCTCAAGGACGGCCGTGACATCCACGACATCCGCGACTCGCTGATCTTCGGCCAGTCGCTGGTCGGCGACGTCGGTCATGCCGGCAAGAGCAAGGCGGCCGAGATGGCCGACAGCGCCGAGGTTTGCGGCTGCAACGGGATCACCAAGGGCGTCATCGTCCAGGCCATCAAGGCCAAGGGATTGTTCACGCTCGATGAGGTCAAGAAGCACACCAAGGCGGCGTCCTCCTGCGGTTCCTGTGCCGGCCTCGTCGAGCAGATTCTCGCTTCGACCATCGGCGGCGCCTACACCCCGGCCGCTTCCGACAAGAAGCCGATGTGCGGCTGTACCGAGCACTCGCACGACAAGGTCCGCAAGCTCATTCGCGACGAGCACCTGACCAACAAGGAAACCGTCTTCGCCGAACTTGGCTGGACCACGCCGAACGGTTGCGACAAGTGCCGCCCGGCCATCAACTACTACCTGATCTCGACCTGGCCGCACGAAGCCAAAGACGATCCGCAGTCGCGCTTCATCAATGAACGCGCCCACGCCAACATCCAGAAGGACGGTACCTATTCGGTCGTGCCGCGCATGTGGGGTGGCCTGACCAACCCCAAGGAATTGCGCGCCATCGCCGACGCGGCTGAAAAATACAACGTGCCGACGGTGAAAGTCACCGGCGGTCAGCGTATCGACCTGCTCGGCATCAAGAAGGAAGACTTGCCCGGCATCTGGGCCGACCTCAACGCCGCCGGCATGGTCTCCGGCCACGCCTACGGCAAGTCGATCCGCACCGTGAAAACCTGCGTCGGTATGGAGCATTGCCGCTTCGGCACGCAACTCGCCATGTCGATGGGCGTCAAGCTCGAAAAAATGCTCTTCGACATGTACGCCCCGCACAAGGTCAAGCTCGCCGTCTCCGGCTGCCCGCGCAACTGCGCCGAAGCCGGCATCAAGGACGTCGGCGTGATCGGCGTCGATTCCGGCTACGAGCTCTACATCGGTGGCAATGGCGGCATCAAGACCGAAGTCGCCCAGTTCCTGTGCAAGGTAACTTCGGACGAGGACGTCATGGAATATTCCGGCGCCTTCCTCCAGCTTTACCGCCTCGAAGGCTGGTACCTCGAGCGCACCTGCCACTGGCTGGAACGGGTCGGCCTCGATTACGTGAAAGGCAAGATCGTCGAGGATGAAGAAGGCCGCAAGGCGCTCTACGCCGAGCTGCTCGACTCGCTGAAGGATGCCAAGGACCCATGGGCGACCTCGCGCGAAGAAGGCCCCGTCAAGCAATTTATCCCCATCAAGGTTGAAGCCTGAAAACCGAGGACAAAAAAATGAGCAACTGGAAACTGATCTGCAAACTGGAAGACATTCCGCAACTCGGCTCGCGCGTCGTGCATTGGGAAGAGCGCGGCAAGATCGCCGTCTTCCGCACCTCGGACGATGAAGTCTTCGCCCTGCACGACAAATGTCCGCACAAGGGCGGCCCGCTGTCGCAAGGCATCGTGCACGGCAAGCGCGTGACCTGCCCGTTGCACGGCTGGAACATCGGCCTCGAAGACGGCCAGGCCGTCGCGCCGGACGTCGGTGGCTGCAAGAAGTTTGAAGTCAAGGTCGAAAACGGCCAAGTCTACATGGCCGCCTGAGCGGCCTGTGCATGAACAGGGCCGGCAGCGCTGCCGGCCCGGCCAACCCCAATGGTGGGGTTCAGGCTCCCCGCTCTTGAGAGCGGCCCCGGGAGCTTTCAAAACAAATCAAATCCCACGAGGAAACCACCATGGCCTATCTGGCACCCACCGAATTCGTCACCAAAATGATCGATGCCGGCGAATCGAAAATCTTCATGTCCACCCGCGATACCCTGATCCGCGCCTTCATGGCCGGCGCCATCCTCAATCTGGCCGCTGCCTTCGCAGTCACGGTCACTGTTCAGACCGGCATGCCGCTGGTTGGCGCCATGCTCTTCCCGGTTGGCTTCATCATGCTTTACCTGCTTGGCTTCGATCTGCTCACCGGCGTGTTTACCCTCTGCCCATTGGCCCTGATCGACAAGCGTCCGGGCGTTACCATGAAGGGCATCCTGCGCACCTGGGGGCTGGTATTTACCGGCAACTTTGCCGGTTCGCTGACGGTAGCGGTGCTCATGGTCATCGTCTGGACCTTCGGTTTCTCGGAGGCCCCCAATGCCATCGCGCAAAAAATCGGCACTATCGGTGAGGGTCGGACCGTTGGCTACTCGGCGCACGGTGCGGCCGGCATGCTGACCATCTTTACCCGTGGCGTGCTGTGCAACTGGATGGTGTCGACCGGCGTCGTCTGCGCGATGATTTGTACCAATGTCTCGGGCAAGATCATGGCCATGTGGATGCCGATCATGGTCTTCTTCTTCATGGGCTTCGAGCACTCCGTCGTCAACATGTTCCTCTTCCCTACCGGCTTGATGATGGGCGGTAACTTCACGATCATGGATTACCTGATCTGGAACGAGATCCCGACTGCGCTTGGCAATCTGGTTGGTGGTCTGTTTTTCGTTGGTCTGACGATGTATTCGACCCACGTGCGTACCGCACCGAAGCGCAAGGCGATCTGATCGACCATCCGTTTCGGCATAGCCCCCGCCGTAAGGTCGGGGGCTTCTTTCAATTTTTGGCCGATTTTTGCGGTCGACCGTAGCAAAAGGCAAGCAGCATGGGACGTCATCTGCAAGTCACCGTCGGGCAGTATTCCGACAACGGGCGCAAGGAACTCAATCAGGATTTCCACGGCGTTTGCATCCCGCGCGAGCCGCAACTGTCGGCCAAGGGCATTGCCGTCGCGCTGGCCGATGGCATCAGCAGCAGCCCGGTCAGCCAGGAGGCGGCGCAGTCGGCGGTGACCGGCTTTCTCGAAGACTATTTCTGCACCGCCGATGCCTGGTCGGTGAAGAAGTCGGGCGAGCATGTGCTGACGGCGACCAATTCCTGGCTGCATTCGCAGACCCAGCAAAGCCATCACCGCTACGACCGCGAGCGTGGCTACGTGTGCACCTTCAGCGCCGTCGTCATCAAGTCCACGACGGCGCATCTCTTTCACGTCGGCGACGCCCGCATCTACCGCCTGCGCGGCAGCGAGCTGACGCAACTGACCGAGGATCACCGCGTTCGGGTGTCATCGGCCCAGAGCTACCTGGCCCGCGCCCTGGGCATGGACCGCAGGGTCGACATCGACTACCAGGCCTTGCAACTCGCCGTCGGCGACCTGCTGCTGCTCGCCACCGACGGCGTTTATGAACACGTCGACGCCGCCTGCATCCGCAGCGCCATCGACAGCGCCGCCGATCTCGACGCGGCGGCCCGGGCCATCGCCGAGGCTGCCCTGCAAGCCGGCAGCGCCGACAACCTGACCATCCAGCTCGTGCGAATCGACGAACTCCCCGACCCGGAAGCTAACGAAGTCTACCGCCAGCTTTCCGACCTGCCTTGCCCGCCCTTGCTCGACGCTCGGGCCGAGTTCGAGGGCTACCAGATCGTCCGCGTCATCAAGCACAGCGCCCGCAGCCACATCTACCTCGCCGTCGATAATGAAACCGGCGAACGCGTCGTCATCAAGACGCCATCCACCGACATGCAGGCCGACCCGGCGGCACTAGAACGTTTCCTGCTCGAAGAGTGGATCGCCCGCCGCATCAACAGCGCGCACGTCCTCAAACCCTGCGCCCACACCCGCCAGCGCCAGTCCATCTACGTCGTCAGCGAATACATCGAGGGGCAGACGCTGACGCAATGGATGATCGACAACCCACGCCCGGAACTGGCCGTCGTGCGCGGCCTCCTCGAGCAGATCGCCAAGGGCCTGCAGGCCTTCCACCGGCTGGAAATGGTCTATCAGGACCTCAAGCCGGACAACATCATGATCGACACCACGGGCACCGTGAAAATCATCGATTTCGGTGCCACCCGCGTTGCCGGCATCGAGGAAATCACCACCGCTGTCGAACAGATCAACCTGCTCGGCGCCGCCCTCTACGCCGCCCCGGAATACTTCCTCGGCGAGCCGGGCAGCGCCCGCTCCGACTTCTACTCGCTCGGCGTCATCGCCTACCAGATGCTGTCCGGCGGCTTTCCCTACGGCACGGAAGTCCCCAAGTCGCGCACCAAATCGGCGCAGAAAAAACTGGCCTACAAAAGCGTGCTCAGCGAAGAACGCGAAATCCCCGCCTGGATCGACGACGCCCTCCGCAAAGCCGTCGACCCCGACCCCTTCGCCCGCTACGAAGAGCTTTCCGAGTTCATCTACGACCTCCACCACCCGAACCGGATTTTCCTCAACAAGACCAAACCGCCCCTCATCGAGCGCAACCCGGTGATTTTCTGGAAAAGCGTTTCGTTTGTGCTGATGCTGGGGCTGGTCATGGTGAGCGCCGTTCGCTTTCACTGAACTACCGGCACGGCGGCGAGATAATGAAATGCTGCGACCATAGGAACAACTGCTGGTCCCCGGGGTGGCCCGAAAATAGGGCAGAAATCAAAAATGGGGAGTGAGGTGGCCTGCGCAATTCAGGCGGCATCGCACAGTCGCTGCAACAGCGCCCGCAGCGACTGTGCCCCGGAGCCGAGGTGATGCAGATTTGCCTCGGATGAAAGGGCAGAGCGATTCGGCGATTGCTCCGGCATGGCCTGCCAGGCATCTTCCAGCGTTTGGCGCAGGAAAGCCTGGTCGGTGGTTTCGTCGACGACCAGGACACAACGGCGCAGTGGCACGAAACCGACCAGATGCCGCAGCTCGTGCACACAACCGGCGTTGTCCCCGGAGAAATTCCGCAAGTCCATCAGCACCACGGCGCCGCCTTGCACCAGGCGCGGCAGCACCCGCTCCCAGGTGTCCGCATGACAGAAAAAGTTATTGACGCGAAACCAGCCATCGCGGTCGGGCGCCGTGTCGCGTTGCCGCAGGCGCTCGTCGAGCGTGGGCGTGCTGGCGACAAAATGCGTTGCCAGCCGGCCAGCCAGAAAGTCGAGCAACTGGTGGGGTTGCACCGTGCTGTGGGCGATATCTGGGCCGGTGATCAGGTCGATGCTGCCGATGTAACGCCAATAGCGCGCAATGGCGTCAAACAGGCGATCGCTGCGCGCGCCGAGTGAGAACACGCGCAGGAACACCAGCCCGCGCGGCTGCCCGGGAGCATCGACGCCGGCCAATCGCCGGCCGGCCCACGTCGTTGTCACCTTGCCGGCGGCAAACGCCAGCCCGCCCGCCAAGACCCAGGCCAGACCGGCCAGCGTCAGCGCCATGGCATACCAGCTGGCGAACAGCAAGCACAGGGCATCGAGCGTCAGCGATCGGTCATTGACCTGCTTGCGCAGATAGGCGTTCCTGATCCAGCTCAGGAAGCGCCAGCCGAGCATGCCGCCGAGCGCCAGCACGATGATCGCCAGGATGGCCAGGACGGTGAACGGCGACAGGCCGAGGGCATTGGCGGCGAGCTCCAGCCATCGCCAGCCGGCTGGCGTCATCAGCAGCAGGTAAGTCGCCATCAGGCCGCTCGACAGCGCCGTGGCGAAGCCGAGCACCAGCGGGCCGATGGCGCGCACCCGACGATTGACGAACAGCAACAGCAAAACAGTCGGCGGGCCATTCGCCACCAGCCAGCCGGCCAGCATCTGCGGCGGCGCGATGCTGTGGAGATAACCGGCGGCGGTGCCAAGCCGCTGCGTCGCCACTTCGGAAACGATGGCGCCGACCACAAACAGCGTGAAATAGCCGGCCACGGCAGCAAGGCGCAATCGTCGCGAGGGCGGCGTCGCCAGCACCAGCGCCAGCCCGGTCGGCCAGCTGGCGCCCCACAGCGCCAGGACAAACAGGGTCGCCGTCGGCTGATCGGCGAAAGCCAGGCTGGTGGCAACCGCGATGACCAGCGCGAAGCTGAATCCGCCAAGTGCGATGCGCCACGCCGCTCCCAGCGCCGCCTGCCGGGCGCGTTGATACAGCGTTGCGCCGGTCGGGTGCGCCGGCTGTTGCCCGGCGAAATTGACCGTGCGATCGGTGATCTTCGCGTCGTCTGACTCAGGCGCCGGGGCGTCGCCGGCATGCTGCGCCATCGCGCCCAGCACGCGGCGGCGATAGGCGGCAAGCACCAGCGTAGAAATCAGCAGGCTGAGGATGGTCGAAACAGCGATGACCACCAGCATGCTGATCGCGAGAACGATAGGCGTGAGTTCTTCAATCATGAGACGCGCCGGAAACCGTCCGGGGAGCCGGGCAAAGCCTCACGGCGCACGCCGCACGGCCACGACTTCCTGTTCGAGCAGCACCTTGCCCGTCCAGTTCTTGGCCACCGCCTTGCAGCGATGCGCGCGATTGTCGGGTAGCACGCAGGTGTACTGGTAGGAGCCGAGCAGATTCGGCGGACTCTTCCAGACCATGGTCCGCGTCGCTTCGTCCCAGTCTCCGGACGGCAGGGCAAAGACAACGCCAGTCGAGTAGAAGATCCACAGCGGATATTTCCCCGTCGCCAGGTCGTAAGTCATCATGCTGAGATCGTGCGACCCATCGGATTTAAGTCCGCTGTCGCCTTGCAGATAGCGGTCGCCAAGCACCCAGGCATTCCGGTGCACCGAGGTGACGACCGGTTTCTCCGGCGTAAGCGTCTTGATCGTGACGTCCCAGGTGCCCCGAAACAAATCGAGCACCTTGAGCTTTTCAGCCAGTTTGGCCTCATCCTCGGCAGACGATTGCGCGTAGCCGGGCGGCATGACGAAGACGAGCGCCAGACCAACGCACGCGATGCGCGAGTAGAACAGGGGCTGCAAGATCATTGCACGCGAAACGATGTCCATGGCCAGCTCCCAAAGCGTTTCGGAAGAAGTGATACACGACGGCGCGAACCCAGTATCCGTGTCGTCGATGTTCCGGTCAACGGGCCTGCTTGCGCTGGCCGAATAGGCCAAGTTTGAAATTGTTGCCTATGCGAATGGCCGAATTTGCCCTATTTTGGTGGTCTGATGGGGCCGGAAACTGAGAGCTACGGTCAACCGGAAAAAAGGGCTAAAAATGAAATGGCGCAGGTTTAACGCACGCCATTTTTTCTGGTTGCCGATGGACTCCGCTGCCATTGACAATATACGGCAATGCCGTATTATTTGCGCATGCACACTGTTGCCGAAACCGAGGTATTCCAACGTTACGCTGCTTCCATTTGGTCCGAAAGCGAGCGTCTCGAATTCATCGAGTGGATAGCCGCAAATCCGTTGGCTGGTGATGTCATTCCCGGGTCCGGCGGCTGCCGAAAAGTGAGATGGAGCCGCTCCGGGATGGGCAAGCGTGGCGGTGCGCGGGTGATTTATTTCAACGTGCTGGATGGCCGAATATGGTTGCTGATTGCTTACGCAAAAGCCAAGTTCGACAACCTGCCAGCCGAGTTTCTATTCAGACTGAAAGCCGAGGTGGAACGTGGATAAAGAAATGGAACAATTCCAGAACGATCTGCTGGCCTCCGTTCGCCAGATGAAAACCGGCAAGGCGGCGCGGGTAACCGCCGTCGAAGTGTCGGCCGCAACCGAAGCGCGCAACCGCGTCGGCATGTCGCAAAGCGAGTTCGCCAAGTTGCTTGGTGTATCGGTCCGCACTTTGCAGGACTGGGAACAAGGCCGCCGCGAACCTTCCGGTGCCGCCAAGACCCTGCTGCGTATTGCGTCGCAGAATCCGGAGGCGGTCAAGGCGGCTGCTTGAGCGAAATCCGTCCCCTGTTTGTGCGAGGACGTTACGCTAAAGTTGTGCAACTGCCTGGGAAAATGCTTCATCCTCTGCAACGCCCGCCATAAGCAGCATAACGATTAACTCGCGCTTTTTAGTTATGTTGGAGGGAAGTGCTGATTTATGTTGTTTGTAGTACTCATACATTAGTTTCTCGGCTTCTGGCTTCTGGCTTCTTGGGTTTTGGCTTGGCCTTGTCGGCAATTTGCTTGGTGGTGTGCAGGAGGAATCCATCAAAATCAAGAGTGGCTTTCGACCAGTCAAACGAAAAAACTTCCTCTCGCAACTTTATTGGGTTGTAGCGTTCGAGCACCCATTCTCCGCATTCACCTGTACTTTTGCTGATAACCAAACTAGTCAGGTCGGGGTAGCCGTGTTGCTCAGTGAAATATCGGACTACTTCTAGACGGCGTCCTGTCCCAACAGGTACAGCATTCTGAACTTCTGGTATGTCAGGGTGTTCTTCTTTTGCTTTTGCAATCAATTCTCCATAGGTCAGGCAATGCTTGTGTTTTGCTAGACCGATAAGGATTGGGTAATACACCGAAGCTAATTTCACGTCTGTTAGCGTTACGTTGCCATATTTGTCGCCAGTTTCTTTGGTCATGTTTCGTATTTACTCCGAGTGGAAGTGTGGCTAAAAGGGTCAGAGTAATTTCCCATTCAACAGCATTTGCTCTAGCTGCTCGATAACCGCATCTGAGTTGACGTACTTGCTACTCTGGCGCGCGTTATCGCGTGAACGCAGGCTGCGAGCAATAAATTTCCGCTGGGTTTCTTCGGCGCGTTGCCTGAGGTCTGGCGGGGTGCGTGACGCTGCAGAAGTGGTGGTTTTCATCGTGTTTTAGTCATTTTGCGTTTGCAAAGCATTCTTGCCCTTTTGCCGAATTGCCACAATGGCTTCCTAGCATGGACATCCACGGTCAACCGGAAAAAACGGCTGAAAATGAAATGCCCCTGCCTGCGTTCGCTATCGAACAGAGCGGAAAGTTGGTAGAGAATATGTTGGTGGTATTCGCAGTTCCTACTTAACGAGCGGGGCATGCCATGTTGGGACGCAGACAGTTTGTCGTGGGCGCGGGCGCTTTGGCGGTTGCGGCGCCGTTGTTAGTGGGTTGTTCGACCGACTCGCCCGTTGAAGATGCGGCTCGCCGCCTTCGTCGCCCGGTGGCGGTGGGCGCTGGCGACCGTGCGCTGCTGCTCGGTGAACTGGTGCGTCATGCCACGCTGGCGCCATCGAGTCATAACACGCAGTGCTGGAAATTTCGGGTTCGGGATGGCTTGATTACCATCGCGCCGGACTTCTCGCGGCGCTGCCCGGCGGTCGATCCGGATGATCATCACCTGTTCGTTTCTTTGGGCTGTGCCAGCGAAAACCTGGTGCAGGCAGCGTTGGCCAACGGGCTGCAGGCCACCGCCAGTTTCGATCCGGCCGGGGATGGTGAGGTTGTTGTGCGGCTGGAGGCGACCAAGGCTCATGTCTCGCCGCTGTTTCAGGCGATTGCCGAGCGGCAGTGCACCCGCGGCGATTACGATGGCCGGCCGCTGTCCACCGCGGAGCTTCGCTTGCTTGAACAGGCCGGCAGCGGCAACGGGGTACGCGTGCTGCTGCTGACCGAACGGTCGGCGATGGAGACGGTTCTCGATTACGTGGTGTCTGGCAACACGGCGCAAATCAATGATCCGGCTTTCATCAAGGAACTGAAAACATGGATTCGCTTCAGCCATGACGAAGCGATTCGGACTGGCGATGGCCTGTTCGCCGGCGCCACGGGCAACCCGGCCGTGCCGCGCTGGCTGGGCAGCCGGATGATGGGGCTGTTCCTCACGGCAAAATCCGAGAACGAGCGCTACGCCCGGCAAATTCGCAACTCGGCCGGCATCGCCGTGTTCCTTTCGGAGGTCAGCGACAAGGCGCATTGGGTGGAAACCGGCCGCTGCTACGAGCGCTTTGCCTTGCAGGCGACGGCGCTGGGCATCCGCAACGCGTTCCTAAACCAACCGGTCGAGGTGGCAGCGCTCCGGCCACAGTTCGCCGCTGCCATCGGCCTCGGCGGGCTGCGCCCTGATCTGGTCGTGCGTTTCGGCCGCGGTCCGGCCATGCCCTTGTCGATGCGCCGACCGGTTCAGTCTGTGCTGGTCTGATCCGGAGAAGGAATGACCTCGATCCTGTCGGCTGGCCTTGCCCTCGGCGGATACGACACACCGGCTCCGCGCTCGCCTTGAAGACGGCCGGACGCTGACGGTTGCGTTAAATAGGCCGGGGAGGCGACTCCCACGGTCAACCGGAAAAAATAGCCAAAATTGAAATAGGGGGGCCGGCCAGCCTATTTCCGGTCGGAGTTCAGGAAAATGCAGGCCGCTTCCCGGGCCTGCGATAGCGGTTGCCCCAATGCCGCGCGCAGGGTCGCGGCGAGCAGTTTTTGCGTATGGCGATCCGGCGCCCGGCACTTTTGCTCCAGGGCGAAGAAGGCGCTGGCGGCATCGCGAACGAGGTCGGCGACTCGCATTGCCCGGGTTTCGGGCAGGGCTCGCTGGGAGAGGCTGACTTCAAGGATTCGGGAGTGCAGGAGCAGGGCGCTGGCGGCGTCGAGATTTGGCGCCACCTGTGATGGGCCGGCCTTGCGCTCGAGAATCTGCCTGGCTGCCTCGAACTCGGGCAACAGGCGGAACCAGCGTTCGAGCATGATCGCCAGCGTTGCGGATTGAAGGGCGTTCGGTGCCGTGCACAGTTGGCCGATGACGTGCAGGCCTTCGCAGGCATTGGCGACGTGGTTCGAGAAGGCATCGGCGCTTGCCGGGTCAAGGCGCAGCGTGCCGGTGGCAAGGGCGTGAAAGCTGGCAAGCAGTTTGGCGCGGAGCGTCATCAGGGGCCTGTCGGGGGCTTATCCATGATGGTCTGGCTGTCGCTTGTCAGGCGGAAATAGGGCAGGGCCGCCGCGATGATGGCTGCGTGGCAGAGGCTGATCGCCGGCGAAAGCTCTTGTGCGGCCTGTTCGTCGGTCAGCCCCTTCTCTTCCGCCACGCATTCCTGCAGCAGGGCAAACGCGTGGTCTTCCCTGGCTTGCTGGGTCGGCAGCTGGTGCAGGGAGAACATCTGTTCGCAGTAGCGCGCGGCTGCCGTGGAGAATTGAAACGAGCCGTGGTACTGCTGCGGTGAATCTGTCCAGAGATCGTCGATGCGTAGCCGCCAGCCCGGCCGGCGGGCCATGTCGTCACGGGTGCAGTCCCGCCATGGACTCAGGACGGCCATCTGCAGGGCCGGGGCATTCAGTGCTTCGGTCGTGACGGGGGCGGCTATCCAGGCGACTTCGACGGTGAAGTAATCGTCGCTGGCGGTCGCCGCGGGGTAAAACAGCAGGAATGCCTTGCCGGCCGGATAGTCGGCGCAGAAGGCGAAGCGACGTTCTGTGGCGAGCGCCTTGGCAACATCGGCCTTGGCGAGTTGGAAGGCCGGCTCCAGCGCCGCGAGCAGCGGCTTGAGCTGGGCGGCGAGGGCGACGCGGTGAATTTTGCGCATCATGGCCGGGAACCCGTTCGAATGAGAGGTGGGGCGCCAATCTTCATCGGCGGCGCCGGGTGAAGAAAAGTGACACGAGTTGCGCCAGCAGAGCGAGTGCCCGGAGCGCCCTGGATCTGAAAATTCGTCCGGACGCCGGGGCTTTGTCGCCGGGCAGGGTGATGTCCAGTGTCCATCGGACAGGCTGGCCGCCTGGCGTTTTTTGCAGTCGCGAAAGGCGCGCGGCAAGGTCCGCCGCCAGCGGGTCCAGGCATTTGCCGGCGACGTGGATCAGGATGGGCGTGAACAGCCGTTTCGCGCCCAACTGGTCGAGTTGTACCGCGCCGGGAAACGTATCGCCGCCGTGTAGCAAGTAGTTTGCAGCGACGACGAAGCTGCCATGGCTACCAACAGGGGGCACCTCGTCGGACGGGGTGACGAACGATTCGTCGGTGCCTTCGCCACATTCTTCGTCGTCCAGGTAGCGCCAGACCGCGAACTGCCGAAGGTTCTCGGTGGTCAGCGTATTGACGGGAATGGGCGGCGGGAAGCTCATCGGGAAGGCGTGTCGGGTATCGGGATTTGCTTGAAAGCATACTCGATATGCATGCTGGCAGTGGGGCCGGCTATGGATAGCGGACTCCATCCAACAACGGCTGTTTTGAGAAGCTGACGGTCAACCGGAAATTTTGCCCGAAATTGAAAGCGTGCTCGCCGGGCTGGCGAAAGTGGTTTGCCAATCAGAATCCATCGCCGACTTCACCCCAAAATGCTGCACCGCAATGGAGATACGCGCGCTCTTTTGGTGCGCATCTCCTGCGACGTTTTAGCCATGCCCACAGTAAATCAGGGGTTTATTGCCTTGGCACGCCGCTTGCGAAGTAAGACCATCACAGCGATTTTCCGCCAACGAGGGTGGGCTGATGGCGATGACGCCATGCGCTGAAGGAAGCCATCCTCCCTCAACGACCGTTCCCACGGTCAACCCGGAAAATCATCCAAAATGGACAAGAAATCATTCCTGCAGGCCGGCCATACGCCGACGCTGCTCGCGGCTTTTCTCTACTTCGATCTCGCCTTCATGGTCTGGGTGCTGCTTGGCCCGCTGGGCATCGGCATTGCCAAGGATCTTGGCCTGTCGCACGCCGAAAAAGGCATGATGGTGGCCACCCCGGTGCTGGCCGGGGCGCTGCTGCGCATCATCATGGGCATTCTGGTGGATCGTCTGTCGCCGAAAAAGGCGGCGATCATCGGGCAGGTCGTGGTCATCGCCACCATGCTCTACGCCTGGCAGATCGGCGTTCATTCCTACGCTGAAGTGCTGATCCTCGGTCTCTTCCTCGGTGTCGCCGGTGCTTCCTTCGCCGCCGCCTTGCCGCTCGCTTCGCGCTGGTATCCGGCCGAACATCAGGGCACGGCGATGGGCATTGCCGGTGCCGGCAACTCGGGTACGGCGCTGGCCGCCCTGTTCGCCCCCGGTCTGGCGGCTGCCTTCGGCTGGGTCAATGTCTTCGGCATCGTGCTGATTCCGCTGGTCATCGTGCTGATCGCCTTCATCTTCATGGCCAAGGATGCGCCGGATGCCCCGCCGCCCAAGACCTTCGCCGAATACATGAAGGTCCTCAAAGACAAGGATGCCTGGTGGTTCATGTTCTTCTACTCGGTCACCTTCGGTGGCTTCGTCGGTCTGGCCTCGTCGCTGGTCATCTACTTCAACACCCAGTACGGCCTTGATCCGAAGATGGCCGGCTTCTTCACCGCCGGTTGCGTCTTCGCCGGTTCGCTGGTGCGGCCGATCGGTGGCAACGTGGCCGACCGCATCGGCGGCGTCAAGTCGCTGACCGTGATGTACATCTTCGCCGCCATCTTCCTGGCCATCGTCAGCTTTGGTTTGCCGGAAGCGTGGATGGCGCTGGCCGCCTTTGTCGGCGCCATGCTGGCGCTGGGCATGGGCAACGGCGCGGTGTTTCAGCTCGTGCCGCAGCGCTTTCGCAAGGAAATCGGCGTGATGACCGGGCTGGTCGGCATGGCCGGTGGCGTCGGCGGCTTCTACCTGGCTTCCAGTCTGGGTTACTCGAAGCAACTGACGGGTTCCTATCAGGCCGGCTTCCTGATCTTTGCCGCCCTCGCCGTCTTCGCGCTGGTCGGCCTGACCAGCGTCAAGACCCGCTGGCGTACGACGTGGGGCGCGAGCCACCTGACGGCAGCCAAGATCTGACGTAAAGTCGATCTGAGTCAGTCATGGGCGGGGCTGCTTGCGAGCAGCGCCGCCTTTTCAATTTCTGAAAGCTGCCATGCCCTTAAAAGTTGAAGTCGGTCACGCCTCGCTGACCGGGCCGCGCGAGCGGAACGAGGATTTTTGCGGCGTCGCCACGCCGGAAGGGCAGGAGCTCGAAAACAAGGGCGTCATTGCCGCCGTCGCCGACGGCATCGGCGGCCACAAGGGCGGCCGCGAGGCCTCCGAATACACGGTGCGTGGCCTGCTCTCCGATTATTTCGCGACGCCCGACACCTGGGGCGTGCCGCGCGCCATCGAAACGGTGACCACGGCGCTCAACCGCTGGGTCATCGCCGAAGGCAGCCGCAACGCCGAACTGTCCGGCATGGCGACCACGCTGTCGGTGCTCGTTCTGCGCGGTCGCCGCTTCTATATGGCGCATATTGGCGACAGCCGCATCTACCGCCTGCAGGAAGGCCGTCTGCAGCAAATGACGGTCGATCACACCTGGGAACACCCGGAACTCAACAACGTGCTGTCGCGCGCCATCGGCCTCGACCCGCGCGTCCTGCTCGATTTCGCCGACGGTGAACTGGCGGTCAATGACCGTTTCCTGCTTGTTTCCGATGGCGTCTGGGGCATCCTGCCTGATGCGCTGATCGCCGAGGTGCTGCTCGACCATCCCGATCCGCAGGCCGCCGCCGCCGCGCTGACCAGCCTGGCGCTGGCCCAGGGCGGCCACGACAACGCGACGGCCGTCGTCGTCGACGTGCTCGGCCTGCCGCCGGCCAGCCTGCGCGACAGCCTGGAAAGCGCGGCCAGCCTGCCTTTGCCGCATCGCCTCAAAGTCGGGCATGAACTCGATGGCCTGATTGTCGAGGAGGTGCTGCACGACTCGCGCGAAACCTTGCTCTATCGCGTGCGCAACCCACGCAATAGCCAACAGCTAGTGCTCAAGACCCTGCAACCGGCGATGGAAGGCGACCAGGGCGCCATCGCCGCGCTGCTCATGGAGGAATGGCGGGCCAGGCGCGTCGTTTCGCCGTTCTTCCCGCAGGTCGTGCCGGCCGAGCAGCGCAGCTGCCTCTACTACCTCATGACCTGGCACGCCGGAGCGACGCTGCAGGCCCGGCTCGATGCCGGCCAGCATTTCCCGGCCGGCGAGGTTGTCCGGCTCGGCATTGCCCTGCTCAAGGCGATTGGCGCCTTGCACCGGCTCGACATCGTGCATCGCGACATCAAGACCGACAACATCCACCTCGGCCAGGATGGCGTGCTGCGTGTCCTCGACCTCGGCGTCGCCATCAGCCTGGCCGAACGCAAGGCTGACGAGCCGATCGGTCAGGCCGGCACGCCGTCCTACATGGCGCCGGAACTGTACGACAGCCCCGAGCCGCAGCCCGGCCACGACCTCTACGCCGCCGGTGTGACGCTCTACCACCTGCTGACGCGCAAATATCCCTACGGCGAAATCGAACCCTTCCAGACGCCGAAATTCGGCGAGCCGGCCCGACCGACCCGCTGGCGCCCGGAAATTCCCGGCTGGCTCGAAAATATCCTGCTCAAGGCCGTGGCGCGCGAAGCAAAAGATCGCTTCGAGACGGCCGAGGAGTTCGTCCTGGCCCTCGAACGCGGCGCCACCCGGCCGATCGCCGCGCCGAGCCGGCAACCCCTGATCGAGCGCAATCCGCTGCAATTCTGGAAAGTCCTCGCGGCGCTGTCTCTCGCGGTCAACCTGATTTTGTTGCTCATTTTGATGCGCTAGTCGCCGGGCAGCGGGGGCTCGCCTGCGCCCCGTTCCTGTGTGAGCCGGCATTACGCCTTATCTGGCGGGGGCTTTCGTCCGCATTATTGCTGAGTTGCTGGCGTCTTCCTTGTAGGCGTAGGCGACCTGTCCATTGCGAATTTCACCCATGATGACCATGTTCCCGGCGACCGCCTCGTGGTCGGTTTTGGTGAAAGGCTTGGCGTAGCGCGAGACGACTGTCGACGAGGTCGGGTATTGCATATCTTCGAGAGCCGCCTGAATCTGCGGCCCTTCCGTCGAGTTGGCCTGGAAGATGGCCAGCGAGATCAGGCGCAGCGCATCGTAGGTCTGGGCGGCGGCCACCGCCGACGGAATTCGGCTGACTTTGTTGATCTTGCGGTAATTGAGAGAGAACTGGCTCTTGATCGAACTCAGTTCGCTCTCGATGAAAGTCACCGATGTCCGCGCCCCTTCGGCGCTCTTTCCTGCCTGGTCGATAAAGGTTTTTTGCGACAAGGTCCACGGGCCGACCATCGGCAATTTCAAGTTCACTTTCTCGGCACTTTTGACCAGCGTCGCCGCATCGGCCCCCAGGCAGTACATGACGATAACGTCGGCGCCACTCTCCTTGACCTGCTGCAGCGGCGCTCTCATATCCGTCTCGCCGACCTTGAAGCTCGCCACGGTAACCGGTTTGAGCTTGCGCCGTTCCAGTTCGGCCAGCACACTTTGCCGGCCGAACTGGCCATAGGGTGACTCGTCGTGCAGTAGCGCGATCCGGCCCAGTTTTCGCCGGTCGATCACGTCGTCGAGGATGACGACCGGCTGCAGTTCGTCGCTGGCCGAGGTACGGAACACGTAGCTGACCGGATAGGCTGGCGGCATGAACGAGCGGGTGATTGTGGCGCCGGTCGCGCCGCTCACGATCAGCGGAATTCTCGCCTCCTGCAGCACCTTGGCCGACGGCAAGGCGACCCCGGTATTGGCGAAGCCGACGACGGCGACCACCTTTTCCTTTTCCACCAGTTCCCGGGCAATGGCTACGCCGACCTCCGGCTTGGCCTGGTCGTCACGGATGACCAGTTCAATCGGCCGCCCCATGATCCCGCCCGTCGTGTTGATGTCCGAAAGAAACACCTTGGCCCCACCGACAATGCTCAGCCCCATGTCCTCCGACGACTTTGCACTGAGTGGGCCGACCACGCCAATCTTGATACTTTGCGGCTCGGCCCATAGCGGACCACCCACTGACCACAAGGCGATCGCCAAAACTGCATACCAGTTTCTGAATTTTTGCATTTTGTCTCCCTCGCTTGGTTGCTGCACCCGAACTCCTCCAAACCTGCGCCATGGCGCTGGCAGGCTCCGATTCTGGCCATGTGGACCAGGCCGTCAATCCGGGTTTCCCTCATTGGTGTTTTCCCTAGCCTCCATACGTAAACGGGGCGTGAAAAGAAAACAGGAACCAGGAAAACACGAGGTAGAGCTCGGTTTGCTTGAAAATAAACAATAAAAATCAAGCTCCATCATCATTTAAAAGCCCCGAAGTCGAGTCCTACGGTCAACCGGAAATTTTGCCCAAAATTGAAAGGGTGGTCGCCGGGCAGGGCTTCGCTTAAGCTGGCATTTCCATCTTCCGTCGACGCCACAGCCGCCATGAGCGACCCCAAGTCCAGCCCGCCCAGCCCGACCCGGATGCCGCGCGGCATCTGGATGCTCGGCTTCGTCAGCCTGCTCATGGATATTTCCTCCGAGATGATCCACAGCCTGCTGCCGTTGTTCATGGTCGGCACGCTGGGCGCCAGTGCGCTGGTGGTCGGCGTCATCGAAGGGCTGGCCGAGGCGACGGCGCTCATCGTCAAGGTGTTTTCCGGCGCGCTCAGTGATTACCTCGGCAAGCGCAAGGGGCTGGCGGTGTTTGGTTATGCGCTCGGGGCGCTGAGCAAGCCGGCGTTTGCGCTGGCCTCGAGCACCGGCCTCGTCTTCGCCGCCCGTATGGCGGATCGTATTGGCAAGGGCATTCGCGGGGCGCCGCGCGATGCGCTGGTTGCCGACATCTCGCCGCCGGAACTGCGCGGTGCGGCCTTCGGCCTGCGCCAGTCGCTCGATACCGTCGGCGCTTTCGTCGGGCCGTTGCTGGCGGTCGGGCTCATGTTGCTGTGGGATAACGATTTTCGGGCGGTGTTCTGGGTGGCGGTCATTCCCGGGCTGCTCGCCGTGGCCGTGCTGGTTTTGGGCGTGCAGGAACCGGAACGCCCGGCGCCTACGGTGCGGCGCAATCCGATCAACCGGGCCAATCTGTTGCGCCTCGGCTCGCCCTACTGGTGGGTGGTGGCGGTCGGCGGGCTGTTTACGCTGGCCCGTTTCAGCGAGGCTTTTCTCGTGCTGCGCGCGGAGCAGGGCGGCATGGTGCTGGCCCTCATCCCGCTGGTCATGGTCGCCATGAACGTCGTTTATTCGCTGTCGGCCTACCCGTTCGGAAAACTGTCGGATCGGTGCAGCCACACCAAACTGCTGGCCATCGGCCTCGTCGTGCTGATCGCTGCCGATCTCGTGCTGGCGAGCAGTGCGCACTGGACGGCAGTACTCGGTGGCGTGGCGCTGTGGGGCATCCACCTCGGGATGACCCAGGGCCTGCTGGCGACGATGGTCGCCGACACGGCACCGGCCGATTTGCGCGGCACGGCCTTCGGTTTCTTCAACCTGGTCAGCGGCGTCGCGATGTTGCTGGCCAGCCTTTGCGCCGGCCTGCTCTGGGATGTCTACGGTGCCGCCTTCACCTTTTACGCCGGGGCTGTCTTCTGCCTGCTGACCCTGGCCTTGCTGGCCGGGCGACCAAAGCCGGGGTGAGTGTTTTGTGGCGACTTCCACGGTCAACCGGGAAAAAGGCCCAAAAATGAAAAATGGCGCGGCTTTAGCCCGCGCCATTTTCGCTGGCAGTCTGCTCCTGCTATTTGCAGCCAGTAGCGTTCGAGCAGGTGACGGTCTGTTTCTGACCGTCGGCACACGCGAAGATCAGTGTTTCCGTGGTTTGGTGATTGATCACTTCAGCGCTGTCGGTCAATTTACATCCGGCCTGCTTGGCAACTTGCTGGGCGGCGTAATCAAATCGCGAAACGGGTTGCTGTGCCAGCTTCACAGCACTGCCCGTGGCGGTCTCTGCGGCCGTGCTGCCTTGAGGCGCTGGTTCAAGCGGAATGTCGACGGTGCTCGGATGGAGCTTGTACATGGCGCCGGTCAGCGGGTCTACGATGAGCATGCCAACGACACCACCGAGCAGGATGTTGGCAAAATACCAGGGGTTCATGCCCGGCTCGATGTCCATGTTGCGGCTTTGGTATCCCTCTTTGCTGACCTTGATTTTGTAAGCGTGCGGGCTGAAATAGCCAACCCCGCGCTGCAGGTTGGCTGTTCCTTCCGAGGTCCCGCTGGCGACCTGGTTGCCGTAGGAGTTTGTGATGGTGTAACGCGCACCGGGGGTGGTTCGGATTCCGATGTCCTGGGTCGAACCAGAAAAAATGGAGGCGCAGCCGGTCAGCATTGACGCGGTCAGCAAGAGGGGAAGGGCGCGTTTCACGGTTGGCTTTCGGTAATGAAGGGAAGGTGTTGCTGCCTGAGGGAGTTCAGGTTTGGCAAAGGCCGCCAATTTACGTATTTTCCATTCGCATGGCAATATGACGTTTGGTAGATAAGCGGGGCCTGCTTTGCTGCATTTGCCACGGTCAACCGGAAAAATGGCGCAAAAATGAAATGCCGCTATCCGGCTTTCAGTGCCGGGGTAGGGACAGCCACTTGGCGAGGGTGTTGAAGAGAATCTCCGGATCGACGGGTTTGGCGACGAAGTCGCTCATGCCGGCCTTGATGCAGCGTTCGCGGTCTTCGTCGAAGGCGTTGGCGGTCATCGCGATGATTGGCGTCCAGGCGCGGTCCGGGATGGTGCGGATGATGCTGGTCGCCTCGATGCCGCCCATTTCGGGCATCTGCATGTCCATCAGGATCAGCGCGTAGTTGGTGCTGGTGGCCTTGGTCACGGCCTGCCGGCCGTTTTCGGCGATGTCGACGTGCAGGCCGGTTTCCTTGAGCAGTTCGCAGGCGATGTCCTGATTCATCGGATCGTCCTCGACGAGCAGGATTCGGGTGCCGGCATGGTGGCGGCGGATCGCTCTTTCCGGCGCCGAGAGCACGGGCGCTTCTTTGCTGATCGTTGCCATGCCGGCTTCGAGGCGGGCCGTGAACCAGAAAGTGCTGCCGACGCCCGGCTGGCTTTCCAGCCCCGTTTCGCCGCCCATGAGGTGGGCGAGGCGCTGGGTGATGGCCAGCCCGAGGCCGGTGCCGCCGAACTTGCGCGTGGTCGAGGCATCCACCTGCTTGAAGGCCTGGAACAGGCCCTCGCGGCTGTCGGCCGGAATGCCGATGCCGGTATCCTCGACTTCGAAACGCACGAGCAAGTGCTCGCCTTGCTGTTCAAGCAGCCGGGCACGCAGCGTGATGCCGCCGTGCTCGGTAAATTTGACGGCATTGCTGGCGAAATTGAGCATGGCCTGGCGCAGGCGGGTCGGGTCGCCGTGCAGCGTCGGCGGCACCTCGCCGTAATCGACGGCGATAGCCAGGCCCTTGGCACTGGCGCTTTCGGCGACGAGCGAGCGGACATGGTCAATGACGTCACTGAGGGCAAAGCTGGTTTGTTCGAGCACGAGCTTGCCGGCTTCGATCTTCGAAATGTCGAGGATGTCGTTGATGATGGAGAGCAGATGCTTGCCGGCTTCCTCGATCTTGCCCAGGCGCTCGGTCTGTTCCGGCTGCAGTGCCGTCTTCCCGAGCAAATGGGCGTAGCCGAGAATGGCGTTCATCGGCGTCCGGATTTCATGGCTCATATTGGCCAGGAAGGTGCTCTTCGCGGCGCTCGCCGCATCGGCCACTTCCTTGGCCTGCTTCATGGCGCTTTCGGCTGCCTTCATGGGCGAAATGTCGGTGAAGGTGCAGATCAGGCCATCGTCGACCATCTGGCCGCCGATGAGCAGCGTCAGCTCGCGGCCATTCTTGCAAGTGACACGATATTCGCCGTTGTCGACCTTGCCCCCGCTCTGCCTGGCGCGCTCGATGGCGGCTTGCCAGGATTCCTCGACCCATGCGCGGTAGGCCGGGTCGGGGTAGGCGTTGCGCCACCAGGCATCGAGACTGGAAATGTCGCTTTCCCGATAGCCGAAGAGGTCGACGAAGCGCCGGTTGAGCTGGACGATTTCGTTGCCCCGCAAGAAGGACAGGGCCACCGGGGCGGCGTCGAAGAGGGTGCGGAAATGCTTGTCGCGCGCGGACTGCAGCGCTTCTTCCCTGGCTTCGAGCAAAGCGTCTTCGGTTTCACGGCGCTGGGTGACGTCGCGCGACAGGACCATGGCGTGGAAGCTGCCATCCGCTTCCGGCGCCTTGCGCGTCGCCGAGAGTTCGAACCAGTGCTTTCCGCCGCCCAGTTCGAGACAGATCGTCCGGCCATAATCGCTGCCGTGTTCAATGGCGCCGGCGATCGCCGCCCTGGCCGTGAGGGCGGCCTCGGCGGGCAAAATTTCATTGACCAGCTTGCCGATCAGGTTTTCCTTCGGGCTGGCCAGCAGGGCTTCCTGGCTGGCAAAGACATCGACGTAGCGGCCGTCGGCATCCAGCTCGAAGAGCAGGTCGGGGATCGCCTGCAGCGTCGCCGTCAGGTTTTCCTGCGTCTTCTGCGTGGCCCGATGGGCCTCCTGCAAATCCAGCAAAGCCTGCTTGAGCGTCGCCGTCTTGGCAGTAACCTGGCGGCGCAACGTCAGGTTCCAGATCAGCAAAACAGCGCCGAGCAGCAGGGTGGCCAGCAGGCCCCAGCCAACATAGCGGCCGTAGGTGCCGAAATTAAGTGGCGTACCAAACCATTTCTTGCGCAGGGCGGCTTCCTCGTCGGCACTGATCGCCCGCATGCCCCGTTCGACCACGCCCAGCGTCTCGAGATTGCCCTTGCGTACCGCGCGGTGGAACTGTCCCTGATAAAACTCGAAGGCTTTCAGAAAGAGCTTCTCGGCCTTTGCCTTGTACAGATAAAAATTGCCCGGATGCTCGTCGAGGCAGAAAACCTTGATTTCCTCACGCTGGGCCGCGCCGATCAGCTCGGCGTAATTGCGGTAAATGAGCAGATTGGTGATGCCGTTTTCAGCCAGCTTGTCGACACACGCGTCACCCGCCTGGACGCCAACCTGAAAGCCGCGCAGCGTCGTTACGCCACTGATGCCGGTGATCGTGGCATGGCTGTAGATGGCCACCGGGAGGTCGGCATAGGGCGCCGTGAAGTCGTAATACGGCTCGCGCGACGGGGTGCGGAAAATCATGTCGATGACGTCGGCCTGGCCATCCCGCACCATCTGCTGGGCTTCGGCCCAGTTGGTCGCGGTCAGGCGGACCTTGATGCCGTTCTTCCGTTCCCAGAGCTGCCAGTAGTCGACCAGATAGCCCTCGGGGTCGCCCTTGGAGTTGCGGAACAGGTAGGGCGGGTAGTTGTCATCGGTGACGACATGCAGCACCCGGCGAGGATTCTTGAGTTCATCCACGGCCTCAGCCAGCGCGGCCGACCAGGGAACGCCCAACAGGCAGGCAAGAAGGAGGAGGCAGCGCAAAAATGGCCGCAGCCAGGGTGATGGCGCGTGCATTTGTGTTCCCGGAATTTTCCGTTTTTCAAGCATCTATTCGTATGCCTTCATGCTATCCCAAGCCAGTTCAAACTGCACGCTCTGGTCGATGGGCTTCCATGTCACTTGCCGTGAGCTTTTTCGCGCTTTGCGCGTCTAATATGCGGCCTGCGGTTAAGATGTCGCCGCTTCCCCGGCATGCCCACCGGCCGCCTGACCCAGAAACGGAAAACCAGCCATGACCACAGCCCTCATCCTCTTCGCCCACGGTGCCCGCGACCCGGAATGGGCCAACCCGATGCGCCGCGTACAGGCTGCCGTCCGCCAGCGCATGACGGGCGTGCCGGTCGAGTTGGCTTTTCTTGAATTCATGGCGCCGACCTTGCCGGATTGTGCCGCCGGGCTGATCGCGCAGGGGGCGGACAAGGTCGTCGTGATGCCGATGTTCGTCGCCCGCGGCGGGCATTTGAAGAAGGAAACGCCGGAGATGATCGAAGCGCTGCGGTCGACCTACCCGAATGTCGAATTTTCCTTGGGCAACGCCATTGGCGAGCATGAGCTGGTGGTGCAGGCCATGGCGACGGCGGCGCTGGAGGTCGCTGGCCTGTAGCTTGCTAGTTAAGCCTCATGCTTACCGTACTCGTCATCGATGAATCCCGTTCCCGTGCCGGCGAAATCTGCGCCGGACTGGCCTTGGCCGGCTATCAGGTGGCAGCCATTCTGGCCGGTTCCGAAAACCTGACGGCTGAGGTCGAGAAGCTGCAGCCCGACGTTATCCTGATCGATACCGACAGCCCGAGCCGCGACACTCTCGAAAACCTGGCGGCGATGAACAAGGATATGCCGCGCCCGGTCGTCATCTTTACCCAGGAAGACGGCCAGTCAACCATCCGCGATGCCGTCAAGGCGGGGGTTTCAGCCTATATCGTCGATGGTCTGGACGCCAAGCGGATCAAGCCGATTCTCGATGTGGCGATGGCTCGCTTCGAGGATACGCAGGCCCTGCGCCGTGAGCTCGACGAGGTTTCCCAGAAGCTGACTGACCGCAAGCTGGTCGACAAGGCCAAGGGCGTCCTCATGAAAGCACGCGGTCTGGACGAGGACGCGGCTTATCACGCCATGCGCAAACTGGCCATGGAGCGCGGCCAGTCGATGGCCAAAGTGGCCCGCGACGTGATCGACATGGCGCGCGTGCTGCTCTAAAGCTGTGCGGCAGGACGGCTTGCTGCACTGCAATAGTGCATTGTTCCCGGCCCGCCCGGTTGCAACAGGCAACTCCCAAGTTACTGAAAATAAAGTAGTTATTTGTAACTAGTACTAAATAACTAGGCCTGGCACGGCCATTGCAATAGTCCTGTCAAAACGCACGGTCAATGGCGGCCGGGCGAGAGTCGAGTAATACCGATTCAAGGACAAGGGCGTCCATCCGAGCTGCCAACCGGCGGCCAGGATGAGACGCCCATTTTGTTTTTAGATTCTCGCAATCAAGGAGCAAGCAATGGAAGACAAGAAACTGGCCGCACCGGAAGTCGTCGCCGACAAACCGGGCTTTTCACGTCGTGATTTCGTATCAACTGCCTTGGGAGCCTCTCTGATGGCCATGGTCCCTCCTGGCGTTCGCAGTGGCGCATGGGCCGCTGGTTCGGATGCCCCAGAAAAGAAAGAAGTCCGTATCGGCTTCATCCCGCTCACTGATTGCGCTTCTGTCGTCATGGCCTCGGTCATGAAGTTCGACGAGAAGTACGGCATCAAGATCATTCCGACCAAGGAAGCCTCGTGGGCTTCGGTGCGCGACAAGCTGGTCAATGGCGAACTCGATGCCGCCCACGTGCTGTACGGCCTGATCTACGGCGTGCAACTCGGTGTTGGTGGTCCGAAGAAGGACATGAGCGTACTCATGAGCCTGAATAACAATGGTCAGGCCATCACCCTCTCCAACCAGCTCAAGGACAAGGGCGCCACCGATGGCGCCAGCCTGGCCAAGCTGGTCGCCAAGAAGGAGAAGGAATACACCTTCGCCCAGACCTTCCCGACCGGCACCCACGCCATGTGGCTCTACTACTGGCTGGCCGCCCAGGGCATCAACCCGTTCAAGGACGTCAAGACGATCACCGTGCCGCCCCCGCAGATGGTCGCCAACATGCGCGTCGGCAACATGGACGGTTTCTGCGTCGGTGAGCCGTGGAACAACCGCGCCATCATGGACAACATCGGTTTCACGGCAACGACGACCCAGGATATCTGGACCGATCATCCGGAAAAGGTGCTCGGCACGACGGCCGATTGGGTCAAGCAGAACCCGAACACGGCGCGTGCCGTGGTTGCGGCGATTCTCGATGCCAGCAAGTGGATCGACGCCTCCATCGCCAATAAGCAGAAGACGGCCGAAACGATTGCCAGCAAGGCTTACGTCAATACCGACACGGAAGTCATCGTCGCCCGCATGCTCGGCCGCTACCAGAATGGTCTGGGCAAGAGCTGGGACGACAAGAACCATATGAAGTTCTTCAACGATGGCATGGTCAATTTCCCTTATCTCTCCGACGGCATGTGGTTCCTGACCCAGCATAAGCGCTGGGGCTTGCTCAAGAGCCATCCGGATTACCTGGCTGTCGCCAAGCAGGTCAATCGCATCGACATCTACAAGCAAGGTGCCGCCGCTGCCGGCGTCGCGCTGCCGAAGAGCGAGATGCGCAGCCACAAGCTGATCGACGGGGTGGTCTGGGACGGCAAGGATCCGGCCAAGTATGCCGACGGTTTCAAGATCAAGGCTTAAGGCAAGCCCGGAGCCGTCAGTCTCGCTTGCGCGGGAATGACGGCTCACCAAACGCTTAGGAGAGAACCATGAGCGCACTGACGATGAATGTTGAATTTGGGGCAAAAATTCCGGTTGACCGTGGAATTGAACAAGTCGCCGTCGTAGAAGCGACTGCGGCTCCCGCCAAGGAAAAGAAAATGGAAAAAACCGCAACCGTACCGGCCGAGCCGGGCACGCCCTTCACCGAGACGCTGGCCGGCATCGGCCGCGCCGTTCTGCCGCCGCTGCTCGGCATGGTGATCCTGATCGGCATCTGGTACATCGCCACGATGAAAGGCGGCAGCATTCCGGGGCCGGTCAAGACTTGGGATGCCGCCACCATCCTGTTCGCCGATCCGTTCTACAGCAACGGTCCGAACGACCAGGGCATCGGCTGGAACATCCTGTCTTCGCTGCAACGCGTCGGCATCGGCTTCGGCTTTGCGGCGCTGGTCGGCATTCCGCTCGGCTTCATTCTTGGCCGCTCGGCTTTCTTGTCAGCCATGATCAATCCGATCATCAGCCTGCTGCGTCCGGTTTCGCCGCTGGCCTGGCTGCCCATCGGCCTGCTCGTCTTCCAGCGGGCCGACCCGGCGGCGACTTACACCATTTTCATCTGCTCGATCTGGCCGATGATCATGAACACCGCCCAAGGCGTCCAGCGCGTGCCGCAGGATTACCTCAACGTCGCCCGCGTCCTCGCGCTGTCCGAGTGGAAGGTCGTCACCAAGATTCTGCTGCCGGCCGTACTGCCCTACATCCTGACCGGCATCCGCCTGTCCATTGGCACCGCCTGGCTGGTCATCGTTGCCGCTGAAATGCTCACCGGCGGCGTCGGCATCGGCTTCTGGGTGTGGGACGAGTGGAACAACCTGAAGGTGGAACACATCATCATCGCCATTTTTGTCATCGGCATCGTCGGCCTGATCCTCGAGCAAAGCCTGATCCTGCTTGCCCGGAAACTGACCAAAGAATCGTCATGAGCGGAGCGCACACCATGGAAAAGTTCGTACAAATTCAAACCGTCGGTCAGACCTTCGATACCAAGAAGGGCAAATTTGTCGCCCTGCGCGACATCAACCTGACCATCAAGCAAGGCGAGTTCGTCGCGCTGATCGGCCACTCCGGCTGCGGTAAATCGACCCTGCTCAATCTCATCGCCGGCCTGACCAAGCCGACCGATGGCGTGCTGCTGCTCGAAGACCGTGAAATCGCCGGGCCCGGCCCGGAACGCGCCGTGGTTTTCCAGAACCACAGCCTGCTGCCCTGGCTGACCTGCTTCGAGAACGTCTATCTGGCCGTCGAGCGCGTTTTCGGCACCAAGGAAGGCAAGCAGAAGCTGCGCGACCGGACGGCCGCCGCGATCAGCCTGGTCGGCCTCGACCACGCCAGCAGCAAGTATCCGCATGAAATCTCCGGCGGCATGAAGCAGCGCGTCGGCATCGCCCGCGCCCTGTCCATGGAGCCGAAGGTCCTGCTCATGGACGAGCCCTTCGGCGCCCTCGACGCGCTGACCCGCGCCAAGCTGCAGGACGAACTCATGCGCATCTGCGAAGCGACCAAGGCAACCACCGTCATGGTCACCCACGATGTCGACGAAGCCGTGCTGCTCTCCGACAAGATCGTCATGATGACCAACGGTCCGGCCGCCACCATCGGCGAAATTCTGGAAGTGAATCTGCCGCGTCCGCGTCATCGCCTGACCCTGGCCCACGATCCGGACTACATCGGCTACCGTGCTGCGGTGCTCGAGTTCCTTTACGAAAAACAGGCCCACGTCGAAAAACAGGCCGCCTGAGGCTTTCAGTCGATTCATCGTCGCCGCGCTCTCTCCAACGCGACTTTTGCCCGCCGGGTCAAACCGGCGGGCTTTTTCTTGATCTATCTCCTTTGCTTTCCCGTGGGCAGGGCGCTAAGGTTAGACAATTCGTTTTCGGACAATCATTGATGCTAGCCAACCCGGGCAAGCTGTCGCGCAAGATCATCGGCATGCTGGTGGTCTTTTTTCTGGTGGCCGCCACGGCCATCGGGCTGACGCTGCTCATTTCCTGGCAACTGGAAGGCGTCGCTGCGGCGATCAACGATGCCGGCAGCCAGCGCATGCGGACTTACCGCATGGGCCATCTGATGGCGCGCGATCTCGAAGCCAAGGCGCCGGAGGCCAGCGCATCGCAGGCACTGAGCGACGAACTGGCACGTTTCGACAAGGTCCAGCGTGACTTGAAGCAGGGCGACCCCGAGCGGCCCTTGTCGCCGCCGCGCAATGCCGAGGTTCAGGAACGCCTGCAAGCGGTTGACCAGGTCTGGCAGGAAACCGTGCGGCCGCTGGTCGCCGGCTATCTGGCCGGGGTGCGGGCCGAGCGCGAGAATGCCGTGAATCGTTTCGATGCTGAGCTCGAGCCCTTTGTCAGCAAGATCAACGAACTGGCGCTGGCGATGGAGCGGACCTACGCCTTCGACACCAATCTGCTGCGCACCGTGCAGGCGGCACTGGTCGCCCTGGCGATCATTGGCACCATCGTTCTGATCCGCTTTTTCTCGCGCCTGGTCATCGGGCCGGTCGGCGTCCTCCATGCCGGCATGCAGCGCATGACCAGCGACGACCTGACGGTGCGCCTGCCGGTCGCCAGCGATGACGAACTGGGCGGCCTGGCCTTCGGTTTCAACCAGATGGCCGAGCATCTGCAAAATGTTTACAACACGCTGGAACAGCGGGTCGAGGCAGAAACCCGCCGTCTCGCCCAGCGTAATCACGAATTGAGCATCCTCTATTCGGCGACCACCTTTCTCAGCGAGCCAGCCCCGGTGACGGTGCTCAGCGAGGGATTTCTCGACCGGATTATGAACGCCCTGGGAGCCGATGCCGGCGCGGTGCGCATGTATGAGCAGCAGTCGGACAGGTTGTTTTTGATCACCCATCAAGGTCTGTCCGTCGATTTTCTCGACCACGAGGCGGAAATGAACTGCGGTGATTGCCTGTGCGGCGAGGTCTTCCAGACCGGCGTTTCGGCCGCCTTTGCCACGGTCAACCCGCCGGCAGGCATGAAATTGCGCACCTGTATCCGCGAGGGTTTCGCCACGGCCACTGCCTTCAGCATTCTCTACGACAAGCAGAAACTCGGCGTTTACAACCTCTATTTCAAGCGGCCACAAGCGCTGTCCGAGCAGCAAATTCATCTGCTCGAAACACTCGGGCATCACCTTGGCGTGGCCATCGAAAACCAGCGCCTCAAATCGCGCGAGAAGGAACTGGCCGTTTCCGAGGAGCGCAACCTGCTCGCCCAGGAGTTGCACGACTCCATCGCCCAGGGCCTCGCCTTCCTCAACATCCAGGTCCAGTTGCTGCAGGATTCGCTGCGCAAGGGCAAGGTCGAAGAGGCCATGCAGACCGCCGGCCAGCTGCGCGAAGGCGTGCAGGAAAGCTACGACGACGTGCGCGAACTGCTCGTCCATTTTCGCACGCGCGTCCATCAGTCCGACCTCGACACGGCTATCCAGTCCACGCTGGAAAAATTCGAGGGGCAGACTGGCATCGCCACGGCCTTCGAACGCATCGGCAGCGGCGCCTCACAGGTGCCGACTGACGAAATCCAGATCATGCACATCGTTCAGGAATCCCTGTCCAATATCCGCAAGCACGCCAAGGCCAGCCAGGTTCGGGTCATTGCCAAGCGCGAAATCGGCCGAATAAAAATCGATATCGAGGATGATGGCGTCGGTTTCGATCCGGAAAACGATCCAAACTGCTTGTCTGACCGCCATGTCGGCCTGAAAATCATGCGCGAGCGCGCCCACCGCATTGGCGGCGAATGTCGCGTTGCATCAAAACCGGGTGAAGGTTCCCGGGTTACATTGACCCTGCCCCGCGAAAACAAAGAGGTTGCCTGAAAATGAGCGAAAAAATCCGTGTCCTGCTGGTCGATGATCACACGCTGTTTCGCAGCGGCATCAAGTCGCTGCTCCAGCGCAATGACGACTTCGAGGTCGTTGGCGAGGCTGGCGACGGGCTGGAGGGCATCAAGCGCGCCCGTTCGCTGAAACCCGACGTGACCTTGCTCGACCTCCACATGCCCGGGGTTTCCGGCCTCGAAGCGGTCAAGGTCATCGCCGAGGAAATGCCGGAGGTCAGCGTTCTCATGCTGACCGTCTCGGAAGATGCTCAGGATCTGGTCGATGCTCTGCGCGCCGGGGCCAGCGGCTATCTGCTCAAGAACATTGAAACCGACGCCCTGATCGATGCCATCCGCCGCGCCGCCCAGGGCGAGTCAGTCGTCTCGCAGCAAATGACGGCCAAACTGATCCAGGGCGTGCGCAATCCGCCCAAGGCCGAGGCTGGTAGTGGCGAGCGCGATCGTTTTTCGCCGCGCGAACGCGACATCCTGCTCTCGCTGGCGCATGGCGAGAGCAACAAGGAAATCGCCCGCAAGCTCGATCTGGCCGAAAGCACGGTCAAGATTCACGTGCAGAACATCTTCAAGAAACTGAACATGAGCAGTCGCGTGCAAGTCGCGCTCTACGCCGTCGAGCACGGCTACGCGCAAACCAAGCACGCCTGAGGGCCGGCGCCGGTTATTCGGCGACTTCCACGGTCAACCGGAAATTTTGGCCAAAATTGAAATGAAAAAACCCCGACCTTTACGGTTGGGGCTCGGTTTTCGCCGCCTGTCCGGCAACGAAATGGTTGATGGTCCGAGTCGCTAGTTCGCCGGTATGGGGTGAGTCCGTTGCAGATGTTCGTAGGTTTGCGCCAAATCCTTCACATGCTGGTAATGGCCTGAATCAAGCGCCTGTTGCATGTTTTCGATAATCATCGAATGCAGACGGCAGACACCGTCGGGCGTACACAGCAACACTTCACTCATTTCGGCGGCAATGGTGATCGGAATATGTTCATGCTCGGCGATGGCCTCGATTTCACCGCGGTCAAGGTCGCAATAGTCGATAACGTCCTGAATAGACAGCATAATCTCCTCCTGGATAGGAAAAATAAAAAGTCAGGGTCATACCCCTAGCTTGTTATTTTTGTTCTGTCCGCCTTGTCGTTATTGTCGGTGGAGGATCATCTTATTCTGGCTGAAAAATCGGGAAAATCAAGTCCTCCCCGGACTCAGATGCGCAGACGGCCTTCTGGCAAGGGATGGCCCAATTGCAGGCGGCTGATGGTCGGCAGCAGGTCGAGGCGCGTCTCTTTTTTCAGTTGCGCGGCGCGGGCGCGCAAGTCGTCGAGCGAGACATCGACCGGCTCACCTCCGGTCGCGAAGGCGATGGAATTGCCGCTGTCGCACGACGGAAAAACGGCGACACGGTTGTCGAAAGCCGAGCGGATACGCTCGACGCTGCCGGCAAATCCTCGGTTGCGGCCAAGCAGGTTGACGCTGCACAGCCCCTTGTCGCTCAGCCGGGCGCGGCAGGCCTGGTAGAAAGGCTCGGTGTCGAGCACGCCGGCTTTCGCCTCGGGGTCGTAGCCATCGATCAGCATCATGTCGAAACGCCGGTCGCCGCCCAGCATGTAGTCGGCGCCGCAGCCGATCACCACGTCGAGCCGGCGCGGGTCGTCCGGCAGCTTGAAATACTGGCGGGCGATGAATTCGACCTGCGGATTGATCTCGACCACCGTGATCCGGCAGTCAGGCAGGTAGCGGTAAATGAATTTGGCCAGCGATCCGGCGCCGAGGCCGATCAACAGCGCGCTGCGCGGCCACTGACCAGTCGGCCGCATGAGCAGCCCGGCCATCATTTCACGTGTATAAGCCAGTTCCAGCGACCACGGCCGGGCAATGCGCATGGCGCTCTGAATCCAGTCGGAGCCGAAGTGCAGATTGCGCACGCCGTTCTCTTCGCTGATATCGACGGAATGTTGGGGGGCTTTTTTTGCGGGTCTCATGGCCTTGCGCCTTGGAATGGGGCTGGTACCCCCAGGTGGAATCGAACCACCAATTCGCCCTTAGGAGGGGCGTGTTATATCCATTTAACTATGGAGGCGCTCAGCGGTGCGCATTGTACCGGTGTGGCCAGTCTAGCGATAGATGCCGCCGGCGCACCGGCTAGCGGCTAAAATGCCGGTTCTCCCAACGTGGCGCCGGCTCGGCGCTGCCCAAACTGCGACCAATGCCCTACCTAAAACTTTCCTCCGCCTGCCTTGCCTACGGCCATGTGCCGCTCCTCGATCACGCCGATTTCATGCTCGATCCGGGCGAACGGGTTGCCCTGATCGGCCGCAATGGCACCGGCAAGTCCTCCATGCTCGCCGCCATGGCTGCCGGCTCCGGGCGCGGCCGGCTCGATGATGGCGAGGTTTGGGCGCAGCCGGGAATCCGCGTCGGCTACGTGCCGCAGGAGCCGCCTTTCGACATGGAGGCGACGGTTTTCGAGGCGGTCATTTCCGGCATGGGCGAAAACGCGGCGATTCTGGCCGAATACCACGAGGTATCGCACAAGCTGGGCGAAATCGATGCCGATCATGACGTCTTGCTCGAACGCATGTCCGAGTTGCAGCACGAGCTTGAGGCGCGCGGCGCCTGGGCCTTCGAGGCGCAGGCCGAACGCGTCATAGAACGCTTCGGGCTGGACCCCGACGCCAAGGTCGGCAGCCTGTCCGGCGGCCAGAAAAAGCGCCTGGCGCTGGCTCAGGCATTGGCTGTGGCGCCAGAGGTTCTGCTCCTCGACGAGCCGACCAACCACCTCGACATTGCCGCCATCGAATGGCTCGAAAACCTGCTGATCGAATCCGGCGTCACGCTGTTTTTCATCACCCACGACCGTTCGTTCCTCGACCGCGTGTGCACGCGCATCGTCGAGTTGGACCGCGGCAAGCTGGTCAGTTTTCCCGGCAGTTTCAAGGACTACCAGTTGCGCAAGGAAGCCATGCTGCACGAGGAAGGCTTGGCCAATGCGCGGGCCGACAAGCTGCTCAAGGAAGAGGAAATCTGGATTCGCAAGGGCGTCGAGGCACGGCGGACGCGGGCCGTGTTCCGTGTTCAGCGGATCGATCAATTGCGGGCCGAACGTCAGGCCCGGCGCGAGCGGATGGGCAAGGTCAATCTGCAACTCGACTCCGGCGACAAGAGTGGCAAGCTGGTGGCCGAACTCGAGCACGTCTATAAATCCTACGGTCAACGGCAAATTGTGCGCGATTTCTCAACCCGCATTCAGCGCGGTGACAAGATCGGCCTGATCGGCCCGAATGGCGCCGGCAAGACGACGCTGCTCCGGCTGATTCTCGACGAAATCAAGCCGGATTCCGGCATCGTGCGCCAGGGCACGAAAATGGATATCGCCTATTTCGACCAGTTCCGCACCCAGCTCGATCCCAATTCGACGCTGTCCGACGTCATTTCCCCGGGCTCGGACTGGGTCGATATCGGCGGCGCCCGCAAGCACGTCATCGGCTACCTCGAAGACTTCCTGTTCGCCCCGGAGCGAGCCCGCTCTCCCGTCAGTTCGCTGTCCGGCGGTGAGCGCAATCGCCTGCTGCTGGCCCGTCTGTTCGCCAAGCCGGCCAATGTGCTGGTCCTCGACGAACCGACCAACGACCTCGACATCGAAACGCTGGAGCTGCTCGAAGAGCTGCTGCAGACCTACGAAGGTACGCTGTTCCTGGTCAGCCATGACCGGACATTCATTGACAATGTCGTGACCCAGACCATCGCCGCCGAAGGTGACGGCGTCTGGAAGGAATACGCCGGCGGTTACACCGACTGGGCAACCTACAAAGCCAGTGTGGCCAAAGAGGCGCCGAAGGCCAAGGCAGAAGCCAAGCCCGCCGCCAAGGCAGCAGAACCCGTCAAGGCCGTCGAACCGGCCAAGCCGAAAGGCGAAAAGCTGTCGTGGAAAGAGCAGCGCGAACTGGAAGAGCTACCCGGAAAAATCGCCGGGCTGGAAGCTGAACAGGTCGAACTGGGCAAGCGTCTCGCCGATGCTTCGCTCTACCAGACCGATCCGGCTGCAGCGCAAAAGGCATCCGACCGTTTGGCTGCCATCGATGATGAACTGATGATCATGCTTGAACGCTGGGAAGGACTCGAAGCACGCGCCGGGAACCCGGCGTAAGCCAAACGTTCCAACGGGCCTTGTCCGGGATCATTCATGAATACAACAAACACTAGCTGGCGCACGCCGACGCTCATCCTGATCGCCGGCTGCGTCATCCTGACGCTGTCGATGGGCGTCCGCCACACGGCGGGCCTTTTCCTGCAGCCGATGTCGGCCGATAACGGCTGGAGCCGCGAGACTTTTTCGTTTGCCTTTGCCCTGCAGAACCTGGTCTGGGGCCTCGGCTCACCGTTTGCCGGCGCCATCGCCGATCGCTATGGCGCCGGGCGCACGCTGCTCGTCGCGGCGACGCTCTATGTGCTCGGGCTGGTCCTCATGTCGGTGTCGCCAACGCCGCTGACCCTCGATCTATCGGCCGGACTGCTCATTGGTCTCGGCCTGTCGGGAACGACCTTTCCGGTGATCATGGGCGTCATCGGCCGCCATACGACGCCGGCCAAGCGCAGCCTCGCCCTTGGCATCGCCAGTGCCGGCGGTTCGTTCGGCCAGTTCGCCGTGCTTCCCATCGGCCAGATGATGATCTCGACCTACGGCTGGCAGAGTGCGCTCGTCTTGCTCGCTTGCGGTGTCGGCCTGATCGCCCCGCTGGCCTATGCCATGGCCGATGGTCACAAGCCTTCATCGGGGGCAGGGCAATCGGTGGTCGAGGCGCTACACGAGGCAAGCCGCGAGCGCAGTTTCCACTACCTGTTCTGGGGCTATTTCGTCTGCGGCTTCCAGACGGCGTTCATCATGCTGCACCTGCCGTCCTACTTGGTCGACGCCGGCATGTCGGCCAATGTCGGCATGACCGCTGTGGCGCTGATCGGCCTGTTCAATATTTTTGGCTCCTTCTATTTCGGCTGGGCTGGCGGGCGCTCGAGCAAGAAAAATCTGCTGGTCTGGATCTACGGTCTACGTGCCGTGGCCATTTTCATTTTTATGCTGGTTCCGCTGTCGACCGTGGGAGCGTGGATATTCGCAGCCGTCATCGGCATCCTGTGGCTCGCCACCGTGCCGCTGACCAATGGCCTGATCGCCCAGATTTTCGGTCTGCGCTACATGTCGATGTTGACTGGCGTCGTTTTTCTCGGCCACCAGCTCGGCAGCTTCCTCGGCGCCTGGCTGGGTGGGCGGATTTTCGACGAAACCGGCTCCTACTCGCTGGCCTGGTCCATCTCGATCGGCTTGTCGATCCTCGCTGCCATCTGTTCGTGGCCGGTCAATGAGAAGCCGCTGGCCAGGCTGAGCACGGCGACGTGAAAGCAAACTGGCGCTGGTTCCTCGGTGGTGTTGGCGTGGCGCTGGCGGTGTTGTTGCTGGCACTCATCTTCGCCGCCTACCAGATGCCCGAACTGCTGCTCGATTGGGCCAACCTGCGATTCTGCGGGTAGTGCGCTAGGCCAGCGCAGCTTCGCCATCCGCCTCGCGGGCAGGTACCGGCAACAGACCAAGGCGCTGGCGAACGGTGTCCGGTGTGACATTGAGCAGTTCGCCGATGTCCTTGTAGTCGTCGGGCAGCGCCGGGTCTTCCCAGCTATACGACGAATGGCGGGCCAGGCGGACGGCGAGCGCGACGTTCCGCACGCGTGGATTCTCGGCGCTGTCTTCGTCGATCAGCGTGCGCAGCAATTCAGGCAGGTTCCAGACGCGACAAAGTTCGAGCTGGATTTCCTGGAAGGTGAAGCCCAGTGCCTGCTTCTGCGCGTTAGCGCTGCGCATGGTCGGATTGGCCTTCTGCTGGTCGTGAATGGCCAGCCCGAGGCTCGGAGCGGAACACCAGACAAGAATTTCGGCCAGGTCGTGCAGCAGTGCTGCGATGCGGACTTCTTCCATGTTCACGTCATGGCGCCAGACCGCCCAGTCCTGGGCGTAGTCAGCCGCCCGCTGTGCCCGGCGCACGATTTGCAGGACGCCGAGCAGGGCATGCGGGCCGCTTTCCTTGAGCTGGTCTTCGATGGTGAACAGTTCGCTGAAGTGGTTGAAGAACGGCTCGATGCCGGCCATGACGACGGAGCTGGCAATGGTCGTGATGTCGTGCTGCAAGGAACGTCCGCGCAGTGGCTGGGTGAAGGCCAGGACGCGTACGGTCATGATCGGGTCCTGGAGGATCAGTCGGGCCAGTTCGCGGGCGTCGACGCGGTCAAGATTGGCCCGCATTTCCTCGATTCGCCGCTTGGTAATGCGCAGGACAGGCAGACCGTTGTTGCTGAAGAGCAGAGCCCAGGTGTCAAGATCCGGTAGCGGGTGGTCGAGCATGAGTGGCTGGCTTTCGCGAAGAGAGGAGGGCTGTCCCCGGGGGGAGTTTAAGGGGGCGGGCGGCGCCGGGCAAGCGCCTTGGCATGCGATAATCCGGGCCGTTCAAATAATCCTTTTTCAGCCATGCGCTACGCCATCGTCCCGGTTACTCCCTTCGAGCAAAATTGCACCATTTTCTGGTGTGAAAACACGCGCCAGGCCGCTGTTATCGACCCGGGCGGCGATGTCGAGCGCATCCTGCGCCTGCTAGCAGACGAAAAGCTCACTCTGGCCAAGATCCTCGTCACTCACGGCCATATCGACCACGCCGGCGGCGTTGCGCTGCTGGCCGAACAGAGTGGTGTCAGCATCATTGAAGGGCCGCACGAAGAGGACCGTTTCTGGATCGAGGGCATGCCGCAGCAGAGCAAGATGTTCGGTTTTCCCAACGTCCGCAGCTTCGAGCCGACACGCTGGCTCAAGGATGGTGACAAGGTCAGTTTCGGCGAGGTTGAACTGGATGTGCTGCATTGTCCGGGGCACACCCCAGGGCATGTTGTTTTTTACCATGCACCAAGTCATCTGGCCCAGGTCGGCGATGTCTTGTTCCAGGGCTCAATCGGGCGGACCGACTTCCCGCGCGGCGATCACGACACGCTGATTCGCTCGATCAAGGAGCGGTTGTTTCCGCTTGGTGACGAGGTTGATTTCGTGCCCGGCCACGGGCCGATGTCGACCTTTGGTGAGGAGCGTAAGTACAACCCCTTCCTGAGTGGCCGTTTCGGCTGATCAGGCGCCAGCGTGGATTTTCGAAGCCCAGCTATAGGCTTCGAGTTGGGCATCGAAGTAGTCGTTGCAGTCGATGCCGAGGGCCTTGAGTCCGCCCGCTGCCGCTTTCAGGTCGTGCTTGTCGACGGCGGTGGCGATGGCCAGTAGTTGGCCCAGTCCGCCCTCCTGCTCGACCAATGCTTTCTGCGCGACTTCAGGTAGCGGTAGCTGGCGCAGGATTTCCGGCATGCTCATGCTGAGCAGCACGTCGAGCAGCGAAAAGGTGCCGATCATGAAGGCCGTATCGGCCACTTGCTCGGTCGGCAGCGGTGGCACGACGTGCGTGGCCAGCAGTTCGAAGAGGCGACCCCGCGCCGCCGCTTTCTGCAAAAGCGGATTGGGGTGCTGGCCGTTGTTCGGGTCCGAATAGACCAGCAGTTGCAACCAGCGTTGCAACTGGCGACGGCCGAGCAGGTTGATGGCCTGACTGAAGCTGGTGATCGGGCTGCCCGGCGAAAGCGCCGCTGAATTGACCAGACGAAGCAGACTGTAGGAGAGCTTGGGCTCTTCGCGGAAAATGGTGTCGAGGGCGTCAGTTTCGGCATCATCGGCGATCAGGGTGAGCAGCTTCAGCAACTTGAGCCGGGTGATGTCGGCCTTGGCATTGGGTGTCGAGCGCGTCAGCAGGAATTCGCCAGTCGACAGGACGCAGGCGTTGCTCAAAACCCATTCGCGGTCATTGTGCGTGTGCACATCGGTGGCCAGCACGGTAGTGCGACTGGCCAGGCCGATCAGCGTGAATGGCGGCAGGCTGCGGGCGTGGCTGCTGCTGATCAGCAGGTAGTCCCAGCATCCTGCGGCCGGCAACTTGGTGTCCGGTGATGCAGTCAGGCCTACTTTGCGTCGCGCCAGGCGCAGGCTCGCTTCAAGCTCGCTCAGCGCGTCGGCCTCCTGCGGGTCGGGGTGGGTCGGAAAAACGGTGACCGAACGTTCTGTCAGCGCGCCAGCATCATAGCCGCCGCTCAGTGCCGGTAAAAACCACGGATGCCGGTGATCGAACGTTTCGAGCCGGGGGGAGGAAAACAGCCTTGCCAGGGTTGCGCGATCGCTTGGAGCTCCGGGGATGAACTCCATGCTGAAGCCAGACCACGAATCATCGGCGCCGAGTAGCGGATAAACGAAAACGGGAGCCGTACCGGGCATTGATTTTTCTCCGGGTTATTTTTATCAATGTTAGCAAACTTGAACGTGGCCGTCTGCGATGCTTGTCATAAATTGGCTTGTTTTTCCGGTTGACCGTGGCGTCGCCGTATAATTTTCCGATGCTTCCCGAGTATTGGTCCCAAGCTGTCGACGACCTGTCGCGTCATGATCCGGCGATGGCCGAGCTGGTCGAGCGCTATGCCGGGGTGTCCCTTGTTTCCCGTGGCGATGCCTTCGGTACCCTGGCGCGGTCGATTGTCGGCCAGCAGATTTCCGTCAAGGCCGCCGATGCGGTCTGGGGGCGATTTGCTGCGCAGATTGGCGAAGTGACACCGGGCCGAGTGATCCAATTGGGTGAGGGCGGTCTTGAGGGCTGTGGTCTGTCGCGGCGAAAAATCGAATACCTGAACGATCTGGCCGGCCATTTTGTCGGTGGGCGACTAGATCCGCCCGCCTGGACGCATCTGGACGACGAGGCGATCATTGCCGAACTGACGGCGGTGCGCGGTATCGGCCGGTGGACGGCGGAGATGTTTCTGATTTTCCACCAGTTGCGGCCCGATATTTTTCCGCTCGACGACATCGGTTTGCAACGTGCAGTTGGCGAGCGTTATTTCGCTGGTGAAAAGCAGTCCCGCCGGGCCCTTGCCGAGTTCGGCGAACGTTGGCGCCCATGGCGCTCCGTCGCCACCTGGTATCTGTGGCGCAGCCTCGATCCGGTGCCCGTCGAGTACTGAAACGGTCGCCTTCTTACCTTTGGGGTAAAATGCGCGCCAACTTAGCAAACGAGCAGTCCATGAAAACTAGTTTCCTCGACTTCGAACAATCCATCGCCGACCTTGAAGCCAAGATCGAAGAACTGCGTTTCGTGCAGGATGATTCCGCCGTCGATATCTCGGAAGAGATCGAGCGACTGGAGAAGAAGAGCGGTCAATTGACCAAGGATATCTACGGCAAACTGAGTCCGTGGCAGATTTCCCAAGTGGCGCGCCATCCGCAGCGCCCTTACACGCTGGATTACCTGTCGCTGATCTTCACCGACTTTGAAGAGTTGCACGGTGATCGCGCCTTTGCCGACGATCACGCCATTGTCGGCGGTCTGGCTCGCTTCAACGGACAGCCGGTCATGGTGATCGGCCACCAGAAGGGGCGCGATACCAAGGACAAGATCTATCGCAACTTCGGCATGCCGCGTCCCGAAGGCTATCGCAAGGCCTTGCGTCTGATGAAGCTGGCCGAAAAATTCGGCATTCCGGTCATGACCTTTGTCGACACGCCGGGCGCCTATCCGGGTATCGATGCCGAAGAGCGTGGCCAGTCCGAGGCGATCGGTCGCAACCTGTACGTGATGGCTGAGCTCAAAGTGCCGGTCATCGTCACCATCATCGGCGAGGGCGGTTCCGGCGGTGCGCTGGCCATTGCCGTCGGCGACACCGTGCAGATGCTGCAATACTCGACCTACTCGGTGATTTCGCCGGAAGGCTGCGCTTCGATTCTCTGGAAGAGCGCCGAAAAGGCACCGGAAGCGGCGGAAACCATGGGCATCACGGCGCAGCGCCTGAAAACGCTTGGTTTGATCGATAAGATCGTAAACGAACCCTTGGGTGGCGCGCACCGTGACCACGCCGCGATGGCGCAAAACCTCAAGAAAGCGCTGCAAGACGCGCTGAAACAGCTTTCCGGCCAGTCGACGGTCGAGCTTCTGGCGACGCGCTACGAGCGGCTGATGAGTTATGGCCGTTACAAGGAACAGCCTGCCAGCTGATCTTCGGAAACGGGTTGGCGCCTTTCTCGCCACCCGTCTCCAGCCGGATGCTCGCCTTTGGGTGGGGCTTTCCGGCGGTTGCGATTCGGTTGTCCTGCTGCACGTCTTGAGCCGTCTCGGCTTTGACAATCTGTCGGCAATTCATGTCCATCACGGGCTGTCGCCTAATGCCGATGCGTGGGCAGCATTCTGTTCGGGCTATTGCGAGCGCCTCGGCATCCCGCTGACTGTTCGCCATGTCACGGTTGACGCCTCTTCCGGGCTGGGTCTCGAAGCGGCTGCCCGCGATGCGCGCTATGCCGTATTTGCCGAGTGCTCCGGCGATAGCCTTCTGCTGGCACAACACCGCGGCGATCAGGCTGAAACCGTCTTGTTCAACCTGTTGCGTGGGACCGGTGTGACCGGCGCGGCAGGAATGCCGGTCGAACGCCGTTTTGGCGGACTGCGTTTGTTGCGCCCGCTGCTTGACATTACCCGCGCTGAAATTGAGAGCTACGCCTCTGCCAACAGTCTGGCCTGGATAACCGACGAAAGTAATACCGATACCTCGCTGACCCGCAATTTTCTTCGTCACGAGGCGTTGACCGCAATAAGCCAGCGTTTTCCGGGCGCTGAAGGCTCTTTGGCTCAGGCGGCGAACCATTTTGCCGAAGCAGCGAGCCTGCTCGATGAGCTTGCGTTGATCGACTGGCAAGGGGTTGGCGACGGCGAGGTCGCGCGCATGCCGGCGTTGCGCCAGCTTTCGCTGCCGCGCCTGAAGAACCTGCTGCGCCATCGTTTGCGTTGCCTCGGATGGCAGGTTCCGGTGGCCTCTCGTCTTGAGGAATTTGCACGGCAACTGCAGTCGGCCGCTCCGGATCGTCACCCGGAACTAGTGCTGCCCAACGGGAAAATGCGCGTGGCACGCGGCCTGCTCCATTGGCTGTCGGAAAAATAACAAAGTGTTACCAAGCGCCTTTCCGCGGGGAATGGCCTTCAGTTACAATCAACAGATTACTTATTCCATAAACAGGCCATGATTACTGGATCCATTGTCGCCATCGTTACGCCCATGCATGAGGATGGCAGCCTCGATTTGAACGCTTTCCGCAACCTGCTCGACTTCCATGTCAGCGAAGGGACCGATGGCATCGTGGTCGTCGGCACGACGGGCGAATCGCCGACGGTCAATGTCGAGGAACATTGTGAACTGATCAAGGTTGCCGTCGATCACGTCGCCGGCCGCATCCCAGTCATAGCCGGTACCGGCGCCAATTCGACGGCCGAAGCCATCGAACTGACCGAGTTCGCCAAGAAGGCTGGCGCCAATATGGCCCTGTCGGTTGTTCCTTACTACAACAAGCCGACCCAGGAAGGCCTCTATCGCCATTTCAAGGCGATTGCCGAAGCTGTTGAACTGCCCGTCCTGCTCTATAACGTACCGGGGCGCACCGTCGCCGATATGTCGAACGACACCATTCTGCGCCTGGCCGAAGTGCCGGGCATCGTTGGCGTCAAGGATGCGACCGGCAGTATCGACCGCGCCTGCGATCTGATTGCCCGTGCGCCGAAGGGTTTCGCCCTGTATACCGGCGATGACATGACAGCTGTGGCGACCATCAGCCTTGGTTTCCATGGTGACATCTCGGTAACCGCCAACGTGGCGCCGCGATTGATGCACGAGATGTGTGTTGCCGCTGCGAGTGGAAACATTGCCAAGGCGCGCGAAATTCACTTCAAGTTGCTTGGATTGCACCGCGACCTGTTCTGCGAAGCCAATCCGATTCCGGTCAAGTGGGCGGTGCACAAGATGGGCCTGTCGCCCAACGGCATTCGTCTGCCCCTGACCGCCCTGTCCGAAGCCAACCATGGCCGTGTTCTGGCCGCCATGCGCCAGGCTGGCGTACTCGCCTGAGCGGAGTAAAGTAAAAATGAATCGTCGGCTTTCCGGCCTCTCCCTTTCCCTGCTTGCCATCGCGTTGGCGGGATGCAGTGTTCTTCCTGATTCCCGCAAGATCGAATACAAGTCGGCCGGCAAGGTGCCGAGCCTCGAAGTGCCGCCGGATCTTTCCCAGATCGCCCGCGATGACCGCTATCTGGTGCCCGATGTGGCGGGCAAGGGAAGTGCCACGTTCTCGGCCTATAGTGCTGACCGTACGCCGCAGGCTCAGGCTCTGAACTCGGTTGTCCTGCCGCAGGTCGACAAGGTGCGCGTTGAGCGTTCCGGGAACCAGCGTTGGCTGGTGGTTGCCGCTCCGGCCGACAAACTGTGGGATACGGTCAAGGATTTCTGGCAGGAAACCGGTTTCATCATTTCTGTCGAGCGTCCTGAAGCCGGGGTCATGGAAACTGACTGGGCTGAAAATCGCGCCAAGATCGGCGACGATATTATTCGCAACACCGTTGGTCGCTTGCTCGATTCGCTGTACTCGACCGGCGAGCGCGACAAGTTCCGTACCCGCTTCGAGCCAGGTGCAACGCCGGGAACAACAGATATTTTCGTCAGCCATCGCGCCATGGAGGAGGTATATACCTCTTCGGCCAAGGATGACACGCGCTGGCAGCCCCGAGCTGCCGACCCGGAACTGGAAGCCGAGATGTTGCGCCGTCTGATGGTTCGTCTCGGTTCGGAAGAGAAGCGTGCCGAAGCATCGATCGCTGCAGCCAAGGCCGAGCCGCGTGCCAAACTGGCCAAGTCGGATGATGGCGCCGGTACGCTGGAAGTGCTTGAACGCTTTGACCGCGCCTGGCGTCGTGTTGGCTTGGCGCTGGATCGTGTCGGGTTCACGGTTGAAGACCGCGATCGCTCGCGTGGCCTGTACTTCGTGCGCTATGTCGATCCGGAATTGGACAACCGCAGCAAGAAGGACGACGGTTTCCTGTCCAAGCTGGCTTTCTGGAAGAGTACCGAGCCGCCGGCCAGTTCTAAGGTTCAGTATCGTATTTATGTCAGCGATGCCGGCGAACAGAGCATCGTCAAGGTCCTCTCCAACGAAGGCGGTACTGACAAGTCGGAAACCGCAAAGAAGATTCTCGGCCTGCTCCTCCAGCAGTTGCAGTGATTCGTTTTGCCTCGCTCGGCAGCGGCAGCGCGGGAAATGCGCTGCTCGTCGAGCACGGGGCAACTTGCCTGATGCTCGATTGCGGCTTCGGGCTACGGGAAACCGTGGCCCGTTTGCAGCGTCTTGGCCGGGCACCATCTGATCTGGCGGGCATTCTCGTCACCCATGAGCATGGCGACCATGTCGCAGGCGTGTTTCGGCTAGCCCGCAAGTTCGGACTACCGGTCTGGATGACGCACGGGACTTGGGTTGGCTGTCGCGAAGCTGATTCGGAACTGGATCTGCGTGTCATCGACAGTCACCGTTCGCTGTCGATCGGCGATCTCGAGGTGCAGCCTTTTCCGGTGCCTCATGATGCCCGGGAACCCGTGCAATTCGTCTTTTCCGGTTCCGGCGTTCGGTTGGGGGTACTGACCGATATCGGCGAACCGACGGCGCATGTTTGCGCGATGTTATCCGGTTGCGCTGGCTTGGTGCTTGAATTCAACCACGATGCCGAGATGCTTGAGCGTTCGGCTTACCCGGCGTCGCTTAAGCGGCGCATTGCCGGGCGCTATGGTCACCTTGAAAACTCTGCGGCAGCGAAATTGCTGGGGCTAATCGATTGTTCGGGCCTGCAAACGCTGGTGGCGGCTCATTTGAGCGAGCGCAACAATCGACCGGAACTGGCGGTTGGCGCGGTTGCCAGGGCGCTGGGTTGCCCGGATGAGTGGGTCGGCGTGGCGAGCCCTGATCATGGATTTGATTGGCGAAGCCTGGTTTAAAAAATCAGGACAATAAAAAACGGGGCCGAAGCCCCGTTTTCTTTGTGCTGGAAGAATTACTTCGCAGCAGCCGGAGCAGCGGCTTCAGCCGGCTTGGCAGCATCAGCAGCCGGAGCGGCGGCCGGAGCAGCGGCATCAGCCGGCTTGGCAGCATCAGCAGCCGGGGCAGCGGCCGGAGCAGCGGCTTCAGCCGGCTTGGCAGCTTCAGCAGCCGGAGCAGCAACCGGAGCCGGGGCAGCAGCCGGGGCTTCCGGCTTCTTGCCACAAGCGGACAGGGCAACGGCGAGCAGAGCAGCAACGAGGATAGACTTATTCATGGGATTTCCTTATCGACAAGAGGCAACAAAATCTGAATTGATCGGAGATCAGGAGATACCTAATCAGTCTGCGATTATAGCAACAATTTATTTCCGTGGGCGAGACTTGCTGCAGTGCAAAATAATGCCTGAAAATCAGAGCCCAAGGGCAGTGCTGGCGACGCTTTCGCCGCCTTCTGACCAGATTTCCCTGAAGCGGGTCAAATAGGGACGGACTTCGTCAATTTCATCGATTAGTAATTTGCCGCGCGGCATATCTCGCTCAAAGCGAATCAGTGCGTGTTTGTCGTCGACGAGGATCATGCTATCGCGCAGATGGGCTAGTTGCGGGGGCGTTTGACGGGCAACGGCAAGGTGGCCGTAGGTGGTGAGCTGGTTGAGAAACAGAGGGTGCTTTTGCCGGATCGGCCCGGCGTTGCGAACGGCTATTTGCAAGGTATCGCTCTGCCCAGCCTGAAGGATGCGTTTGATATGAAGCAGGCGGGGGGCGGATTCGAGCTTCAGCGTGACAAGGTCTTCGTCATAAATGCTGATTTTATGACAGGCAATGGCCAGCAGACGGTCAAGCGCCATCTGGTAGTCTGCCCAGGAGGTAATCAGTTCGCGAGCCATGGCGCTTAGTTTAACCGATTGTTAAAATTCGCGCTTTTTTGGAGTTGACCGTGCCAATCGGGATCATCGCATCGTTGGACCATGAGGCACGGGGGATTACCCGCCAGGATGGCAAGGCCATCTTCGTCGATGGCGCCCTGCCGGGTGAAACCGTCGAATACGCCAGCTTCCGGAGAAAATCCAAGTTCGAGCTGGCGCATCTGGTCCGCGTCATCAAACCGTCGAATGCCCGCGTTGTACCGCGTTGTCCCCATTTTGGCGTTTGTGGTGGCTGTGCCATGCAACACATGGATCCTTCGGCACAAGTCGCTGCCAAGCAGCGTGTCCTTGAAGACAGCCTCTGGCATATCGGCCGTGTACGCCCGGAAACGATGTTGCCGCCGATTCAGGGCGAGCCCTGGGGGTATCGGCACCGCGCTCGACTGGCGGTTCGCCAAGTTTCAAAAGGCGGGGCGGTGCTGATTGGCTTTCATGAATGGCGCAGCAGCTACATTGCCGACATTCGAAGCTGCGACATTTTGTCGCCCCATGTCTCGGCCCTGCTGATGCCCATGCGCGAACTGTTTGGCGCGCTGACGGTGGCCGATCGCATTCGCGAGGTTGAGGTGGCCGTTGGCGAGCATTGCACGGCTGTCCTGTTGCGCATTCTGGATCCGCTGACTGCGGCTGACGAGCGTTTGTTGTGCGAATTTGCCGACCGACATGCCATCGTTTTCTACCTGCAGCCCAAAGGGCCGGATTCCATCCTGCGCTTCCATCCGCTGCCCGGTCCGCGTTTGTCCTATACCTTGCCGGAGTTCGGTCTGGAGTTCGATTTCAAGCCGAATGATTTCACCCAGGTTAACCACGCGGTGAATCGCGTGCTGGTCCGCCGCGCCATGCGCCTACTTGATCCGCAACCCGACGAGCGGATCGCCGACATGTTCTGCGGCCTGGGAAATTTCACCTTGCCGATTGCCCGGTCGGGGGCTAGCGTAGTCGGTGTCGAAGGCAGTGCCGGGCTGGTGGCGCGTGGGCGCGAGAGCGTGGTCTCGAATGGTCTGGCGGAGCGCGTCGAGTTCGGCGTTGCCAACCTGTTCGAATGTTCCGAGCAATCCATCGCAGCGCTGGGGCGCTTTGACAAGATGCTGATCGACCCGCCGCGTGAGGGGGCGGTTGAGTTGGTCAGGGCGCTGGGAAAAGATGCGCCACGCCGCATTGTCTACGTCTCCTGCAATCCCGGTACGCTGGCTCGGGATGCGGCGGTACTGGTCACGGAGAAGGGCTACCGGTTTGTCTCGGCAGGTGCGGTTAACATGTTCCCGCACACCGCCCATGTCGAGTCGATCGCCGTTTTCGAACGGCCTTGATGACGCGAATTTCCAGGCGTTAAAAAGGCGGCTGAGGCCGCCTTTTTAACGTTGAGCCAGCGAAGCTTAATCGCGCTCGCCGGTCAGGGCCATGATCAGTTGCAGCAAGCCGACGAAAACGTTGTAAACGTCGAGATAAACCGCCAAGGTCGCGCTCACGTAGTTGGTTTCTCCACCCTGGATGATGCGGCTGATGTCGTACAGGATGTAGGCCGAGAAGATGCCGACAACCGCGACGGCAATGGTCAGCGACAGCGCCGGAATCTGGAAGAAGATGTTGGCGACGGCAGCAAGCAGGACAACGATCATGCCGACGAACAGGAACTTGCCCATGCCGCTGAAGTCACGCTTGCTGACGGCGGCGACGGTCGACATCGTGAAGAACACTGCGCCCGTGCCACCTGCGGCCATGGCGATCATCGAGCCGCCGTTGGAGAAGCCGAGGGCGACTTGCAGGATGCGCGACAGCATGAGACCCATGAAGAAGGTGAAGCCGAGGAGCAGGGCTACGCCCAGTCCGCTGTCCTTGTTCTTCTCGATGCCCCACATGAAGCCCATGGCAACGCCCATGAAGAGCAGGAAGGAAATGAACGGGCTGCCAGCCAGGAAGCTGAATTGCATCTGGATGCCGACCAGTGCGCCAATGACCGTCGGTACCATGGAAAGGCCGAGCAGCATGTAGGTGTTGCGCAGAACGCGGTTCTGCTGCAGTGCCAGCCCAGCAGAGCCCTGATTGGCAATCTCGAAGTTGGTGTTCATACGGGAAGCTCCCTTGTGTTATTGCGACAAACGTTAAGACTAACGGAGCCGGAGCGAAGTTTCAATTAATCCTGTGCGCTTTTGTGTCAGATTGTACCGGTGGCGACTGTGCTATCATGCGCGCCTTCCGGGTCTGTGGCAGAGTGGTTGAATGCACCGGTCTTGAAAACCGGCGTGCTGAAAAGCATCGTGAGTTCGAATCTCACCGGACCCGCCAGAAATTGCATCGGCCCCTTTGGGGCCGTTTTGCTTTCTGGCTGTTTTGACGGTGTGCGGCAATATGTCGCATCCCTCTCGCGCACCGAAGTCGTTAGCATGGCGACAAACGCGTAAGGGAGAACGCCATGAATCAAAAACCGACTACTCAGAATCAGCCAGAAATGGCTTCCTTGCTGCTTGGCGCTGGCTTTGCTCTGGCGTCGCTGATCATCTTGCCGGCCGTTGCCCAGCGTGTCGGACTCGGTTCGGCCGTGACGATTGCCCTGCGCGGCGCCTTGATGCGGGCATCGAACCGTTTTTGATCTGATCGTTACCGCCATCGCAACAATGCAGGCAGACTTTGGGTCTGCCTTTTGTTTTTCCCGATTATGAAAAAATACTGGTTGATCGGCGTGGCGCTTGGCCTTGCCGTACTGCTCGGTGTGGCGGTGCTGATGCGTGGCGGAACGCCGGCGCGTGATCCAAAGCTGCCACTCGGCGGCGATTTCGTGTTGCAGTCGGCGAGCGGGCCGGTCGATTCGAAAGCCTTGCGCGGCAAGGTTTTGCTGGTTTACTTCGGCTACACGCATTGCCCTGATATCTGTCCGGCCTCGCTGGCTGCGGGCGGGCAGGCGCTAAAAGCCTTGAGCGCCGAGGAACGCAGCCGGGTCAGGCTGATCCTGATTTCGGTCGATCCCGAGCGCGATAGCGTCCAGCATTTGAAGGAATACACCGCTTTCTTCCATCCCGAAATGATCGGCGCGACCGGCACGCCGGAGCAGATTGCCGCCCTGGCCAAGGCTTTCGGGGCGGGTTACATCAAGTTGCCGACGGCGGCTGATGGCAGCTATGCGGTCGATCACACGACCTCGACCTACGTCGTTGGCCCGGACGGGAAATTGGCCGCTGTGCTTGAGCTCGGGGCGACGACCGACAAGGTGGTTGGCGCCGTCAGAAAGCTGCTGTGATGCGCCCATCGTCTGTGGCACTCAGCCTGCTGGCGGTTCTGGCCGGCATCTGTCTTTTGATTTTTGGCCTTTTTTTCCGGTTGACCGTGGAAGACGAGCAAAAACTGACCGCCAACCGCGCGCTGGTCGAAAAACTCGGCCTGACCGATCTGGCGCTATTCACCGAAGCCCGCTACACCCGCCACCCGACCCAGGCCGACCTGCATTCGGCTCTGCAGGATCACCCCGGCGCCTTCGACCATTTTCCGAGCGGCTCGCTGCTTCCTCCCCCGGCTATCCTGACCCAATCCCATGCGCATCTGGCTGGAAAAACAACGTCACCTGATTGACTTCACGCTGGCCTCATTGGCCCGGCGCAAGACGAAAAACATCGGCCTGCTGCTGGCCTACACGCTGCTCGTCTTCGTGCTGGCCTCGCTGACGCTATTCACGCAGGCACTGCGCACGGAGGCGACCTTCGTCCTGGCCGGTTCGCCGGAAGTGATTTTGCAGCGCATGGTGGCCGGCCGGCATGACCTGATCCCGCCCGGCTACCTCGACAAGATCGGCCGCATCCGCGGCGTGCAGAAAAAGGAAGGCCGACTCTGGGGCTATTACTACGACCCGGTCTTGAACGCCAATTACACCTTCATGGCGCGGCCGGCCGACGAGGTGGCGGACGGCCACATCATGGTCGGCAATGGGCTGGCTCGCGAGCGGGGGCTGGCGCTGCACAACACCGTTTCCTTCCGTTCCTACTCGGGCAAGCTGTTCACGTTCGAAGTCAGCGGCGTGCTCTCGCCGGATTCCGAACTGCTCTCGGCCGATCTCGTGCTGCTTTCCGAAAACGATTTCCGCAAGTTCTTCGAATACCCGGCCGGGCATTACACCGACATCGCGCTCTCCGTGGCCAACCCGCAGGAAGTGCGCACCGTGGCCGCCAAGCTGGCTAGCGCGCTGCCCGATTCCCGCCCGATCCTGCGCGAGGAGGTCCTGCGCACCTACCAGAGCGTTTTCGACTGGCGCGAGGGCATCGTGCTGACGGTACTGGCCGGCGCCATCCTCGCCTTCGCCATCCTTGCCTGGGAGAAGGCATCCGGGCTGTCGGCCGAGGAAAAGCGCGAAATCGGCATCCTCAAAGCCATCGGCTGGGAAACCGGCGACGTCATCCGCATGAAAACCTGGGAGGGCCTGCTCATTTCGCTGACCGCCTTCCTGCTCGGCTTCATCGCCGCCTACGTCCATGTCTTCCATTTCGGCGCGGCGGTCTTCGAGCCGGTGCTCAAGGGCTGGTCGGTGCTCTACCCGAAATTCACGCTGGTCCCGGCCGTCGATGGCCTGCAGATCGCCACCCTGTTTTTCTTCACGGTGTTTCCCTACACAGCGGCGGTGCTCGTGCCGATCTGGCGGGCGGCGATCACCGACCCGGATTCGGTGATGCGATGATTGAGTTATCCAATATCAAGAAGGCTTTCAACCAGAGCCAGCCCAACGAATACTGGGCGCTGCACGGCATCGATTTGACGGTCGAAGCCGGCAAAGTCACCGCCTTCCGCGGCCCGAGTGGTTCCGGCAAGACCACGCTGCTGACCATCGTCGGCTGCCTGAGCCGGCCGACCAGCGGCCGCGTGCGCTTCAAGGGCGAGGACATCTCCGGCCTGCCGGAGCGCTTCCTGACCGACATTCGCCGGCAGAGCTTCGGCTTCGTCTTCCAGCAGTTCAACCTGATCAAGGGCCTGTCGGCGCTCGAAAACGTCATTTTGCCGGCCTTCCCGACCGGCCGGCCACGGGCCGAACTGGTCACGGCAGCGGGCGAGCTCTTCGACCAGCTCAAGCTCGGCCACCGCAGCGCCGCCAAGGTCGAATGGCTGTCCGGCGGCGAACAGCAGCGCGTCGCCATCGCCCGCGCCCTGATCAACAACCCGGAAGTGATCATCGCCGACGAGCCGACGGCCAACCTCGATACCGCGCTATCCAAGGAATTCATGGCCATCCTCGAAGGCTTCACGGCGGCTGGCAAGACGGTGCTGCTGACCAGTCACGACCCGCTGGTCGTCGAATCGAGCGCCGTGCATCGGGTGGTCGGCATGCGTGACGGCCGCCTCGTGGACGGCTGATGCTCTTCCAGCCCGCCATCATCGCGCTGCTCATGGCCGCCGGCGTGGCGGTCCTGATGCTGCTCGCCGCTGCGCCCTTCGCCGTACAGGTCATCCGGCACTGGGACATCAACAGCGGTTCGGAGCGGCAACTGGCGCTGGAGCGCCGCACCTATCTGTTCTCGACGCTGCTGTCCTTCGTCATGCTCGTCCAGTTGGCGGCGCTGCTGCTTTTCGTCTTCAACGCCGACCGGTTGTCGGTGATGTTCGTCGGTGCCATGTGCGCGGTCGGTACGCTCAACGTCAATGGCTACGGCTTTCCGTCGCTGATCGCGCAGATGGCCATTTTTTTCCTGGCCGCCATGTGGCTGGCCATCAATCACGCCGACACCAAGGCCCGCGACTACCCGCTGGTTCGCATCAAGTACGGCCTGCTACTGCTTCTGTTGCCCATCCTGATCTCCAGTTTCTGGCTGGAACTGCAGTATTTCATGGGCCTCAAGGCCAATGTGATCACGTCGTGCTGCGGCAGCATGTTCTCCGGCGACGCCAAGACCATCGCCGCCGAAGCCTCGGGCCTCGAACCGTTGCCAGCCATCTGGCTGTTCTACGGCGCGATGACTGCGGTGATTGGCATTGCCTTGTGGCATTGGCGGCGCGGCGGGCGGGTCAGCGGTTATCTGCTGGCGCTGACCAGTGCCGGCGGCTTCGTGGCGGCCATTACCGGCGTGTTGTCCTTCATTTCGCTCTACATCTACGAGCACCCGCACCATCACTGCCCGTTCTGCATCCTCAAGCCAGAATACAACTACCAGGGCTACTGGCTCTATGTCCCGCTGTTTGTCGCCACGGCCGCCGGGCTGGGCGCCGGGGCCATGCAGCCGTTTGCCCGGGTGCCGAGTCTGACCAAAATCATCCCTTCCATTTCTCGGCGTTTTTCCGGGTTGACCGTGGCAGGCTATATTCTGTTCACGGCGCTGGCTACCTGGTTCGTGCTGACCTCCAACCTGATCCTGATCGAACACTAAGATGCGTGTTTTTCTTCTGATCCTCGCTCTGCTTCTGAGCGCCTGCGGAAATGAGGCAGCCAAGGCCAACATCAACATCGGCAGCATCGCGCCCACCTTCCAGACTTTCCGGGCCGATGGCGGGGCCGAGCACTTTCCTGCCGCCTATTTCGGCAAGCCGCTGGTCATCCGTTTCTGGGCCGACTGGTGCAAGTATTGCGAAGGCGAAATGAAGGCCATCGAAACGGTCTACCGGGCCAACCAGGGCAAGCTGCAGGTGCTGGCCATCAACGCCGGGCAGGACAAGGCGACGATCAACGCCTTCATCAAGAAGATCGGCGTCAGCTACCCGGCGCTGCTTGACGAAAACTCGGCCATCGCCCGCAGCTACGGCGTCGTTGGCCTGCCGACCACCTTCTTCATCGACGGCAAGGGCATCGTGCGCGGCAAGATCGTCGGCGAGGCCGATGAAGCCACCTTCGCCCGCCACGTGCAGGAATTGCTGAAATGAGCGAGAGCCGCGCCTGCGACCTGTGCAGCCTTGACGTCGGGGTCAAGCCTTTCGTGCTGAACACGCCCGAAAAGCAATACCAGTTTTGTTGCGAGGGGTGCCGGGGGATTTACCAGATGTTGCATGACATCCAGGAAACGCCGGTTCAGAATGACCCAAATACAGACCAGAAATCCTGAAAGGAAACGACCATGATGACCGAAGAAATGATGAAGCAAATGCCGCACATGATGAGTCAGGCCGGCCACATGATGAGCAAGCCGGTCACCACCGGCGCGATGATGGCGGGCGCCGGCTTTGCCGCCGGCAAGGGCCTGCTCGGCACGGCCCTGCTGCGCAATCCGCTGGCCCTGCTGGCCGTTGGTGCAGCGGGTGGCATTGCGGCCGGTTTCCTGCTCTTCAAGTACCAGAAGGAAATCGTCGAAGGCCTGTCCAAGGCGACCGGCATGGGCAAGGATTTCGCGCTGCACCAGAAGGAAAACCTGAACGACCTGATGGCCGAAGCCCAGGACAAATTCGAGGGCAATCCGCCGCCGGCCAGCGAAACCCCGGCTGCCTGACGGAGGCGACATGACGCAAACCGCCGAACTGGCGCAACGCATCGTCGTCCTGCACCGCGAGCCGGGCTATCTGCGCCTCGAACTGCCGGCCGAGATTTGCAGCGAAGCCGCAGCGGCCGCCATCGAAGCAGGCATGAAAACCCTGGCCGGCCTGAGCAGCGCTGCGGTCGACCGTGGCTGGAAGCGAATTTCCATCCGTTTTGACGCACAGGTGTGCACCACAGCGCAGGTCGCCCGCCATCTGTTCCGCCTGCTGCCCGGCCTGCCGCTTGACGAAGCACCGGCTGCCGAGCCGGAAGCCGCCCCGTCTATCGACCTGAACAACGGTTTCCAGCCGCTACTCGACAAGCTCAAGGCGATCATCATTCCGGCCGAGCCGCCGGCCGAAGGCTCGCTGCAGGCCCGCTTCCAGCCGATGGTGGAAAGCGCGCTGACCGAAAAGGCAATCACCAATTTCTTCAACGACATCGTCGCCTTCTACCTGATCCGCGTCCATTGGGACCTGATCACCAAGCGCTGGCTGCAGAACCCGGTGGCTAACAGCAATGCCTGGCTGACGGTGTTCTACCTCGTCTTCCTGCTCGTCCGTTATCGCAAGTCCAACTGACCCGATGAAGCATTTCCGGATCGCCCACCGCCTGCGTCGCCGCCTTCGGGTGCTGGCGCCCTCGCTCGAAAAGGAACAGGAGCGCTGCTACATCCTGGAAATCCTGCTGCGCAAGCATCCGGCCATCAAGGAGGTGCGCATCGTCGCCGACATCGGTTCGCTGGTCGTCGAATACGACCCGGCGGCCTTGCCGGAAGAGCGACTGCTGGCGACGCTGGACGCCGTGCTCGGCAACCTGATCACCGCGCCCAAGACAGCGCCGGCCGTCGTCGCGCCGGTCGACGGCCCGGTGCAGGAATGTTCGCTGGCCATCGAAGGCATGAGCTGCGCTTCCTGCGCCCTGCTCATTGAAATGAAGCTCAAGCGCGACCCGCGCGTGCGCTACGCCTCGGTCAATTTCGCCGCCGAGACGGTGACGGTCAATGGCGTGATCGACCGCGACGACGTGGCCAAGGTGGTCAGCGCGCTGGGTTATGCAACGCGGCCGATGGACACGCTGGCGCAGCGTCGGCTGATCGTCGAGCGTGAAAAGGAGCGCGTCGAGGAGGCCAAGAAACGCTTCATCCAGGCGGCCATCCTGACCGTGCCGGTGATGCTTTCCGGCATGGCCATGCACCGCTCGCCTGCCCTGCGCGTCATGGAGTTCGCGTTGTCGTCTGCCATCCTCTTCGGCAGCAGCAACAGCATTTTCCGCAAGGCCTGGATGCTGGCCAAGCAGGGCGAAGCCAACATGGACACGCTGATCGCCATCGGTGCCGGCGCGGCTTGGGCTTACAGCATTCCCGGCGTGTTCCGGATGCATCACCACGTCTATTTCGAGTCAGCGGCCGGCATCTGCACCTTCGTCCTGCTCGGCCGTTACATGGAAGAGCGCGCCAAGGGCAAGGCCGGCGAAGCGATCCGCAAACTGATCGAACTGCAGCCGGAAACGGCACTGCGCATCGAGGCCGACGGCACCGAATTCGAAGTGGCCATCGACGACGTGCAGATCGGCGACCGTCTGCGCGTGCGGGCTGGCGACAAGATTCCGACCGACGGCTGCGTGCTCGAAGGCGCTTCCTCGGTCGATGAAGCGATGATCACCGGCGAATCGCTGCCGGTGGCCAAGGCGCCCGGCGACAAGGTGATCGGCGGCTGCCTGAACGGCAACGGCAGTTTCGTCATGACGGTCACCGCCGTCGGCGGTGACACCGTGCTGTCCGGCATCGTCAAGCTGGTCGACCAGGCGCAGGGCAGCAAGCTGCCGGTGCAGAAGCTGGCCGACCGCATTTCGGCGCGCTTCGTGCCGGCCGTCGGCGGCATTGCCGCGCTGACCTTCGGCGGCTGGGCGATGGCCGGCGCCCCGGTTTCCGCCGCGCTGGCTCATTCCGTCGCTGTCCTGCTCATCGCCTGCCCCTGCGCCCTCGGGTTGGCCACGCCGACGGCGATCATGGTCGGCACCGGTCAGGCCGCCAAGCGCGGCATCTTCATCCGCAACGGCGAAGCGCTCGAAACGGCGGCCAAGCTGACCACCATCGTTTTCGACAAGACCGGCACGATCACCGAAGGCAAGCCGGTCGTCACCGACACTTTCATCCTGCCGGGCATCGACGAAGCCCGGCTGGCCAGCCTGATCGGCGCTGCCGAAGCGGGTTCCGAGCACTTTCTGGCGCGCGCCCTGGCCGAGTGGAGCAAGCCACGCCGGAAAGACACGCTGGCCGCCGAATCCTTTGCCGCCCACCCGGGGCGCGGCGTCACGGCGCAGGTCGATGGGCAGGATGTCATCATCGGCAACGCCGCGCTGCTCGACGACATGGGCATTGCCTGCGCACCGCTCACCGATGAAGCGCAGCGCCTGGCCGAACAGGGCAAGACGCCCGTCTTCGCTGCGGTCGACGGCCAGGCGGTGGCCATTTTCGCCATCGCCGACCAGCCGCGCCACGGCGCCCGGGAAGCCATCGCCTTGCTCCATCGCCTCGGCCTGAAAACCGTGATGGCGACCGGCGACCTCGAAGCCGTCGCCAGCCACGTCGCCGGCGAGGTCGGCATCGACCATGTGCTGGCCCGCTGCACCCCGGCCGACAAGCTGGCCGCCATTCGCCAGTTGCAGGAAGCCGGCGAAAAAGTCGGCATGATCGGCGACGGCATCAACGACGCGCCAGCCCTGGCCGCGGCCGACGTCGGCTTCGCCATCGGCGGTGGTGCCGACATCGCCGTCGAATCCGCCGACATCACGCTGGTCGGCGGCGACATCGCCCGCGTCGCAGCCGGTATCGACCTGTCGCGCCGGACCATGGCAATCATCCGCCAGAACCTGTTCTGGGCGCTCGGCTACAACGTCGTCGCCATCCCCGTCGCCGCCGCCGGCCGGCTCAATCCGATGATCGCGGCGGCGGCCATGGCGATGAGCTCAACCTCGGTCGTCGCCAATTCCCTGCGTTTGCAGCGCTGAATATTTCAATTTTGACCGTTTTCCCCGGTTGACCGTAGCAAAGCACACATGGATCACAGCCACCACCACGCCATTGCCGAGTTTTCTTACATGCTCGCCTTCATGACCGGCCTGCTTGGCAGTGGCCATTGCCTCGGCATGTGCGGTGGCCTGGTTTCCGGGTTTTTCATGAAGCTTGGCGCCAAAGGCGTTTGGCCGTATCTGGCCTATCACGGGGCGCGGGTCGGCATCTACACGGTCGTTGGCCTGATTGCCGCGGCGATTGGCGCCGTGCTCGTCTCCACCGGTCAATTCGGCAAGCTGCAGGGCGTGCTGCAGATCATTGCCGGTATCGTCGTCATCCTGCTCGGCCTTGATCTGCTCGGCGTTTCGCCCTTCCGCAACCGACTTGGCTTTGCGCCCATTGCTTGGCTGCGCAAGCAGTTCGGGCTGGCGGTCCAGAAAGGCCCGGTCGTCGGCGCCCTGATCGGTGGCGCCATCAACGGCCTGATGCCCTGCTCGATGACCATGGCGATGGCCGTCAAGGCGACGACTGCGCCTTCGGTGCTGGAAGGTGGCTTGCTGATGCTGGCCTTCGGTGCCGGCACTCTGCCTTCGATGCTGTCTGCCTCCTTCCTGTTCGGCAAGCTCGGCCCGAAACTGCGCGGCTGGCTGCTCAAAGGCGCCGCGCTGTTCGTCATTGCGCTGGGCGTATCGACGCTCTGGCAAGGGATCCGCTACTACGCCGTGATGCGCAGCCTCCTGGGTTGAGTGCGACACTATGTCGCAGGTGCCGCACATCATCGAGCGCTAATATTTCACGGCTAACAAACAGCTTCAGGGAGAGCAAAAATGAAACGCCGTGACCTTCTCAAGATGTCCGTTCTTTCCGGCTTCGCCGCCGCTTCGCCGCAAGCCGGTGCGAACACCGCCTGTGCCACCGACGGCACGCCGAACCAGTTCATTCCCAAGAAACCAGCTGACGCGAAGCCGCTGGAAAACGAGTTCGAAAAGTATCCGAAGTGCCCGTATTGCGGCATGGATCGCAAGGAGCATCATCGCGCCCGCATGCTGGTCCAGTACGCCGACGACCTGGCCGATGGCGTCTGTTCGATCCACTGCCTGTCGCTGAGCCTGGGTGTCAATATCGACCGCGAGCCGAAAAATATCTGGGGGCCGGACTATGGCTCCACCGTCGAACCGCGCCCGCTGGTGCCGGTCGACAACCTGGTTTACCTGATCGGCGCCGACCTCAAACATGCCATGACCAAGCGTTCGAAACATTCCTTTGCCTCGCTGAGCACGGCCAAGGAGTTCCAGGCCAAACACGGCGGCTCGTTGGGCAATTTCAACGATGCGTTACGTGAGTCCTACCTGGACATGGCCTCAGACGTCGGCATGATTCGCAAGATGCGCGAAGAGCGCCGCAAGCGCGCCGCTGAAATGAAGAAGGGCTGATGTCCCGTCGCGCCTTTTTGATCCTGCTGGTCGCATTCTGGGCGCCCTTGGCGGTAGCCCAGAATGTGCCCAGGCCGGGGGCGAAGGATCTCTGTCCGGTCTGCGGCATGCTGGTTTCCAAATATCCGAACTGGGTGGCTGTCGTCACCTGGAAGGATGGCCACGCCCATTTCTTCGATGGCGCCAAGGATATGTTCAAGTTCCTGCATGACCTGCCGAAATACGCGCCGAATCATCGCAAGGAAGACATCACGGGTATCTACGTTACCGATTTCTACAATCTGGAACGGATCGACGCGCGCAAGGCCGTTTTTGTCACCGGCTCCGATGTCCTTGGCCCGATGGGGCATGAGCTGGTGCCGCTGGCCAGTCAGGTGGATGCCACCGACTTCAGCAAGGATCACAAGGGAAAGCGGACCTTGCGTTTCGAGCAAGTGACGCCGGATCTGCCTGTGGCGCTTGATTCCGGGAAGTTCTGAGCGCGACGAATCAGGCTCAAAGGTCGAGGAATTCCCCGACTTCGTCCGAGCGCGCCATGGTGTCGGCGTAACCCAGATCAATTAGGGCACGCGTGTAGGGCTTTTCGAACAGCAGGTAGCTGGTCAGCGTGCCGTTGCGACGGTTCATGCCGCCAATGCCGCCGAGCATCATGCGCATGGCCCAGGGCAGGGCGCCGGCGTGTTCGGCGGCGATGCGCTCAAGGCGTTCGGAGGGTGAAATGATCAGGGCCTTGATCGGTCTTAACGGGATTTCGTTGTTATCCCTGACGCTGGGCGGAATGGCAGCGAGCGTCCGGTTGATCCGTTGCATGCGCTCGATATCGACCGCCAGGCTGTCGAGGAAGATGCTGGACAGCGCATGGCCGGCAATTTGCGCCAGCGACGGATGGCTGTCGACCCGGCGACGTTCCTGATGTTCATTCTTGCGTCCGGCGCCGACGATCAATACCCTTTCAGCACCAAGGTGGATGGCTGGGGAAATTGGCGCCAGTTGGCGCATCGATCCATCGCCAAAAAATTCCCGGTGAATCTTGGCGGCCGGAAAAATGAAGGGAATGGCGCTGGAGGCGAGCAGGTGGTCGACACCGATTTGGGAGCGAATGCCGATGCGCTGGACACGATGCCAGGGCTGGGCGTCGGCGTGGCCCTGAAAGAAATTGATGTTGTCGCCGGATTCGTAGCCGGATGCCGAAATACTCAGGGCGTGCAGCGCGCCATTGGCGATCGAGCGCTCGATGCCGCGGAAATCGAGGTGGCGACTGAGCAACTCACGGAGTGGGGAATTGTCGAGCAGTGAGCGCGGCCGGCTGCGAATCAACCAGCCCAGCGTCAGCATGGTCATCCAGTGCGCACCCGAGACGCCGATGCCGAGAGGGTCGGCGCGGTAGATGTCACCGGCGTGCATGTTGCGCCAAAAAGTGGCCAGAACGGAGACCCCTTTGCCGAAATTGTCTGCCAGGCAGGCGATGCCGGCCGCGTTGATGGCGCCGGCAGAGGTGCCGCACAAAATAGGGAAGGGGTTTTTCCGGCGGTTGGTCGACAGCTTGGCAACGGCGAGCAGGACGCCAACTTGATACGCCGCCCGAGCGCCACCGCCGGTCAGGACCAGCGCGGTCTTGGGGGATTTTGCTTGGGGAGGGCTCATGCCGGCCTGCGTGACGTTCGCCCGAGCAGGCTGGCTTTCTTGTTTTTCATCTCCCCCTCCGCGCGCTTGCAGTCAAAGTGCTTGCTGTATGGCTGCAGTATAGGGGGAGAATTTTTTCCGCTCAATCCAGCTTGGTGCGAAGTGCATCGGCCCAGCAGTTGGGCGTTTCGTAAAGACGGACCTGTTCGAGCCGCAGATGGTTGCCGTAGGTGTCGCGGTAGACCGCGTCGAGACGCTCGAAAGCGATGCGGGCCAGGTTTTCAGCGGTTGGTACGCGGTCGAGGATCACGGTCTTGTGACCGGGCATCGAAGCGAGAAAGTCGACAACGGCCTTGTCGCCGGCGTAGGCGAGGAAAGCGTGATCCCATTCATTGACCAGATGGATGTTGGCCAGATCCTTGACCTGCGAGAAGTCCATCACCATGCCGTTGGCGGCATCGCCAGCCTTGTCGATGACACTGCCCGACAAAGTGATTTCAATGGCGTAACGGTGTCCGTGCAAGTGGCGGCACTGGCTTTTGTGGTCAGGGATGCGGTGCCCGGCATCGAATTCGAGACGGCGGGTAATCAACATGGGCGTTTTGCTCAACAAGGCGGTCGCGGATTATACAATGCGCCATGCTCACCACAGACGATCACCGCCGCGACAGTGCCGGCCTGCGCTACGTTTATCCCGTCATCTCGCGCCGGGCCGGCGGGGTGTCGATCGGCATCAACCTCAATCCCAACAATGCCTGCAACTGGGCCTGCGTTTATTGTCAGGTCGAAAACCTGACGCGGGGCGGACCGCCGCCGATCGACCTGGATTGCCTGGAGCGTGAGCTGACCGGATTTCTCGACGACGCACTGAATGGCGACTTCATGTCGCGGCAAGTTCCGCCCGAGGCGCAACGGCTCATGGATGTGGCGTTTTCCGGCAACGGCGAACCGACCAGTGCCGCAGAGTTTGCCGATGCGGTCGGTGTGGTCGGCAGGGTGCTTGAGCGCTTTGGTCAAAAAGGCAGGCTGGTCGTGCGCCTGATCACCAACGGTAGCCTGATGCATCGTTCCGACGTGCAGTCGGGCATTCGCCATCTAGGCGAACTGGGTGGCGAAGTTTGGTTCAAGATTGATCGTGCTACGGCCGAAGAGGTCGCCGAAATTAACGGCGTTCCGTGGCAAATGGCAAAAACGTCAAAAAATCTCGAAATATGCGCCGAGCTCGCGCCGACATGGGTGCAAACCTGCTGGTTTGCGCTGGATGGCCTTGCGCCACCGCCTGCGTCGCGAATGGCATATTGCGATCTGCTCCGGCCGCTCGCCGGGAAACTGGCTGGCGTGCACCTTTACGGATTGGCTCGGCCATCGATGCAAGCCGCCGCATCACGCTTGAATCCTCTGCCCGTCGAAGTTCTGGCTGATTTTGCTGGGCAGATAGAAAAGGAAACGGGCATCCGGGTCATTGTTTCCCCGTGATGCCCGTTGTTACGGTCGAAGCCCCTTGCGGGGCAAAAATCAGGCCGCTTTTTTGGCGTGGGCGCGAGCCGACTTCTTCAGGGACTTGAACAGTTCCGGTTCCTGAGCCTTGAGGTATTCGACAACTTCGATGTCGTCACGCTTGATGTTCTTGATATCAACTTGTTCAACGTGCACCAGACGGAGCAGTTCGCGCACCGGCTTCGGCATGTTGCGGCCGCTTTCGTAGCGGGAACCGCCACTCTGCGTCACTCCGAGGGTGGACCAGAACTGTTGCTGGTTGAGACCAAGCTTACGACGGATTTCACGAGCGTCGATTTTCTCGATGGTTTTAACTGTAGACATCATTCAATCTCCATACGCTAGTGTAATAAGGTTACCTAAGCATCCTAGCGATATATGCCTTAGGTGATATAACCAAGTGTATAGATGGTTATGACATTTCGCAAGTGCCAATGCCGATAAATTTGTCAAATACGCGTAAAAATTTGTATTGATTAATGCTCTTGCTATTGCAATTCGACCTTATGCGAAACGGGAAGTGCCATGAGTCTTTCCGAATCCGGGAGGATGCTCTAAGATCAACCGACCAATTAAAACCGAGTGCGGGAGAGCGCAATGCAGGTCCGGGAAATTCTTCGAGTCAAGGGCGCCACGCTGTATACAGCGGCGCCACAACAGTCTCTGGCTTTCGCCATCGACAGCATGGCCGACCTTGATGTTGGCTCACTGGTCGTCATGGATGGCGGCAAGATGGTCGGCATGCTGACCTTTCGCGAAGTCCTCCTGGCGCTCAAGGGCAAGGCGGCGAGTGCGGAGCAACTGACTGTTGGCGATGTCATGGTGACCAACCCGGTGACTGCTTTCCCTGATATGGAAGCCAACGACCTGCGTCGACTGATGATCGACAAGCGTTCGCGCTATCTGCCGGTCGTCGAAGATGGCACGCTGATGGGCGTCATCTCATTCCTCGATGTGGCCAAGGCGGTTCTTGAAGAGCAGAGTTTCGAGAACAAGATGCTGAAGAGCTATATCAAGAACTGGCCAACTGATCAGCAGGAAGCCTGAGCTTCAAATCACGAAAAACGAAAAAGGCAGCTTCGGCTGCCTTTTGTTCGTTTACGGCTAGCGACTGTCCCAGCCGTAGCGCTTGGTTCTTTGCCAGCGGTTGTCGGGCTGCTGGCGCGGGTTTGGCGCCGGGTTTGTGCTTCCCTTGCGCGCCGGTCGCTGGGTAGAGGGTTTTGCTGCGGTCGACGGTGTGGGAGGGGGCTTTTTGCTCGGCATGGTAAACTCCTCGTTCCATATTAGAACGCTGCTTCCATGTCCGGCAATACTTTTGGCACCTTGTTTACCGTTACCTCCTTTGGCGAGTCGCACGGCCCGGCGATCGGCTGCGTCGTCGATGGCTGTCCGCCCGGACTGGCCTTGTGCGAGGCTGATATCCAGGCAGAACTGGATCGCCGCAAGCCGGGCACCTCGCGCCATGTGACGCAGCGCCGCGAGCCGGATACTGTCGAGATTCTTTCAGGTGTTTTTGAGGGCAAGACCACCGGTACGCCGATTGGTCTGCTCATTCGCAATCAGGATCAGCGCAGCAAGGATTACGGCAACATCGCCGACACCTTCCGTCCTGGCCATGCCGATTACACCTATACCCAGAAATACGGCTTTCGCGATTACCGTGGCGGTGGTCGTTCATCGGCGCGCGAGACTGCCGTGCGCGTGGCCGCCGGGGCGATTGCCCGCAAGTGGCTCAACGAGCGTTACAGCGTCAGCATTTGTGGCTGGATGAGCTCTCTTGGTCCAATCGAGATCCCTTTTGTTTCGGCCGATGATATTCGCGAGAACGCTTTCTTCGCGCCGAATGCCGCGCTGGTGCCGGAGCTTGAAAACTACATGGACAGCCTGCGCAAGTCGCTCGATTCGGTCGGTGCCAAAATCACCGTGACCGCCACCGGTGTCCCGCCGGGTTGGGGCGAGCCGGTTTATGACCGCCTCGATGCCGAAATCGCCTACGCCATGATGGGCATCAACGCCGTCAAGGGCGTTGAAATTGGCGCCGGTTTCGCTTCAGTGGCCCAGAGAGGCAGCGAGCACGGCGATGAAATGACCCCGCAAGGCTTCGCGACCAACCATGCCGGCGGCGTGCTGGGCGGGATTTCGACGGGGCAGGACATTGTCGTCAACATGGCGATCAAACCGACCTCGTCCATCGCCCAGCCGCGGCACTCGATCGATCGTCAGGGCCATGCCATCGAGGTGGCGACCGAGGGGCGGCACGATCCCTGTGTCGGCATCCGCGCCACGCCGATTGCCGAAGCCATGCTGGCTCTGGTGTTGATCGATCATGCTCTGCGCCACCGCGCCCAGTGTGGTGATGTGGTGTGTACCACGCCGCGCATACCGGGTGAAATCGCGTAATATTTCTACGTTTGCCGCCCAGGCGGCTGATCATCGCAATAGGGAGAGAAAACCATGCAAGTTGATCACCACGATCTGTATCAGGAATTTCCGGAATTCAAGGACGGGATTGATGCGCTCAAGACCAGCAATGCCTATTTTGCCCGGCAGTTCGCTTCCTATAACCGCCTGACCGGCAAGGTCGAGGATCTGGAAGAGCACGACATGCCAGTCGCCGACTTCACCATCGAAGACATGAAAAAACAGCGCGTCAAATTGAAGGACGAAATCTACCACCTGCTGCTCGCCTTCCGCGCCGGCCAGCAATCCGTCAAGGCTTGATCGAAGCCTGTGCCCGACCCTGCATCCGGTAAAATCGCCGGATGCATGCATTGCCTTACTGGCGCCTCTCGGGCTACTACTTTTTCTATTTCGCCTTCATTGGCGCCTTCTCGCCCTATTTCGGGCTCTATCTCCAATCCCTGAATTTTTCTGCCTGGGACATCGGTCTGCTGATGTCGCAGATGCAGTTGATGCGCCTTTTTGGCCCCAATCTGTGGGGCTGGCTGGCTGACCGTTTCGGTCGGCGCATGGCGATCATCCGGCTGGCCGCCGGGATCGGCCTGGCCGGATTCACCGCCTTTTTCTGGCTCGACAAACTGCCTGGCATGCTGGTCGCGATGGCCGTGCTAGCTTTCTTCTGGAGCGCTGCGCTACCACTGGTCGAGACGCTGACTTTCGACCATCTGCGCGAAGAGCGCGGCCGGTACAGCCGCATCCGCCTGTGGGGATCGATCGGTTTCATCGTCGCCGTCATGGGGACCGGCGCGCTGCTCGACATGGCGCCACCGGTCGGCGTGCTCTGGGTATGCTGGGCGATTCTGGCGGGAATTCTGGCCTACGCGCTAACCCTGCCGGAAGCGCCACCGGTTCCACATGAGCGCGATGCCCAGCCGATCGGCGAAATCCTTCGTCAGCCGAAAGTCATTGCGCTAATGACCGCCTGCTTCGCGATGTCGGCGGCGCATGGCGCCTTCTATGTTTTTTACTCGATCCATCTCGATGCCCACGGTTACTCGAAGACCGAAGTTGGCTTGCTCTGGTCGCTCGGTGTGGTGGCGGAAATTGTCGTTTTCATGTTCATGGCGCGGCTGTCGCGGCAGTTCTCGCTACGCGCCATCCTGCTCGCCAGTTTTGGCGCGGCGGTTGTTCGCTTCCTGCTCATGGGCTGGGGCGTCGAATCGGCGGCCATCATGATTCTCGTCCAGTTATTGCATGGTCTGACGTTTGGCGCTTACCACGCAGCTTCCATTGCGGCGGTGAATCAGTGGTTTCCCGGTCGGGCGCAGGGGCGGGGGCAGGCGCTTTATTCAAGTTTGTCGTTCGGTGCCGGCGGCTTGCTCGGTGCGTTGATCAGCGGCCGGACCTGGGAGTCGCTAGGCTCGGGCTGGACTTTTACGCTCGGTTCGCTGTTCGCGCTGGTCGGCTTGGTGCTCGTCTGGGGCTGGGTCGGCGCCAATGCTACGGTCAACCGGGAAAACGGGCCAAAAATCAAAGATCCTGTGCAATAATTGAATGCTTTACGGCCCTCATTACGCACCATGTCGAAGACCCTTTACGACAAGCTTTGGGAGAACCACGTCGTCCATCAGGAAGCAGATGGCACGGCCCTTCTCTATATCGATCGTCACCTCGTTCACGAAGTGACCAGCCCGCAGGCTTTCGAAGGCCTCAAGCTGGCCGGCCGCAAGCCTTGGCGCATTTCGTCCATCGTCGCGACGGCCGACCACAACACGCCGACCGATCATTGGGATGAAGGCATCAAGGACCCGGTATCGCGTCAACAAGTGCAAACGCTGGATGACAACATCCGCGAGGTCGGCGCGCTGGCCTACTTCCCGTTCAAGGACGCGCGGCAGGGCATCGTGCACGTCGTCGGCCCGGAAAACGGCGCCACGCTGCCCGGAATGACGGTTGTTTGTGGCGACTCGCACACTTCCACGCACGGTGCCTTCGCCTGTCTGGCGCACGGCATCGGCACCTCGGAAGTCGAGCACGTGCTGGCCACCCAATGCCTGCTGCAAAAGAAGTCGAAGACCATGCTGATCGCCGTCGACGGCAAGCTCGGCAAGGGCGTCACCGCCAAGGATGTGGCGCTGGCCATTATCGGCACCATCGGCACGGCTGGCGGTAACGGTTACGCCATCGAATTCGGCGGCAGCGCCATTCGCGGCCTGAGCATGGAAGGGCGCATGACCCTGTGCAACATGGCCATCGAAGGCGGTGCACGCATGGGCTTTGTCGCGGTCGACGACAAAACCATCGATTATTTGAAAGGCCGTCCGTTCTCGCCGAAGGGCGACATCTGGGAGAAGGCGGTTGCCTATTGGCGCACGTTGCATTCCGACGCCGGTGCGCAGTTTGATCGCGTCGTCACGCTCAAGGCCGAAGAGATTCGTCCGCAAGTGACCTGGGGTACTTCGCCGGAAATGGTCGTCGCCATCGACGCTGTCGTTCCCGACCCTGCCAAGCAGACCGACCCGGTCAAGCGCGAAGGCATGGAACGCGCCCTGCAATATATGGGTCTTAATCCCAATACGCCGATCAATCAGATCGCTATCGACAAGGTGTTCATTGGCTCCTGTACCAATTCGCGCATTGAAGACCTGCGCGAGGCGGCATCTGTGCTCAAGGGGCGCCATGTCGCGGCGACCGTCAAGCTGGCGCTGGCTGTGCCGGGTTCCGGGCTGGTCAAGCGTCAGGCCGAAGCGGAAGGACTGGACAAGGTGTTCATCGCGGCTGGTTTCGAATGGCGTGAACCGGGTTGTTCGATGTGTCTGGCGATGAATGCCGACCGTCTGGAGCCGGGCGAACGTTGTGCCTCGACGTCCAACCGTAATTTCGAAGGCCGCCAGGGGCCGGGCGGGCGCACCCATCTGGTCAGTCCGGCCATGGCGGCAGCAGCGGCAATTGCCGGCCGTTTTGCCGACGTGCGAGACGTTCTGTAAGAAGGAGCGACGATCATGAAGAATTGGCTTGTCTTGGTGGCTGTGCTTTGTCTGGGGGCCTGCAATACCGCCCAGGGCGTCAAAAAGGATGTCGCCATCGGCGCTGAAAAGACCGGTGAGGCTTTGCAGAAGGGCGGCGAAGCCGTCGAGAGTGCCCTTCACAAGAGTGGCGAGGCCGTTGGCGGTGCCCTCAAGAAGGGCGGCGACGCCGTGCAGAAAGTGGTGGAGTAATGGATAAATTTGTTCGTCTGGAAGGTTTGGTAGCCCCCCTCGACCGCAATAACGTCGACACCGATGCGATCATCCCAAAGCAGTTTTTGAAATCGATCAAGCGTTCCGGCTTTGGCCCGAATGCCTTTGATGAATGGCGCTACATGGATGTCGGCGAGCCGGGGCAGGATGCCTCGGGGCGGCCAAAGAATCCGAATTTCGTGCTCAATCTCCCGCGTTATCAAGGTGCGCAGGTGCTTTTGACTCGTGCCAATTTCGGCTGTGGCAGTTCGCGTGAACATGCGCCATGGGCGCTGCTCGATTTTGGTTTCAAGGCCATTATCGCCGAATCGTTTGCCGACATCTTCTTCAACAACTGCTACAAGAATGGGATTGTTCCGATCGTTTTGCCGGCCGCCGAAGTCGAAGCCTTGTTCAAGCAGGTCGAGGCGACGCCCGGTTACAAGCTGGTTGTCGACCTGCAGGCACAGGCCGTGATTCGCCCCGATGGCTATGGCATTCCATTCCAGATCGATGCCTTCCGCAAGGAATGTCTGATCAACGGCTGGGACGACATTGGCCTGACCCTGCGTCACGCCGAGAAGATCCGCGAATTCGAAGAAAAACGTCGTATCAACCAGCCCTGGCTGTTTGCGTAATAAGGAAAAACCATGAAGATTTGTGTTCTGCCGGGTGACGGCATTGGCCCCGAAATTACCGCTGAAGCGGTGCGTGTATTGAAGGCCCTCGATCTCAAATTCGAGATGGAAGAAGGGCTGCTCGGCGGCTGTGCGGTCGACGCGACTGACAATCCCTATCCGGAGGCGACGCAAAAACTGGCTCGCGCTGCCGATGCCATCTTGCTCGGCGCCGTTGGTGGCCCGCAGTGGGATACGCTGCCGCGCGAAAAGCGTCCAGAGCGAGGCCTGCTCGGCATCCGCAAGGATCTGAACCTGTTTGCCAACCTGCGTCCGGCCATTCTGTATCCGGAACTGGCCAATGCTTCAACGCTCAAGCCGGAAGTGGTTGCCGGGCTGGACATCCTGATCATTCGCGAACTGACCGGTGACATCTATTTCGGCCAGCCGCGTGGCATCCGTGAAGAAAACGGCGAACGTGTTGGTTTCAACACCATGGTTTACAGCGAGTCGGAAATTCGCCGTATCGGCCATGTCGCCTTCCAGGCGGCGCAGAAACGCGACAAGCGCCTGTGTTCCGTCGATAAGATGAACGTGCTCGAATGTACCCAGCTCTGGCGCGACGTGATGATCGAGATTTCCCACGATTACCCGGATGTCGAGCTGAGCCACATGCTGGTCGACAACGCTGCCATGCAACTGGTCAAGGCGCCCAAGCAGTTCGACGTGATGGTTACCGGCAACATGTTCGGCGACATCCTGTCCGACGAAGCATCGATGCTGACTGGCTCAATCGGCATGCTCCCGTCGGCTTCGCTCGATGACAAGAACAAGGGCCTCTACGAGCCTTCGCATGGCTCTGCACCGGACATTGCCGGCAAAGGCGTCGCCAATCCGCTGGCCACCATCCTGTCAGCTGCGATGATGCTGCGTTACACTTTTGCTCTCGAAGAGCAGGCACTGCGCGTCGAAAATGCGGTCAAAAAGGTCTTGGCCCAAGGTTATCGAACCGGTGATATTTACGAACGCGGCACCAACAAGGTTGGCACGAAGGAAATGGGCGACGCCGTGCTGGCGGCGCTGTAAGAAAGATTTTTCACGGAGAGTGATGAGATGAAGAAGGTTGGTCTGGTTGGATGGCGCGGTATGGTCGGTTCGGTCCTCATGCAGCGCATGGTGGAAGAGGGAGATTTTGCCCATATCGATCCGGTGTATTTCTCGACTTCGGCTGCCGGGGGTAAGGCTCCCGTATTCGGCGGCAAGGAAGCCTCGCTGCCGCTGCAGGATGCATCCAATATCGAAGCCCTGAAGGCCTGCGAAATCATCATCACCTGCCAGGGTGGGGATTACACCAAGGAAGTCTTCGGCAAGCTGCGCGCCACCGGCTGGAATGGTCACTGGATTGATGCCGCCTCTTCCCTGCGCATGGCTGACGATGCAGTGATCATCCTCGATCCGGTCAATATGAACGTGATCAAGGATTCGCTGGCCAAAGGTGGTAAGAACTGGATCGGTGGCAACTGCACGGTTTCGCTGATGCTCATGGGGCTTGGCGGCCTGTTCCAGAACGACCTGATCGAGTGGGCAACGTCCATGACCTATCAGGCCGCTTCCGGTGCCGGTGCGCAGAACATGCGCGAACTGATTGCCCAGATGGGCGCCATCCATTCGTCGGTGGCTGACCTGCTGGCTGATCCGGCTTCTGCCATTCTCGACATCGACCGCAAGGTTGCCGAGACCATTCGCTCGGATGCCTTTCCGAAGAAGAATTTCCGTAACACGCCGCTCGCTGGTTCCCTGATTCCATGGATCGACGTGCCGTACGAGAACGGCCAGTCCAAGGAGGAGTGGAAGGGCGGTGCTGAATGCAACAAGATTCTCGGCAAGCCGGCTTTCCGTTCGGCTGGTTCGATCCCCATCGACGGTCTGTGTGTGCGCATCGGCGCCATGCGTTGTCACAGCCAGGCGTTGACCATCAAGCTCAAGAAGGATGTGCCGCTCGACGAAATCAGCGACATGCTGGCCAAGGCCAATCCCTGGGCCAAGGTTGTGCCGAACGACCGCGAGATTTCCGAGCGTGAACTGACGCCAGCTGCTGTGACCGGTACGCTGACCGTTCCGGTCGGCCGTCTGCACAAGATGGCGATGGGCCCGGAGTATCTGGCGGCCTTCACCTGCGGTGACCAGTTGCTGTGGGGCGCTGCCGAGCCGCTGCGTCGTATGCTGCGGATTCTGCTCGACGCCTGATCGGTACCATTCTTTTGGCAAAAAGCCGGGGCTTTGACCCCGGCTTTTTATTTGTTGGGGATATGCAAAAAGGGCAGGTTTGAGAAGCGGGTTTAGCTTGCATTGCTAAGTACATGATGTTAATTTGAAAGTCCCAAATTTGACGCTCAGGGTTTTGCCGTGAACGGAACTGTACAAACCAGGTTCAAGAAACGCGCAGCTGCACTCGCCGTTGCTTCTTGTCTTTCAATTTCCCCGTGGATTGCAGAGGCCGCCGGCCTGGGTAAACTCACGGTGTTGTCAGGTATTGGGCAGCCTTTGCGGGCCGAGCTTGATATCGGTGCGACAAAGGACGAACTGGGCGGGATGACCGCTCGTCTCGCGTCTCAGGATGTCTTCAAGCAGGCTGGCGTCGATTTCGCCTCTGTTTTGCTGGACCTCCGGTTCACCGTCGAGAAGCGCCCCAATGGGCAGTCGGTGGTCAAGGTGAGTTCGTTCAAGCCAATCAACGAACCCTTCCTGGACTTTCTGGTCGAGCTGAACTGGCCGGCCGGACGTCTGGTCCGCGAATACACTTTCCTGCTTGATCCACCGGAAATGATGGCTTCCCAGTCGTCGCGCCCGGTTGCCGAGGCGCGGATCGTGGAGACGGTGCGCGGTGGCGGTTATGCTGGTGAGTCAAGGTCGGCACCCGTCAAGGCAGCGCCTGCACCCCGTCCGGCTCCAGCTCCAAAGCTTGCGGCCGAGCCCAAGCCAAAGCCGGAGAGCACCGGGGGGCATGTTGTGAAGCAGGGCGAAACGCTGCGCAAAATCGCTGCCGAAAACAAATACGAAGGTGTTTCCCTCGAACAGATGCTGATCGGCTTGTTCCAGCGTAATCCGGACGCGTTCGTAGCCCAGAATGTCAATCGCCTTAAAGCGGGCGCCATTCTGAATATTCCAGAACAGTCGGAGGTCGAGTCAGTTTCGCCGGCTGAAGCAAGAAAAGTCTATGTCGCCCATGCGCGTGACTGGAATGACTATCGGCAAAAGCTGGCTGCATCCACGGCCAAGATGCCGGTAGCGGCGGATGTCGCTGCGACCCAGACCAGCGCCGGAAAAATCACGGCCAAGGTAGAAGAGAAGGCCGCGCCGGCCGAGCAGTCGAAGGATCAGGTCAAAGTAGCGCGTACCGACCCGGCAGCCAAGGGTGTTGCCGCTGGCAAGGCAGCCGAGACGGCCGATCAGTTGGCCAAGGACAAGGCGCTCAAGGAAGCGCAGGATCGTCTGCAGACGCTGGAAAAGAACGTCAATGAGTTGCAAAAACTTCTGGAGATGAAGAACCAGAAGCTGGCTGAGTTGCAGCAACCGCCTGCCAAGAAGGAAGAGCCCAAGGCGGTTGAGGCGGTGAAGCCTGTCGAGGCGCCCAAGCCGGTCGAGCCGAAGGTTGCGGAGGCCCCCAAGCCTGTCGAGCCGCCGAAGGTACCCGAGGCTGCCAAGCCTGTTGAGCCAGTCAAGCCGGTCGAACCACCAAAACCCGTCGAAGCTCCGAAGCCGGAGGCGCCGAAGGTGGTGGCTCCTGTGCCGACCCCTGAGCCCGAACCCGAGCCGGGTTTCGTCGACTCCTTGCTCGAAGATCCGCTTCCGCTGGTTGGCGGCGGCGGAGTTCTTGCCCTGCTGGCCGGTTTTCTCCTGTACAACCGTCGGCGCGCCAGGAGCGCGTCTGTTGAAACGACGGCGCTGCCGATGCCGTCCAGCCTTGGTCCCAATTCCGTATTCCGCATGACCGGTGGCCAGAGCATTGATACGGGCAATACCCCGCCGCAGACGGGTGAATTCAGCCAGACTGGTCCGGGCACCATTGATACCGATGAGGTCGATCCGGTTGCCGAGGCCGATGTATACATGGCCTATGGCCGTGATACCCAGGCTGAGGAAATTCTTCTTGAAGCCTTGCAGAAGGATCCGCAACGCACGGCCATTCATGCCAAGTTGCTGGAAATCTACGCCAACCGTCACAGCGTCAAGCAGTTTGAAACGCTGGCAGGCGAGTTGTATGCGCAGACCGCCGGTGTTGGTCCGGATTGGGCAAAGGTAGCGCTGCTTGGTCTGGGTCTTGATCCGAACAATCCGCTGTATTCGGCTTCGCATGCCCAGTCTGCTCCGGAGGTATCGGCCGAGCCGGAAGCGCCAATGACCGCAGCGGCTGTTGATATTCCTGTCGATGTACCCACGACGATGCCGGAGTCGCTGGCGACTTTCCCTGAACCGGAAGTGGAGCCTGAAGCAGAGGTCGTCCCTGCGGCGCTCGATCTGTCGGATGAATTCGTGGTCGACACTCTGGTTCTCCCGAAAGAGCCGGAGCCGCAGGCCGAAAATGAGGCCGCAGCTGAGACGCTGGACCTCGGGCCGGATGCAATGACCCTTGACTTTGATCTTGGCGCGGAGACGATTGCTCCCGAGTTCAAGAGCCAATTGGCCGAAGATGCCGAGGCTGAGCCGTATACCGATACCGTGGTTTCGGTGAACGATTCGGATGCGCTCGATTTCGATCTGGGTGGCGAGATAGCCCCAGCGGTCGTCGAAGCAACCCCGCCCGAAGAGCCGAGCGATGCCGGCCTGGATCTTGATTTCAACGTTGCTGAGCAAGCGCTGGTTGAAGAAGAGCCGGCTGCGTCGACGCCTGACTTTTCTCCGGATGGCACCCTGGTCATGCCGGCGGCGGTCGCCGAAATGGCCGGCGATCTTGATGTTGGCTTGGGCACCTGGGTTGGTGGAGAAGAGTTGCCCGAAGAGCTCCGCCCCGAGGTTCCGCATCAGGACGAGCCGCAGGTTGTTGAATTTGGTCACGATGCGGATGCCGCGATGTCCAGGACTGTGGTTAATCAGATGCCCGGCACGGATACACTGATCGATTCCAATATCCTTAATTTTGGCGGTGATGATGACAATGCCAAGTTGGCAGACACCGTGGTCAATGCCGGTATTGTTGATAGCGACTCGCTGGAGTTCGATGTCAAACTGACGGATTCGATGTTCTTGGGCCAGCCCATGGGAACGCAGGAGTTTGATATCGGTTCGATCAATCTTGATCTTTCCACACCGCCGGAAGCCGCGCCGCCTGAAGTAAGTGCCGAGCCGGCTGAAATGGCGCCGCTTGATGCGCCGTCGGCTGAGGCGGCTGTTTCGGAAGAGGCGCCGGTGCACAATGAGCATTGGGAAGAGGTCAATACCAAGCTCGACCTGGCCAAGGCCTATGAAGAGATGGGCGATCTTGAAGGCGCTCGCGAACTGCTGCAGGAAGTGGTGGGCGAGGGGTCAGTTGATCTGGTTGAACAGGCTCGGACGATACTCGGCCGCATAGGCGGGTAGAATTCAGGCTTGTGATCGGCACATGGCCCCGCAAGGGGCCGTGTGCATTTCGGGGGCCCGGTTTTGCATCCTTCTTGCGCATTGATCATCTGGCTGGCGGCGGTTATCGGCGTGCAGTTCGTCGGCTATGCCGGCCTGCTCCTGCTGGTTGCGGCGGCGGTGCTGCTGACGCCGGCACTGACTGGCCGCTGGTTGGCTTACGTCTGGCGGGCCCGCTGGTTGTTGCTGACCCTCTGGCTGATTCTGGCCTACAACACGCCGGGCGAAGCAATACGCGACATGGCCTGGGCGCCAACCTTTGAAGGCATGGCCGAAGCCAATCTGCAGGCCGCCCGCCTAGTGGCGATGCTGGCCTGTCTGGCCTGGCTGTTCCTCCGTCTCGGCCACGAAGGGATGATCACCGGTCTGTGGGGGCTGCTGCAGCCGGTTCGTGCCTTGGGCTTTGATGTCGAGCGGGTTGTCGTCCGTCTGTCGCTGGTTCTCGAAAATCTTCAGGAGCCGCCGAAAAAAGGTGCCTGGAAGCAGATGCTGGCGGCCCAGCCGTCGGTATCGACCGGGCAGGAGTCTCTGCATCTGAGTTTGGCGCCATGGCATCTGCGCGACAGCTTGCTGGTGGTGGCCTCTGGCCTTGGCTTGATGGGAGCGGCATTGTTGTGAGAGTTGCCTTGGGCATCGAATACTGCGGTACTGCCTTCCATGGCTGGCAAAGCCAGGCCGGGGGCGGCACCGTGCAGGATGCGCTGGAGTCGGCGCTGCGTGAAATTGCCGGCGTGCCGGTGGGTGTGATGTGTGCCGGACGGACCGATGCCGGCGTGCATGCGAGCCATCAGGTTGTGCATTTCGAAACTTCGGTCGAGCGTCCGCTGACCGCCTGGGTGCGGGGTGTCAATTCGAATTTACCGGCGGGTGTTGCTGTGCGCTGGGCGCAAGAGGTGGGCGATGAATTCCACGCGCGCTTCAGCGCCCGTGGCCGGCGTTACCGCTACCTGCTGCTCAATCGGCCGCAGAGGCCGGGTTTGTGGGCGGGGCGGGTCGGCTGGTTTCATGGAACGCTCGAACTGGCGGCGATGCAGGAAGCCTGCGGTCGACTGCTCGGCGAGCATGATTTTTCGGCTTTTCGCGCCGCGGGTTGCCAGGCCAAGTCACCGGTCAAGACGCTGTCGCGGGCCGAAGTCCGGCAGTGCGGCAATATGTTTGTCTTCGATTTTGAGGCCAGCGCCTTTCTGCATCACATGGTGCGCAATCTGGTCGGTACGCTGGTCTATATCGGCAAGGAGGCGCAATCGCCGGGCTGGATTGACGAATTGTTGCAGATGAAAGACCGCAAGCTGGCGGCGCCGACCTTTTCGCCGGATGGCCTGTATTTCCGCGGCCCGATCTATGAACCGCACTGGGGGCTGCCCGATCCGGACGACGATTTTCTCGATGGGCTGCTGAAATGAGTCAGGCAACAGCGATTTCAATTTTGGCCGTTTTTTCCGGTTGACCGTAGGAATGAAGAATTCATGAAAACTCGGATCAAAATCTGTGGCCTGACCCGCGAAGAAGATGTCGACGCGGCGGTCGCGGCCGGTGCCGATGCGATCGGTTTCGTCTTCTACCCGCCCAGCCCGCGTTACGTCACCCCGCAGCGCGCTGCCGAGCTGGTCAAGCGGATTCCGCCTTTCGTCGACGTCGTCGGCCTCTTTGTTAACGAAGCGTCGGACGTCGTCCGCGCCGCCTGTGAAGCCCTGCCCATCAACGTCCTGCAGTTTCACGGCGACGAGGATGCCACCTATTGCCACCAGTTCGCCCGGCCCTATCTGCGGGCGGCACGGGTGAGGCCGGGGCTTGATCTGGTAGAATTCGCCGGCTCGTTTCCCGACGCCCGGGGTCTGTTGCTGGATGCCTTTGTCGAGGGCTACGGTGGTGGCGGCCATGTCTTCGATTGGACGCTGATCCCGCCGAATCTCCCCTCGTATCTGGTGCTCTCCGGTGGCCTGACCGCAGACAACGTCGGCGATGCCGTGCGGCGCGTGCGCCCGGTGGCGGTCGATGTCTCCTCTGGTGTCGAAGCGAGCAAGGGAATCAAGGATCACTCGAAAATCGCTGCCTTCGTGGCGGCTGTACGGAAAGCCGATGAGTCAATATAACTTCCCCGACGCCAAGGGCCATTTTGGCCCCTACGGTGGCGTCTTCGTGGCCGAGACGCTGTTTGGCGCGCTCGATGAATTGAAGGAAGCCTACGCCGCTGCGCAGGCCGATCCGGCCTTCCGGGCCGAATACGAATACGAGCTGAAGCACTTCGTTGGCCGTCCGTCGCCGATCTACCATGCCAAGCGCTGGTCCGAAATACTCGGCGGTGCGCAGATTTACCTCAAGCGCGAAGACCTCAACCACACCGGCGCCCATAAGGTTAACAACTGCATCGGTCAGGCCATGCTCGCAAAGCGCATGGGCAAGCCGCGGGTCATTGCCGAAACCGGCGCCGGCCAACACGGCGTCGCCACGGCCACCGTAGCCGCCCGCTACGGCATGGAATGCGTGGTTTACATGGGCAGTGAGGACGTCAAGCGCCAGGCGGCCAACGTCTATCGCATGAAACTGCTCGGCGCTACTGTCGTGCCGGTTGAATCCGGCTCCAAGACGCTCAAGGACGCGCTCAATGAAGCGATGCGCGACTGGGTGACCAACATCCACAACACTTTCTACATTATCGGCACGGTCGCCGGTCCGCATCCCTACCCGATGCTGGTCCGCGATTTCCAGAAAATCATCGGCGAGGAATGCCTGGTCCAGATGCCCGAAATGACCGGCCGTCAGCCCGATGCGGTGATCGCCTGTGTCGGCGGCGGTTCCAACGCGATGGGGATTTTCTACCCGTACATCGATGTCGAGGGCGTGCGCCTGATCGGCGTCGAAGCCGCCGGTGACGGCATGGAAACCGGCCGCCACTCGGCTTCGCTGACCGCCGGCGTGCCCGGCGTGCTGCATGGCAACCGGACCTACCTGTTGCAGGACGAAGACGGCCAGATCATCGAAACGCATTCGATTTCGGCCGGTTTGGACTACCCCGGTGTCGGCCCGGAACACGCCTGGCTCAAGGATATCGGCCGCGCCGAATACCAGCCGATCGACGACAGCGAAGCGCTGGCCGCCTTCCATACGCTGTGTCGTATCGAAGGCATCATCCCGGCGCTCGAATCCAGCCATGCGCTGGCTTACGCCGCCAAACTGGCGCCGACGTTGCCGAAGGACAAGATTCTGCTGGTCAATCTCTCCGGCCGGGGTGACAAGGACATGCATACCGTGGCCGAAAAATCCGGGATCGTTTTCTGATGTCGCGCATAAAGACCGCTTTTGACCGGCTCAACGCCGAAGGCCGCAAGGCGCTGATTCCCTTCATTACCGCCGGTGATCCCGATGCCGCACTGACCCTGCCGCTCATGCAGGCGCTCGTCGAGGCCGGTGCCGACGTGATCGAACTCGGCGTGCCGTTCTCCGACCCCATGGCCGATGGCCCGACCATCCAGCGCGCTTCCGAGCGCGCCCTGGCCAAGGGCATGACGCTGCGCAAGGTTATGCAACTGGTTGTCGAATTCCGCAAGACTGATGACAAGACGCCGGTCGTGTTGATGGGTTACGCCAATCCGATCGAGGCGATGGGCCTTGAGAAGTTTGCCGAGAAGGCCGCACAGTCTGGGGTCGATGGTGTTCTCGTCGTCGATTATCCGCCGGAAGAGGCGGCCAACTTTGGCGCCGCGATGAAGGCGCACGGCATGGATCCGATCTTCCTGCTGGCCCCGACTTCCAACGCCGAGCGCATCGCCCAGGTGGCCGAAATTGCCAGTGGTTACGTCTATTACGTCTCGCTGGCCGGCGTAACCGGTTCCGGTGCCCTGAATGTCGAGGCGGTGGCTGAGCGTCTGCCGCTGATCCGCGAAAAGACTGGCCTGCCGGTTGGTGTCGGTTTTGGCATCCGTGACGCGTCGACCGCAGCACGCATTGCCGCTATCGCCGACGCCGTCGTTGTCGGCAGCCGGATTATCGAAGAAATTGAAAAATCGACGGCGGAAACAGCCTGCGCCAATGTGAAAGCCTTGGTTGCAGACATTCGTCGCGGTGTGGATGAGGTGAAAAAATGAGCTGGCTGACCAAACTGCTGCCCCCCAAGATCAAGCGTGAGCAAGGCGCCCAGCGCCGCGGCAACCTGCCCGAAGGCCTGTGGAGCAAGTGCCCGTCCTGCGAGGCTGTGCTCTACGCGACTGATCTCGAAAACAACCTTCAGGTTTGTCCGAAATGCGGCCACCACAACCGGCTGAATGCCCGCCAGCGCCTCGAGGTCCTGCTCGATGCCGAGGGCCGTTTCGAGATCGGTGCCGAGGTGTTGCCGGTCGATAGCCTGAAATTCAAGGACTCCAAGCGTTACCCGGATCGTCTGATGGATGCCAACGAGTCGAGCGGTGAAAGCGATTCGCTGGTTGTCCTGCAAGGCGCCATCAAGACCATGCCGGTTGTCGCTGCTGCCTTCGAGTTCGACTTCATGGGCGGTTCGATGGGCTCCGTGCTCGGTGAGCGCTTCGTGCGCGGCGTGCAAACCGCCGTCGAGCACAAAATGCCCTTCATCTGCATCACGGCTTCCGGCGGTGCCCGCATGCAGGAAGGCCTGTTTTCGCTGATGCAGATGGCCAAGACGACGGCGTCGCTGACCAAACTGTCCGAAGCCGGCCTGCCTTTTATCTCCATCCTGACCGACCCGACCATGGGCGGTGTTTCCGCCTCCTTCGCCTTTGTTGGCGATGTGGTGATTGCCGAGCCCAAGGCGCTGATCGGCTTTGCCGGCCCGCGCGTCATCGAGCAAACCGTCCGTGAAACGCTGCCGGAAGGCTTCCAGCGCTCCGAATTCATCATGGAAAAGGGTGCCATCGACATGATCGTCGACCGTCGCGAACTGCGCGATCAGGTCGCCCGCGTCCTGGCTCTTTTGCTCAAGTTGCCGGCCGCCGCTTGAAGACATTAGAAGACTGGCTGGCCCATCTCGAAGGCCTGCACCCTAAGGGGCAGGCCGGCATCGAGCTAGGCCTCCATCGTATTCGCCTCGTCAAGGCGGCGTTGGGGCAGACGCAACACTGCCCGGTCATCGTCGTTGGCGGCACCAACGGCAAGGGCTCGACCTGCGCCTATCTCGAAAACATCATCGACCGCGCCGGCTACAAGGTCGGCTGCTATACCTCGCCGCATCTGCTGGCTTACAACGAGCGGGTGCGCCTGAACGGCAAATCGGTGAGCGACGAGGCCTTGTGCGCCGCCTTTGCTCGCGTTGAAGTGGCGCGCCAGCAGGCCGGCAACGTTGCGTTGACCTATTTTGAGTTCGGTACACTGGCCGCCTGGGAGGTTTTTGCCCAAGCTGGCGTTGAAGTTGCGATTCTCGAAGTCGGCCTTGGTGGCCGCCTCGATGCAGTCAACGCCTACGAACCCGATGTTTCCATCGTCACCACAGTGGCCCTTGATCACACCGACTGGCTGGGGCCGGATCGCGAGAGCATCGGCTTCGAAAAGGCCGGCATCTACCGCGCCGGCAAGCCGGCCTTGTGTGCCGACCCGAATCCGCCACAAAGCCTGCTCGACCATGCGGCAGCCATTGGCGCCGATCTGCGCCTGATCGGTCGCGATTTCGGCTTCGAGCGGCCGGCTGCCGAAACCAACGAAAACCGCCTGCAATGGCGCTGGTGGTGCCGCTCCGGTGGCCAGCTGATCAAGCGTGCGCTGGCCTATCCCGGCCTGCGCGGTCCGACCCAGCTCTACAACGCCGCGGTTGCCCTGGCCGCGCTCGATGCACTGGGCGACAAATTGCCGGTGACCATGCAGGCCATCCGCCCCGGGATGATCGAAACCGAGCTGCCCGGGCGCTTTCAGGTCGTTCCCGGCAAGCCGGCTATCGTCCTCGATGTTGGCCACAACCCGCAGGCGATCAGGGTGCTGGCTGATAATTTGTCGAGTATGGGTTTTTTCGACCGGACCTTTGCCGTACTCGGCATGTTGAACGACAAAGATATCGTCGGCGCGCTGGCCCCCTTGAAGGACAAGGTTGATGTCTGGCATCTGGCGACACTGGCCGGGCTGCGCGGAACAACGGCCGAGACGCTGGCTGACATCATTGCCAAAACCGGGCTTGGTGGCGAGGTGGTTTGCCATGCCTCGGCACAGGTCGCCATGCAAGCCGCCAAGGGGCAGGCCGCTGAAAGTGATAGAATCCTCGCCTTTGGATCTTTCTACACGGTAGCCGGTGCGCTAGAAGCGCTTCGGAAAAGCCCATAGTCATGGACGACAACGACGCCCAGTTGCACCTCAAGAAACGCGCCCGCCGCCGTCTGGTCGGGGCGATATTCTTCGTATCCGTAGTCGCCGTGGTGCTGCCCATGGTGATGGATCACGAGCCGCGCCAGACCGTGCAGGATGTCGAAATCCGCATTCCGGGGCAGGACGAAAAGCCGTTTGCCCCGAAGTTTGCCGTCGCCCCGGTTGCGAAGCCCAAGCCCGCCGAAGCGCCAGCTCTACCGCCTGTGGTCAGCACCGAGGCCGCCGTGGCGGAACCAGCGGTGAAGCCGACGGCCCGCGTTGTCGAGGTCGCCAAGGATGCCAAACCAGCCGAGAAACCTGTAGAAAAGCCGGCGGCAAAGCCGGAAAAAGCAGCCGAGAAACCGGCTGTCAAAGCCCCTGAAAAACCTGCCGAAAAGCCCAAGGCGGACGATGCCAAGCGGGCCGCTGCGATTCTGGCCGGTCAGCCGGCTGAAGCCAAGCCAGCGGCAAAAAATGGCGAATATCTGGTCCTGATCGGTGCCTTTTCCAACGAGGCGAATGTCAAGAGCCTGAAAGCCAAGCTCAGCGAGGAGGGGATCAAGACCTTCAGTGAGCCGCTCGATACGCCGCAGGGCAAGAAAACCCGTGTTCGCGCCGGCCCGTTTGCCAGTCGTGAAGCCGCCGACAAGGCACTTGAAAAGATGAAACGGATCGGCGTCAGCGGAGTCGTTGCAGCCAAGCCATGACGTATTTTGATTACGTCGTGATCGGGATCGTCGTTGTGTCGCTGCTGTTTGGCTTGTGGCGCGGCGTGGTCGGCGAAGTCATCGCCCTGGCGGCCTGGGGCATCGGGATTTTTGCTGCGATCGAGTTCGGCGCCCCGGTCGGGAATTCGGTTTTTGCCGGCTTGAGCGATCCCGCCTTGCGGACGCTGGCCGGTTGTGTCGTGATCTTTGTCGGCATCCTGGTTTCGATGGCGGTGTTGAACATGGTGGTGCGTAGCATGGTCAAAGCATTGGGCCTGTCCGTGTCGGATCGCATTCTCGGCATGATCTTCGGGCTGATGCGCGGTGTGCTGGTGTGCATGGTGCTGGTCGGGCTGGGGGGCATGACTTCGGCGCCGACGCAAGCGTGGTGGCGGAATGCAACGCTGGCAGCGCCTTTGGAAACCGTCGTTATGGCAGTCAAACCTTGGCTGCCTGACGATTTGGCAAAACGAATTCGATTTAGCTAAGCAGGAAATACTATGTGCGGGATTTTGGGTGTAATGGCGACAACGCCGGTCAATCAGCTGCTTTACGACGGCCTGATGGTGCTCCAGCACCGCGGCCAGGATGCGGCAGGGATCGCCACGGCGGAGAACAATACTTTTCACCTGCACAAGGGGCCGGGGCTGGTCCGCGACGTCTTCCGCACGCGCAACATGCGCGCCCTGCCGGGTAATTGCGGCATCGGCCACGTCCGCTACCCGACCGCCGGTTCGGCTTACAACTTTGCCGAGGCGCAACCGTTCTACGTCAATTCGCCATTCGGCCTCTGTCTCGGCCACAACGGCAATCTGACCAATGCCGAGCAGTTGAAGGGCGAGATGTTCCGTCTCGATCGCCGGCACATCAACACCAACTCCGATTCCGAAGTTCTGCTCAACGTGCTGGCGCATGAGCTGCAGTCGGCGGCGCATGGTTACGAGCTCGACGTCGATGCCATCTTCCAGGCGGTTGGTGGTGTGCATCGCCGTTGCCGAGGTGCCTATGCCGTCGTTGTCCTGATCGCCGGCTATGGTCTGCTCGCTTTCCGCGATCCGCACGGTATCCGGCCGCTGGTCTATGGCCAGAACGAAACGCCGGAAGGCATGGAGTATCTCGTTTCGTCCGAGTCCGTCGCCCTCGATACGCTGGGTTTCAAGATGGTGCGTGATATCGAGCCGGGCGAAGCTGTCTTCATTGACTTCAATTTCCAGTTCCACAGCCGCCAGTGCGCCCAGCAGCCGATGTACGCGCCGTGCATTTTCGAATACGTCTATCTGGCTCGTCCGGACTCGGTGATCGACGGCGTTTCCGTCTACGAATCGCGCTTGGCCATGGGTGAAAAGCTGGCCGAGAAGGTCAAGAAATTTATTCCGATTGACGAAATAGATGTCGTTATTCCGATTCCTGACTCCAGTCGTCCGTCGGCCATGCAACTGGCGCAGGTGCTGGGCATTCCGTTCCGCGAAGGCTTCGTCAAGAACCGCTATGTCGGCCGTACCTTCATCATGCCGGGCCAGGCGATGCGCCGGAAGTCGGTGCGCCAGAAGCTCAATACCGTTGGCCAGGAATTCAAGGGCAAGCGCGTGTTGCTGGTCGATGACTCCATCGTCCGCGGCACGACCAGCCGCGAGATTGTCGACATGGCGCGTGCTGCTGGCGCGGTCAAGGTCTATTTCGCTTCCGCCGCGCCACCGGTGCGCTTCCCCAACGTCTATGGCATCGATATGCCGACGCGGGCCGAACTGATCGCCACGGGCCGCACAGGTGACGAAATTGCCGCTGAAATCGGTGCCGATGCGCTGGTTTATCAGGACATCGAGGCGCTCAAGGAGTCGATTACCTCATTGCGCGCCGACCTGACCCTGTTCGATGCGTCCTGTTTCGACGGTTGCTACATCACGGGCGACATCGACGATTATTACCTCGATGCGGTCGAGGGCAAGCGTGGCGGCAAGGGCTCGAAGAACGACGACGACGGCGATGGCAAGGCCTCGCAGCAGCTCGTCCTGCAACTGGCCGAGGACTCACGGGATTGACCATGGCTGATTTGCCCGATTACCGTCCGGAAACGCTGGCTGTTCGTGCCGGCCAGCAACGCAGCCAGTTCGGCGAGCATTCCGAAGCGCTCTACCTGACGTCGAGTTTCGTCTTCCCGAGTGCTGCGGCCGCTGCCAAGCGGTTTTCCGGCGAGGAAGAGGGCAATGTCTACGCCCGCTTCACCAACCCGACCGTCACCATGTTCGAGGAACGCCTTGCCGCGCTGGAAGGCGCCGAGGACTGTGTCGCCACGGCGAGTGGCATGTCGGCCATCATGGCCGCCGTGCTGGCGCACCTCAAGCAGGGCGACCACATCGTCGCTTCAAACAGCCTGTTCGGCGCCACGGTGCAGTTGTTCAACAACATCCTGTCGCGCACCGGCATTACGACGACCTTCGTTTCGCATACCGATCCGGCAGCCTGGGCAGCGGCGATCCGTCCGGAAACCAAGCTGTTTTTCCTCGAGACGCCGTCCAATCCGCTGACCGAAATCGCTGATGTTCGGGCGTTGGCCGCAATCGCTCACGCCAAAAATATCCTGGTCGCCGTCGACAACTGTTTCTGCACGCCCATCCTGCAGCGTCCGCTCGACATGGGCGCCGATCTGGTCATCCATTCGGCGACCAAGTTCCTTGACGGTCAGGGGCGCGTGCTGGGCGGCGCCGTCTGTGGTCCGAAGAAACTGACCGAAGAAGTCTTCAAATACCTGCGCACGGCCGGCCCGACGCTGTCGGCCTTCAATGCCTGGGTGCTGCTCAAGGGCCTTGAAACGCTGAAGCTGCGTGTTGAAGCGCAATCGGCCAATGCGGCGCAGTTGGCTGCCTGGCTCGAAGCGCATCCGAAAGTGGCGCGCGTTTTTTATCCCGGCCTGCCGTCCCATCCGCAGCACGAACTGGCGAAAACCCAGCAAAAATCGGGCGGCGCCATCGTAGCCTTCGAAGTCAAGGGCGCCCGCGAACAAGCCTGGCAGGTCGTCGATAATTGCCGCCTGCTGTCCATTACCGCCAATCTCGGCGACACTAAAACGACCATTACCCATCCCGCCTCCACCACGCATGGCCGCATTTTCCCGGAAGCCCGGGCCGCGGCCGGCATCAGCGAAGGGCTGCTGCGCATCGCTGTCGGCCTCGAAGCGGTGGAGGATCTGCAGGCCGATCTTGAGCGTGGCCTGAGCCAGATCTGATCGTCTGAATTTTTCCGCGCCGCCAGCGAGGGGGCGCAACTGCCGGATCTGGGCTTTTTTTTGGGTTAACCGTGTTTGCTACGGTCAACCGGAAAAAATGCCCAAAATCGAAATCCGGTATCTCCTGACCCTCGCTGTCATGTTGCTCCCTGGCCCATCCGGTCAGGCTTTATCCAAGGATTTCCATGCATTTTTCCGATCTCGGCCTCAAGGCCGAACTTCTGCGCGCCGTTGCCGACCAAGGTTACGACACGCCGACCCCTATCCAGCAGCAGGCCATTCCGGCCGTCATGACCGGCCGCGACCTGATGGCCACGGCCCAGACCGGCACCGGCAAGACGGCCGGTTTTACGCTGCCCATCCTGCATCGCCTGTCCAGCGCCCCGGCCGGGCAACTCGCCCGCGTCACCAAGAAGCCGCGCGTGCTGGTTCTCGTGCCGACGCGCGAACTGGCCATCCAGGTCGAAGAAAGCGTGCGCACCTACGGCAAGCATCTGCCGATCGTCTCGCTGGCCGTCTTTGGCGGCGTCGGCATCAATCCGCAGATCGCCAACCTGCGCCGTGGCGTCGATATCCTGGTGGCGACACCGGGCCGCCTGCTTGATCACATTCAGCAACGTACGGCCGATCTCTCGGCCATCGAGATACTGGTCCTCGATGAAGCCGACCGCATGCTCGACATGGGCTTCATCCGCGACATTCGCAAGATCATCGCCCTGCTGCCGAAGCAGCGGCAGAACCTGATGTTCTCGGCCACCTTCTCGCCGGACATCCGCGAACTGGCCGCCGGCCTGCTGCACAATCCGGCCTCGGTCGATGTCGCCGCGCGCAATACGGCGGCTGAAACGGTGGCCCAGTGCGTCATCGAAACCAACCGCGACCAGAAGAAGGAACTGCTCTGCCACCTGTTTGCAACCCGCGGCTGGCATCAGGTGCTGGTTTTTGCCCGGACCAAGCATGGTGCCGATGCGCTGTCCAAGACGCTGGAAAAATCCGGGATCAGTTCGGCGGCCATCCACGGCAACAAGTCGCAGGGGGCGCGGACCCGTGCCCTCACCGATTTCAAGGAAGGCAAGCTGGTGGCGCTGGTGGCGACCGATATCGCGGCGCGCGGCATCGATATCGATGCGCTGCCCTACGTGATCAATTATGAGCTGCCCGATGTCGCCGAAGACTACGTGCACCGCATCGGTCGTACCGGCCGTGCCGGCATGGAAGGCAAGGCGATCTCGCTGGTCAGCCACGACGAGCGCGGCAACCTGCGTGACATTGAACGACTGATCAAGCGCGATCTCGAGCGCCTCGTCATTCCGGGCTTTGAGGCATCAGCCATCGCGCCGCCCAAGCCGGTACAGCCGCCGCGCGGCGCGCGCAAGCCGCAACCCGGCCGGCCACAGGCGAAGAAAACGGCGCAAAACCCGAGTCGACCGCAGCAGCATCACAGCGGCAACCGGCATCGCTGATCGTCAGCCACGCAGGAACTAAAGGCGTGGCTGACTTGTCGGGGGGTGAAAAAACGTCTACTGTGGAAACTTAAGCCGTAACTTCATATTGTTAACGCAGTTTCTTAAGGTGTTTTGGAGGTCGGGATGCCCCCCCCGCAAAAAGTCCGGCTCGGTGACCTGCTGATCCAGCAAGGCCTGCTAACCGATGAACAACTGAAAATTGCGCTCGACGAGCAGAAACGCACCGGGCGCAAGCTTGGGCGGGTTTTTGTCGAGAGCGGCTACGTCACCGAGGAAGGCATCTCGCAGGCGCTGGCTCGTCAGTTGCGGATTCCCTTTATTGACCTCAAGAGTTTCACGCCCAAGCCGGATCTGATCAAACTGTTACCGGAAGCGCCGGCCCGGCGTTTTCGGGCGATGGTGCTCGAGCAGCTGCCGGATGGTCGTTTGCAGATCGGCCTGGCCGATCCGACCGACTTGCAGGCCTACGACGAAATCACCCGTCTGGTCAAACGCGAGATCGACCTCGCCGTCGTTACCGAAAGCCAGCTGCTGGCCATGGTCGACCGCGTCTATCACCGTGGCGAGCAGATTACCGGCCTGGCCAAGGAACTGACCGCCGAACTCGGCGACATGCCGATCGAATTCGGTGACCTGCTCGGCCTCAATCCAGGCGCCGAGGATGCACCGGTTGTCAAGCTGCTGCAAACGGTGTTCGAGGAAGCCATGCGTCTACGCGCTTCCGACATCCATTTCGAGCCGCAGGAAAAGTCGCTGCGCATCCGTTTCCGTATCGACGGCGTGCTGCACATCCAGACCGAAGCCGACGGCAAGGTTTCATCGGCCGTCGCCTTGCGTCTGAAACTGATGTCCGGGCTGGATATTTCCGAAAAACGCCTGCCGCAGGATGGCCGCTTCAATATCAAGGTGCGGGCCAACCCGGTCGACGTCCGGATCTCGACCTTGCCGACACAGTATGGCGAGTCGGTGGTCATGCGACTGCTCGCCCAGAATACCGGCCTGCTCGAACTCGACAAGATCGGCATGCCGCCCCGCGTGCTCGATCGCCTGCGCCACGCGTTGAAACGCCCGAGCGGCATGGTGCTGGTTACCGGCCCGACCGGTTCCGGCAAGACGACGACGCTCTACGCCGCGCTCAACGAACTGAACAGCCCGGAAAAGAAGGTCATTACCGTCGAAGATCCGGTCGAATACCGGCTCGGCGGCCTGAATCAGGTGCAGGTGCACGAAAAGATCGATCTTTCGTTCTCGCGCGTGTTGCGTACCGTGCTGCGGCAAGACCCGGATATCGTGCTGATCGGCGAAATGCGCGACCAGGAAACGGCCGAAATCGGCATGCGCGCTGCCATGACCGGCCACCTTGTGCTGTCCACGCTGCACACCAACGACGCCGTATCGACGCCGATCCGCCTGCTCGACATGGGCGTGCCGCGCTACATGGTGGCGCTGTCGGTCCATATGGTCATCGCCCAGCGTCTGGTCCGGCTGATCTGCAGCAACTGCCGCGAGGCCTATCCCCTGACGCCGAACGAGCATGAATGGCTGCGCTACGAGTTGGGCAATGGCATCGACGACCACACCTATCATCACGGTCGTGGCTGCGCCCATTGCGCCAATACCGGCTATCAGGGGCGGAGCGGCGTCTACGAGTTTCTTGAAATGAGCGACAGCGTGGTCGAAGCGATCAACCATGAAGACCCGGGCGAATTCATGCGGGTTGCCCGCCAGCAGATGGCCGGCGAAACGCTGCGCCGCGACGCCGTCCGTCTGGTGCTTTCGGGCCGGACAACGGTTTCCGAAGCCATGCGCATCAGCAACCAGTTCGAGGAATAAGCCGGCGTGGCCAACTTTGCCTACAAGGGCCGGGACGGTGGCGGCAACCTGATCGAGGGGGTGCTCGAAGGCGCCACCTCGGGCAATGTCGCTGACGTGCTGCTCGGTCGCGGCATCACGCCGGTTTCGATTCAGGAGACCCGCGCCACGGCAAAAAGCGGCGGAAATATCGAGCTGATTTTTTTCAAGCCCAAGGTCGAACACGTCGATATCCTGCTCTTTTCGCGGCAAATTCACACGCTGCTCAAGTCTGGCGTGCCGATCATGCGCGCCTTGAGCGGCCTGCAGGAGTCGGCGACCAACCCGGCGATGAAGGAGGTCATTCGCGACGTGCGCGAAAGCCTCGAGGCCGGCCGTGAACTGTCGGTATCGCTGGCCCGCCATCCCGAAGTGTTCAACCCCTTCTATATTTCGATGGTGCGGGTGGGCGAAGCGACCGGCCTGCTCGACGAAATTTTCCTCCGTCTGTTCGATCACCTCGAATTCGAGCGCTTCATGCGCGAACAGGTCAAGTCGGCACTGCGTTATCCCATGTTCGTCGTGATGGCTATGGCGGCGGCCATCGTCGTCGTCAATATTTTTGTTATCCCGGCTTTTGCCAAGGTTTTTCAGGGCTTCGGCGCTGAATTGCCGCTGATGACGCAAATTTTGCTCGGTTTCTCCAATTTCATGGTGAACTGGTGGCCAGCCATGCTCGTTGGCACCATTGCTACTGTATTCATTTTCCGGGCCTGGGTTGCCACAGCGGCAGGGCGCATGCAGTGGGAGTCGCTGGTCCTCAAATTTCCGATTGCCGGCAAGATTGTCCGCAAAGCGGCGATGGCCCGCTTCGCCCGCAGCTTCGCGCTCGGCATGCGTAGCGGTGTGCCGGTCATGCAGGCCCTGACCAACTCGTCGCAAACGGTTGATAACAGCTTTATCGCCGCCAAGATCGAAGGCATGCGCGATACCGTCGAACGTGGTGAAAGCGTTGTCCGTTCGGCCATTGCCTCGGGATTCTTCTCGCCGGTCGTGTTGCAGATGATCTCGGTCGGCGAGGAGTCCGGGGCGCTCGACGACATGCTCGAAGAAGTCGGCCAGATGTACCAGCGCGAAGTCGAATATGAATTGAAGACGCTCGGCCAGCAGATCGAGCCGATCCTGATTGTTTGCTTGGGCGCGCTGGTGCTGGTGCTTGCGCTCGGTATCTTCCTGCCGATGTGGGACCTCGGCAAGGTCGCCATCAAGCGTTGATGCGGCCATGCGGCGCTACTACGAATTTGCGCTAGTCGTTGTCCTGATCAGCGTTTTGGCGCTGTTCATGATGCGGGCACTGGAGCGCACGCGGGTCGATATGGAAGAGGCAATGGTGCAGGCGGATGTCGCAGCTTTGCGTTTGGGACTTATGGAGGTCGTGGTTCATCGGGAAAGCGCTGGCGGCGTTTTGCCCGAGAGCAATAATCCTGTCGACTGGGTTGCGGTGCGACCGGCAAGCTATGTTGGCGAGTTGGATGCCATGCCGGGAGGCAGGTCGGTCTGGTATTTCGACCGCCAGGCGAAAGAACTGGTTTACCTGTTCCACGATGGGCATCGGGCCCGCTTTCGGATCAGTCGTAATGGAGGCATTCAAAATGCACGAGAGGTCGTTGCAGGGGTTAGCTTGTTGCGGCTGGAAGATAAACGCGAATAAACTTGAGGAGGAGGGGCAATATGTCTAAAGTTATAAAACTCTCAGTCGTTAAGGCAGATATGAACAAAGAATCTATTTCCGGCAAACGTGGCCAGTTCGGCTTTACGCTGATTGAGCTGATCGTCGTCATTATTATTCTCGGCATTCTGGCCGCCGTTGCCTTGCCCCGATTTGTCAATTTGCAGCGCGATGCCCGTATCGCCAAATTGCAGGCGGCACGGGGCGGCGTTTTGGCTGCTTCGGCGCTGGTGCATGCCACGGCGCTGGCGCGCGCCGGCGTCGCTGACGCCGCTGCTTGCCCCGGTGGTGGCGGTACGGCAAACAACATCGTTTCCGGCGCGGGGACGGTGTGCACCGAAAGCGGGGTAGTCAACATGACCAACGCCTATCCGACGGTCACCGCTATCGGAACGGCAGGCCTTCTGTCGATGGCCGGCCTGACGGGGGTCTTCAATCCAACCGCCGCGCAGTTGCAAGTCGAAGGCTATACCTATACCAATGCCGGGACTGTCGCCACCTTTGGCGTCGTCGGTGCAACGACCCCGGCAACCTGTGTCTTTACCTACACCCAGGCGGCAGCCAATGCTGCCCCGATAGTCAGTGGCCTGACCACGACCGGATGTTAATTTTTTAATTTTTAGGAGTTGGTCATGAAAGCTATGCAAAAAGGTTTTACGCTCATCGAACTGGTGGTTGTGATCGTCATTCTTGGTATTCTGGCGGCGACAGCCCTGCCGAAGTTTGTCGATCTGTCGAGTGATGCCCGGACTTCGGTGATCAAGGGTGTTTCCGGCTCCATGTCGGCGGCCAATGCCATGCTTTACGCCAAGGCGCAGGCAGCTGGCCAGGGCGGGGCAACCGGAACGGTAACGGTCAATGGCACGGCAGTTTCCCTGGTTTACGGATTTGCCAGTACGGCAGCGCAACTGGCTTTGGTCATGGATCTCACGCCTCCGGCTGATTTCGATACGGCCACAGCCAACGAAATCCGCATGGCCAATGCCAAGACGCCAGGTAGCTGTAAGGTGGTATATGCGCCGGCCACTGCAACTACTGCGCCGACCTACACGCTGACCACTTCGGCTTGCTAATCAAGCAAGTCAGGCACGTACATGCGTGTGCCTGATCGAAGGCCTGGTGCTCTCACCGGGCCTTCCGTCTTTGTGGCCTCCAGGAAATGGAGTCAGACCGGATTTACGCTGGTCGAGCTGATCGTGGTAATCATCCTGCTTGGCATTATGGCGGCGGTTTTCGTGCCGCGCTGGCGTGGCGGCAGCGGCTTCGAAGATCGCGGGCTGCGGGATCAGATCGCGGCCGGGCTGCGTTATGCGCAAAAGTCGGCGATTGCGGCGCGACGCACCGTCTGCGTCCATTTTTCGTCGGGGCCGGATAGTGTTGCCTTTACCATTTCCGGTGCCTACGGGGCGGCCGATTGCACTGGCGGCAACGCGCTGGCCGGGCCGGACGGGGGCAGCCTGAACGTCGTTGCCACCGGAAACACTGGGTTCTCGTCATCGCAGACAAGCCTGGTCTTCGATGCCGCCGGGCGCCCGTCTGCCGCAACATCCATCAATATCTCCGGACTTCCTGCCGCGCTGGTGATCACCGTTGAGGCGGAAACGGGTTATGTCCATTAGGCCAGCCTTGCAGCGTGGCATTACGCTGATCGAGCAGATTGTGTTCATCGTCATCGTCAGCGTTGGTGTGATGGGCCTGGTATCGGTGATGAACCCGGCGATCCGGGCCAGCGCCGATCCGATGCTGACCAAGCAACTGGTTGCCATTGCCGAATCCCTGCTCAACGAGGTCATGCACCAACCGTTTACCTGGTGCGATCCGGATGATCCGGCGGCGTCAACGGCGCAATCTTACGCCGCTTGCGCCAGTCCGCAGAACACCAATACCACGGCCTCATTCAGTGGTGGCGAGTCCCGTTTGGGCGTGGGGCCCGATACACCTTATGACAACGTTTCCGACTACGGCGGCCAATCCTGGGCCAATATCAGCGATCCTTCAGGCGGCAACGTGATGACTGGCTATACCGCCAGCGTTGCCGTCGCCCGGGCCGGAACTGCTCTGGGGCTGGCTGATGACACGGCGGCGCTGAGTGTCACGGTGACCGTTACCCGCGGCACCGAAACCTTTTCTCTCACCGGCTATCGTTTCCGCTATGCGCCGCGCATTTGATTTTCGGCCGTTTTTCCGGGTTGACCGTGGGTTCACCCTGGTCGAGATGATCATTTCGATTGTCATCACCGGCATCGTCGTTTCGATGGTGGCGATGTTCGGGCGCGGCCAGGTTGATGCCTACATCGATGCCGGCAACCGGGCCGAGCTGTCGGATGCAGCTGATACCACCCTGCGTCGGATTGCTCGCGAGTTACAGGGGGCGCTGCCCAACAGTGTCCGGGTGTCGGGAAATTTTATCGAATTCGTGCCGATCCGCGACGCCGGCCGCTATCGGGCTGAACTCAACTCCACCGGCGGTGGCGACATCCTGAATTTCGCCAGCAACACCGACACGACTTTTGATGTGCTCGGGCCGCCGGTGACGATTTTGGCCGGTGACCAGCTGGTGGTTTTCAACCTGGGTCAATCTGGTTCGGATGTTTATGAGGGGACCAGCCGGCGGGCAGCCACGGCAGGCGTCGGCGTCAACAGCATTACTTTCGCCCCGGCCGGCACGCAGTTTCCGCTGGCCTCGCCGCAAAGCCGCTTCCAGATTGTTGGCGGACCGGTGATCTACGAATGCAGCGTTGCCACCGGCCAACTCATTCGACGCTCGGGGTTTGCCTTCGGTCACGCTTGGCCACCAGTTACATCTACGCTCGGCGGCGTCGCGGCGGTGATGGCCGACAACGTCGGTGCGACTTGCTCCTTCAACTACACGCCGGCGATCCTGCAGCGTAACGGGCTGGTCGTCCTGCGCCTGACGCTGACGCGCAATGGCGAGTCGGTCGAGTTGCTGCATCAGGTCGATGTACTGAATACGCCATGATTTCAATTTTGGGCAATTTTTCCGGTCGACCCTGGGATTCGGGAATTTCGCTTCTCGGACGCCAGCGCGGCGTCTCGATCATCACCGGCGTCTTCCTGCTGTTGCTGATGTCCGTTTTGGCGGCCGTTATCGCCAATGTCGTGTCAACGTCGCATGTGAACCTGGCGGCCGACATCGGCGGCGCCCGGGCCTATCAGGCAGCGCGGGGCGGTGCGGAGTGGGGCATGTACCAGTTGGATCCGAATGCCCAGAGCGCCGGGCTGCCGGCTTGTTTTCCCAATGCTACGCAGCCGATTCCGGGGCACACGGTGACGGTCTCTTGCCTGAGCTGGGATACCACCGAAGGCTCTCGGCAGCTCCGCATCTACCGGATAACCTCGCAAGCCACGGCGACGGGGGTCAAGGCGCCCGGAATCGAGCGGCAGGTTCAGGTGACAGTCGAGCGCTGCCGCGATCCGGCGATTACCGTGGCGCCGTTTGATTGCTGAACGGCAAGCGTTGGCTCATTGCCCTTCAGTGTGATGCCTTAGAAGCTTTCCCGGAAATAGATGTAGGGCGACTTGGCTATGCCGAACTTGGCGCGTCCGGCGGGATTGGTGGTCCCGAACCACGGCATATTGGCGGCGGTGGCTGACGATGAGGTCGCCGAGACGCAGGTCGAACCGGATGCCGCGCTGCCGATATTGAGCGTCAGCAGAACGCTGCCCTGATTGGCCGCCCCGGGCTTGGTCAGTTTGAGCGGCAATTTGCCGGCAACCAGCGTTTGCGTTCCCGTTGGCGAAATTTGCGTTTCGCACGCCGCCAGATTCTGGGTAAAACCCGACATCATCAGGCTGGACATGTTGAAGCTGGTGCAGCTGTCGTCACGATTGGTGACGTAATAGCCGCTGCTCGACCAGTATTGGGCTTCGAAAGGGATGGCCAGGTCGAGCAATTCCGAGCCGTAGGCGTTGTCGATTTTCAGGCGTCCGTAGCGGATGCGCGTCGTGTTGGTTTCCTTTTGCGCGGCGGTGCCGATCAGCGCGGAACTATCGGGGTCGGTCAGCGAAGCGACGAGCTTGAATGTTTCGTAGGAGCCATCCGGCGCCGCCAATCTGGAGAACGAATAGGTGTCGGCGATAGTGAACAGCCCGGCCGACCACAATGCAGTGTTGGGCATCGTCGGAAAAGCGGGTGTGCTCAGGCGGCTGGCTGCTACTGCCGTGCCGCCGTTGTTGCCACTCAGCGTGACTGCGGCCAGATTGGTGTAACCGGTGGTGTAGCGACTGGTTACCGGATCGCCGGAGGTCGCCGGCAGGCCGGTCGATGCATGCGCTTTCAACGTCAAAGCCAGGCCGAGCGCATCCTGCCCCATGTAGCTGAAATTGCCGGCAACACAGGCTGGCGTCAGCGTTCCGGAGAACGAATAGTGACTGGGGTACCAGCGCCCAAAGCGTGCCGAGGCAACGCTGCCGATATTGCAGCCGTACTTGCCGCCGGACAGGGCGTTTGAGGTGCTTCCGGAAATGCAGTCGGAGGTCTGGTCGACCACGGAAAAGCCGCTGTCGACCATTGCATCGGTCGCCAGCTGGATATTACCGACATCAAGGTACTTGAAACCGGTCCCGCTCGATGAGGTGCCGGTTCCCGCGGCCATCGTACCGCTCAAGGTTCCCGCCGCGATGGCCGCGCCGGCATGGTCATTGACCTTCGTTGTGTCGATGGTCGGCGTGCCATCGTAGCCAGAACCGACGCCGGCATTGGCGGTCAGCGTAAAGGCTGTGCCGGCGACTGCTTTCGGCGTTCCGGTCAGGGCCGTGTTGGTCATGTTGGACGCAACCGTAAATTGCTGCGGGCGTATCGTGAAATTGTCCGTCGAGCAGGCCGCTGCCGAGGAGCCGACTTTCATCCGGACACGGACATTCTTTGCCGCATTGGCGTAATTGAAGGTGACCGGCTTTCTTCCCTTGTTGGCGGCGGAAAAGGTGATGTTGGTCGCCGTATTCAATCCGCTGCCGCTCGGGCAACTCGATGTCGAGGCGTCGACCAGATCGACGGTAACGGTGCCGGTGTAAGTCGTGTTGACCGCCTTGCTGGCGGTGAGAGCAAGGACATCGAGATTGAAACTCGTATTGGCCAGCTTTGTGTAGATTCGGGTTTGCGGACTGGCAGCGGTTTCGACAGCATCGAAATTACATGACGCGGCGTTGAAGGTCAGCGTGCAGGTTTCAGTGCCGCCGTTAAAGCAGCGGGTTGGATTGGCTGGAACCGGGGAGGCGCTGGTGCTGCCCAGTGTGACATTGCCGGCGGTACCGTTGCTCAGCTGCCGGGTTGTTACTCCCCCTGAAAAACTGAACGTATTGCCACCCACCCAGCCCGATGGCGACAAATTGACGGTGACGTTCCCGGGATAGAGCGTGGAGCAGTTTTCATCCAGGCAGGCTTTGACCGTTACTGTCTCCGGCGTGCAGACCGATGCGCTGCCGTCATGTTCGATTCGGATATGGTCAAAGGCGCCGGAGCAGGTCCGCCCCATCGTCATGTCTGCCTGAACTTCAGCGGCGCTCAACTCGTAATTGTAAAGTTTGACCTCATCGATTCTGCCGCGGAAATTCCGTTCTGAACGAATTGGGCATGATGCCTCCGTTGAAACATCGCCACCGATGTAAAAGTTACAGCTGTTGTTGGCCAGCGTGCCTTTCCAGCTTCTTGTGTTGTTGTCTCGGACACCGTTGATATAGATGCGTTGTCGACCACCGGAAGCAGAAGAATCCAGCGTAATTGCGACGTGGGTCCATTGATTTCGGGGAATCGTCGAATTGGAGGTAAGGTCCGAGCTGCCCCACCACCAGAAAAGCTTGCCGCTCTGATTGATATGGAATTCGTAATTGGTGTCATTGGAGAGGATCGAGTACAGATCGCTGCCACCGCTTGGATAGGCCGTCGGGTAAACCCAGGCCGTGGCGGACAGCTTGGTCGTGTAACGGAGGAGCGGATTCGATGCCACTTCAACAACGGCCTTGCCATCAAAGTTGCCGGCATTGCAGAAACTCCCGCTGACAGCTGCGTATTGCGAGTCGATTGTTGGCGTGGGGGTGATCACATTGGTGGTGGTGGGCGTCGACGATGCAAGTCGCCGACCTTGCAGGCCGGTGCCGCCGCTATCCAGTACTTCGCCCGCGGCGCCGGTCCAGGATCCGGCCGTTTCATCCAGCCGGAAATGAGTGGCCGCACTGGCGAGTACCAGAATCGATGTGTTGGCACTCGTGGCGCCCGGGGCGCTGGCGGTATTGGTGAGCGTTCCTTGTTGGGAAAGGGAAACCGCCAGCGTCAGTTGAGCGTTGCCGTTGGCCGGAATGGAGGGGATGGTCCAGGTAATGACCTTCCCTGAAACACTGGCGGTGCCCAGTGTGGCCACATGTGTTGTATAGCTCATACCGGTTGGCAGGGTATCGGTGATCACGACATTGGTCAGCGGGACGGATAGCGAATTGCTCGCCGTCAGCTTGAAGGTGACGACATCGCCGACAACTGCGGACGAACTGCTGGCCGTTTTGGCGAGGACGGGGGCGGCAACGATGACGCTACCGGCCAACGTTGCTGTCGTTGTCGTCCCGGTGCATCCTGAGTTGTTCGATGCGACAAAATAGGCGTTATAGGTTCCCGCTGTAGCCGGGGCGGTGACAGTGAAGTTTTCGGAAAAGGTTTGATTGGCCCCTGGATGATCGGCGTTGTCGTAGCAGGTCAGTCCTCCCGGTGCTGTTGTGCTGATCCGCCAGCCTGTGGAGTTCCAGTTGTTGGTGGCGTCGTTGCTGACGGATAGCGCCACGGGTATGGAAGTGCCGCCCGGGGCAACGGCAATGCTTGCGCCGCCATCCAGCGTTACTGAATTGACGGTAAGCGCAGCCATGGTGTGCCCCGTGAAAAGCAGGCTGCATGACAGAAGAAACCGAAAGAATCCGCTGCGGAGCATGCCTGCTTTCCCGGCAAAGGTCTGCAAGGTAGTGCTTTGACGGCTGGAAGGGTATTTCTCAGTGCGCATGGCAAATGGCCTTCCTTGGCGAATTTCTGGAAAATCATATTATGCCGCCAACTTTTGCTAAATTCGACAATGTGGTTGCGCAGCCTGTGTCTTTTTTGGGTACTGTGGATGGATGAAATGCTTTGTTGAAAAACCATTGAAAAATAATGCGTTACTGGATATCCTTCTGAAAAAACTTAAGGTGTCGGGACAATGTGGCCGAATATTCGGGTGAAGTTTGATGCGGGGTGGATGTCGGTAGTCCGACACGGCGATCGCATTGACCTTGCTCATGTCATTCGCGCCGCTGGCAAACGCCCGGAAATCAAGCTTTGCGACTCCTTCCGCATCGAGAAGAGCGAAGCCGATGCCTTGTCCCGCCTGGCGCAGAGCCGTGGGCTGAAGCGCAACCGCTGCACCATCCTGCTTGGCGAGAACGACTACCGGCTGGTGCAGCTCGACGCGCCGGCCGTGCCGGTCGAAGAGCGGGTGCAGGCCTTGCGCTGGCGGCTCAAGGATGCGGTCGATTTTGCGGTCGATGATGCGGCGATTTCCGTGGCCGACATTCCCACCGAAGGCGGGCGTCAGGCTAGCGCCTTCGTGGTTGTAGCGCCGGCATCGGTGGTCGGCGAGCGCATGGCGCTGTTTCACGAAAAGAAGATTCCACTTGAAGCCATCGATATTCCCGAAATGGCCGTGCGCAATGTCGCCGTGCTCTTCGAGGAAGAAAATCGTGGTCTGGCCTTCCTGGCGCTGACTCAGGGCGACGGCCTGCTGACCATTACCTGTCGCGGCGAACTGTTTCTGTCGCGGCGCATTGAGATCGATTCGGATGCGCTGGCCAAGGCCGATGAAGAGCGGCGCCGGCAAATGCTCGAGCGTCTGGCGCTCGAGCTTCAGCGCACGCTGGACAATTTCGACCGCCAATACGGATTTATCTCTGTTTCGCGCCTGCTGGTGGCATCCGAGTTCGACTGCGCCGGAACCGTTGCGGCGCTTGTCGAGAACCTCTATCTGCCGGTGCAGGCGGCGGATTTCGCGAGCGTCCTGGATTTTCCCGCGCTGCCTGAATTGCGCTCGGCCGAGCGTCAGGCGCAGAGCATTCTGGCCATTGGCGCGGCGCTCAGGAGCGATTCATGAGCCAGCAGATCAACCTGTTGCTGCCGGCCCTGCGGCCGCGCTTCGACTGGCTGGCCTTGCCGGTGGTTGCCAGCGTGGCGCTGGCCGGTCTCGTCCTGATCAGCATCCTGGCTGTGCTGGGGCTTACCCAGGCGGTCAATCTCAAGGCCAGCGAAGCCGAAATCAAAAATCAGTTGGCGGCTGTGCAGCAGCAGGTGCAGACGCTTGGCCAATCTCTGGCGGCTCGTCAGGGTGATACTTCGCTCGATCGCCAGATCGCAACGGCGCGGCTGGCCCTCACGCAGCGTCAGGAAGTGCTGGCTGTTATTGCCCAGGGCGACATTACGCAGGGCAGCGCCTATTCCGGCCTGCTCCAGGGGTTTTCCCGGCAGATCGTCGACGGTGTCTGGCTGGTGGGTTTCGGCTTTGCCGACAAGGAGATCGAGATTCGCGGCCGACTGCTTGATCCGGCTTTGCTGCCGACCTACATCAACCGGCTCAATGACGAGCCGGCCTTCGCCGGTCGTCGCTTTGCAGCGCTCGACATGAAGGGCTTCGAACCGGCTGACGATAAAGGCAATGACCCGGCGTCCTCGGTCAAGACCAGGGTGCCGGCGCGGTATACCGAATTCGCCCTGCGCACTGAACTGGTTGTCGGGCAGGAGAAGGCGAGATGAACGCACTGTGCCAGCAATGGAACAGCCTGAACCGCAAATACGCTGCGCTGTCCCGGCGTGAGCGTGTGCTGGTGGCGCTGGCCCTGGTGCTCGGCCCGCTGCTGATCGGCAATGCCCTGTTTGTCGACCCGCAATGGAATCGCAGCAAGGCAATGCAGAACAGCATCGCCACCCAGAGTACGACGCTGGCGACCATGCAGATGCAGGCGGCCAGCCTGCAACAGGAACTCAATGTCGACCCGGATGCCGGCAAGAAGGCCGAGCTGGCGACACTGGTCGCGCAAAGGGAGCAACTGGACGAGCAACTGCGGCAGGTCGGCGCTGCACTGGTTCGGCCTGAGGACATGAATTCCCTGCTTGAAGGGCTGCTGGTACGCCATTCCGGCTTGCGTCTGATCAGCCTCAAAACGCAGGCACCGCAAAGCGTGCTGCGGGAAAAAGAGGCGGTCAAGGAGGCGGATGGCAAGCCGGTCGAGCGCTCCTTCGATCTCTATCGACATGGTGTGGAAATCCGCCTGGAAGGCAGTTACGGCCAGCTCCAGGCTTATCTGGTGCAACTCGAAAAATTGCCGCAGCGCTTGCTGTGGGGGCAGTTGAGCTATCGCGTGATCGATTATCCGCGGTCTGAAATGACCCTGACCGTCTATACCCTGAGTCCGGACAAGACATGGTTGACCCTATGAGGCTGATGACGCTCGCCCTGCTTGCCGTGACCAGTTCGGCCGTGGCCCAGTCGGCTGATCCGACGCGCCCGCCGGCAGCCTGGCTGACGCCGGTCGACGATGCCGCCCGGGCAGCTGGCGATGCATCTGGCGGTTTGCGCCTGCAGTCAGTGCTCATGCCGCAAGGCGGCCGGCCGGTGGCCGTGATTGGCGGCAAGACCGTGGCGTTGGGTGGCCGGGTCGGCGGCGCGACGCTGGTCCGCCTGAACGAGCGCGAAGCCGTATTGCAGGGGGCGGATGGGGTGACGCATCTTTACCTGACTCCCGACGTTGAAAAACAGATGATTGAAACGCCCAAGCCCCGAAAAACGGGGAAACCAGGGCCAGTGAAGGGTCTGCCATGAGCAAGATTTTGATAATCGGATTGTCGGCACTGATGCTGAGCGCGTGCAGCAATCAGCATGCGCGCCGGGGTGATGCTTTCGAGCGGGCCGACAAGGAACTGGGGGCGGCTGCTGCCAGCAAGACGAACCGGCCGCAGGGCGATGTCGTCGGTCAGGCCATGGTGCCGCCGCTGCAACTCGATCAGCCCATGGCAGCCAAGCCGGAACCGCGCTTCAATCTGGCGGTGAACAATGCGCCGGTGGCCCAGGTGTTGAATGCGCTGGTTTCCGGTACGCCGTACAGCATGCTTTTCCCGCCCGACTTGTCGGGCACGGTCAGCCTCAACCTCAAGAGCACGACGGTGCGCGAGGCGCTCGAAACCCTGCGTGAAGTCTATGGCTACGATTACCGGATCCAGGGCACCCGAATTTACGTGCAGCCGAACACTATCCAGACGCGCATTTTCAAGATCAACTATCTGGCCAATCGCCGTCAGGGCATGAGCGACATGCGGGTGACCGGCAGCTCGCCGACCACCTCGACGCCGACGACGACCAGCGGGGCATCGAGTGGGGCCGGCAGCGTCCCGGCCGGAAATACGGGGGGCCAGCCGCAGCGGAGCAACGACAGCGCACGTGTGCAGACGACCTCGGACTACGATTTCTGGAAGGATCTCGGCTCGGCGCTCAATTCGATCGTTGGCAGTCAGGAAGGGCGCAATGTCATCGTCAATGCCGGCTCAGGCGTAGTGCTCGTCAAGGCTTCGCCGGTCGAATTGCGCTCGGTCGATGAGTACCTGAAGGCAACTCAGCTGGTGGTTGAACGCCAGGTCATGCTTGAAGCGAAGATTATCGAAGTATCGCTGAATGATTCGTATCAGACCGGTATCAACTGGAGCAAGTTTGGCGGTCTGCTCGGTGGCCAGGTTGCCTTCGGCTCTTTGGCGCCAGGGGCGTTACTGAGTGGTTCGGCGACCTTGGGCGGCGCGGCCACGGGTGTTACTGCGGGCACGGTGGTGAGTGCAGTGCCCGGGGCCAACGGTTCTATTGGTACGACTACCGCCGGCCGCGGGTTCTTCGGCCTGGCTTTCCAGTCGCAGAATTTCGCTGCTCTGCTCTCCTTCCTCGAAGGGCAGGGTGACGTGCAGGTGCTGTCCAGCCCGCGTATTGCCACGACCAACAACCAGAAGGCCGTGCTCAAGGTCGGTACCGATGATTTCTTCGTGACCGGCATCAGCACCAACACGACGACCAGCGCCGCAGGGAATGTAGTGACGCCGAATATCACCTTGCAACCCTTCTTCTCCGGGATCGCGCTTGATGTGACGCCGCAGATCGATGATGAAGGCAACATCATCCTGCACGTCCATCCCTCGGTCAGCGTCGTCGAGGAAAAGACCAAGAACGTCAATCTCGGCGATCTCGGCACCTTCACGCTGCCACTCGCTTCAAGCAGCATCAACGAAACCGACAGCATCGTCCGCGTTCAGGATGGCAGCATCGTCGCCATCGGCGGCCTCATGAGCCAGGAACAGAATACCAGCCGCTATGGCCTGCCGGGTATCAGCGGTGTGCCAGGCCTGGGCGCCTTGTTCGGCCAGAAGAGCGTGTCGAACAAGAAGCGCGAACTGGTCATCCTGATGCGGTCGACGGTCATTCGTGACGAAAATTCGTGGCGCAATGCCTCGGCTGAAACGCAGGAACGCCTGCAGGGGCTCGACCCGCGCCAGCAACGCAAAGTCGAATGGCAATAATCGGTAGCGGAGGCAGGCTGCGTTGTATCTCGACCATTTCGGCCTGAGCGAGCTGCCCTTCGGTATCACGCCGGACACCAGCTACACGGTGATCACGCGCAGCCATCAGGAGGCGCTCAATACGCTGCTCGTCGCGCTCAATAGCGGCGAGGGTTTCATCAAGATCACCGGCGAAGTCGGCACCGGCAAGACGCTACTTTGCCGACGTCTGTTGCAAGCCCTGCCCGAAGGCAGTGTTTCCGCCTATCTACCCAATCCCTATCTGGCGCCGCGCACCCTGCAACTGGCGCTGGCCGAGGAGCTGGGGCTGGCCGTAAGTGCTGACAGCGACGACTATCACCTGCTGCAAAGCATCAACCGGGCGCTGCTTGACCATGCGGCAGCCGATCGCCAGGTTGTTGTCTGCATCGACGAGGCGCAGGCGATGCCGCTCGAAACGCTGGAGTCCTTGCGCCTGCTGTCGAATCTGGAAACCGAGAAACGCAAGTTGCTGCAGATCGTCCTTTTCGGCCAGCCGGAGCTTGATCGCAAGCTGGCCGAGCCATCGGTTCGCCAGCTCCTGCAGCGCATCGCCTTTCATTACCGGATCGGCGGGCTGGCCCGTGAAGAGGTCGCCAATTATCTGGCGCATCGTCTACGTGTCGCCGGCTACCGGGGCGAGGATGTCTTCGGGTCGAGCGCCGTGCGCTGCCTGCACAAGGCCAGTCGCGGCACGCCGCGCCTGCTGAACATTCTGGCTCACAAGTCCCTGCTCGCCGTTTTCGGCGAGGGCAAACACGCTGTGCGCTCTGGTCATGTTCGCCGGGCGGCGGCCGATACCGAAGGCGCGGCTGCGGCCGGGTGGTGGTGAAATGAGCCTGATCAACGACATGCTGCGCAACATCGAGGCCAAGCGCCCCGACGATCCGGCCCGGCAAAACCTGCAACGCGAAATCCGCTCGCTGCCGGCGGCGCCAGCCGGTGCCGGGCGCTGGCTGAAACCCTTGCTGCTTGTCGCGGCGCCCATCCTGATTGCGGCCGGGCTGCATGCCAACGGGCAACTGTTGCCCCTGCTCGGCATGGACAGTGAGGCGCCCCCGGTGGCGCCGCCTGCTCCCGTCGTCGTCCCGGCGCCCCCACCCTTGCCGGCACCCGCGGTGGCCGTCGTTGACGACCAGCCCATTCCGGAAAGCGATCTGCGCCTGGCACCGAATCTGGCTGTCCTGCCGCTGCCGGCGGCGCCCATATTGGCGGTACCTGACCCCGTTGTGCCCGCACCGCTGCCGGCTGTAGCCAAACCGGAAACGGTCAGCGCCCCGGCGCCGCAGCCTGCGCCGGCCGCCCCGGTCGGGCCGGTCAAGATCGAGAAGAGCCCAGTGCTGGCGACGGCGCGTGATCGCGCCGACGCCGAATTTCGCCGGGCGGAGAATGCCTTCGCTGCGGGGCGCGGCGCGGAAGGGATCGAAGGTCTGCGCGCCGCGCTCAAGCAGGATCCGGCCTACGTCCCGGTGCGCCAGATGCTGCTGCGCCAGTTGCTCGAAATGCGCAAAATTGAAGAGGCGATGACGATTCTTCAGGAAGGCCTCGAACTGCAGCCGGCGCAGACGGGTTGGGCGATGTCGCTGGCCCGCCTGCAACTGGAGCAGCACGACATTGCAGCGGCTGACCGCACGCTGGCCCGGTCGCAGGTCTATGCCGAAGCCAGCGCCGACTATGCCGGCTTTCAGGGCCATGTCAAATCCCGCCTTGCTGCCAATCGCGCTGCGGTGACGCATTACCAGCGGGCGACCCGTCTCGCCCCCAACGAGGGCCGCTGGTGGCTGGGTCTGGGGCTGGCTCAGGAAGCCGATGGACGATTGCCCGAAGCGAAAGAGTCGATGCGCCGCGCCATCGCCACGGCGACGCTGTCCGTCGAGTTGTCGGCGGTGGCCGAGCAGCATTTGCGTTGAGCGCGATGCCAGCCCCGGCTTGCGCTCGTGCTATATATCAACCGTTCATTTGCCGAGAAGATCAACAACCATGAGCCACCACGAAAGCCCCGTCGTCTACGGCACCGAAGACATCCTGCGCAGCCTGTGCAATTCGATGACCAAGGTGCTGACCATCGCCACCCAGAGCCAGATTCACTATTCTGGCATGGTCCAGCGCATCACCAAGACCTGCCTGAAGCCGGACATTGGCTGCTTCGTGCTGTTCGATGGCGGCTTTTCCGGGCTGGTGGTGACCAACTTCTCGGCCGCGGCGGCGATGGAGTTGTATGAGAGCTACATGTTGAGCATGGGCATGGCCAAGGATGAGCTGGCCAGTTCGCATACCTCGGACGAGGTGGCGAACGTCATGGGAGAGCTCATGAACCAGATCGTCGGCGATTTCACCGGCAAGGTGGCACGCGAGCTGCAGACGCACATCACGCAGAACCAGCCGAAGATGCTGGCCCTGACCAAGCAGGTCATGCTCAGCGTGGACACCAATCTCGACAAGCCGGAAGCGCGCCGCGTGACCTTCTTCACCGGCCGCAACAACATCTTTTATCTCGAACTGGCGATCGACCGTACCGAGTTCATCAAACTCAACGACTTCGAGAGCGAAGAGGCCGATCCCGACTTTCTGATCGAGCAGGCCCATGCAGCGAACGCCACCGCGGCGCCGCTGAAAGGCGTCGATGCCGGCGAGCAGGACGACTTCCTCAAATCGCTCGGGATGTAGCTGCGGACTGACGGTTGGCCGGGACTTCCACGGTCAACCGGAAAATTCGCCTTATTTTGAAATAAGGCGTTTGAGCTGGCGGTCGTGCCAGCCGGAGAGCAGGGCGATCGCCGTACTCGAACCGATCAGTGCCATGAACATGTCCGACTGCGTATCCCACTGGTCGCCCTGGGTGCCGAGGAACTCATCGGCGCCCTGACCCATGGCCAGCGCAGCGGCCCATTCGATCAGTTCGTAGCTGGCACTGATCGCCATGGCGATGCAGATGCACAGGAAACCGGTCATCCGGCGGCCGACGACGTAACCGCCGCGGATCAGGACTTCACGGGCGACCATGGCCGGCACGAAACCCTGCAGCAAATGGCCGATCTTGTCGTAGGGGTTGCGCACCGTGCCGAGCAGGTCCTGCAGCCAAAAACCGAGCGGCACGCGGGCGTAGGTGTAGGCGCCGCCACCGATCAACACCAGCGCATGGATGGCGATCAATACCGTGAGCAGCGTCGTCAGCGGATAGCTCTGGCGCGTGGCAATCATCAGCGGCAGGGCAATCAGCACCGGTGCCACTTCCATGATCCAGGTCGCCCGGTCGAAGGGGGCGATGCCGGAAACGATCAGTGCCGCAATGACGATGGCGGCCAGCGTGATGTTGACCAGGTTCCTGTTTTCCATGTCAGCCCTCGTTGCGGATCAGGTCGAGCAGTTCGGCGCCGTAGTGCTCAATCTTGGCGCTACCCATACCGGTGATGCCGGCCAGCATGCCGTGGCTGGTCGGGCGGACTTCGGCCAGCTCGCGCAGGGTCTTGTCATGCAAAATAACGTAGGCCGGCACGGCTTGTTCTTTGGCCGTATCGCTGCGCCAGGCGCGCAGGAGTTGGAACAGCACCTCGTCGGCCGACGACAGTTCGCTGTGCACCACCGCGCTGCTGCGTGAGGACGACGAGCTGGCCTTGCGCTTGGCCGGCCGGCGCAGTTGCACCTGGCGTTGACCCTTGAGCACTTCGCGGGCGGCGTCAGTCAGTTGCAGCGCGCCGTGTTCGGCCATGTCGACATGAACCAGTCCGGCCGCTGCCAGTTGGCGGAAGACGCTCTTCCAGCCATGGTCGTCGAGGTCGGCGCCGACGCCGAAAGTCGGCAGCTGGTCGTGGTTCCACTGCTTGATCTTGTCGGTTGCCTTGCCGCGCAGGACATCGGTCAGGTGCGTGACGCCGAAACGCATGCCGGTGCGGAAGATCGCGGAGAGCGCCTTTTGCGCGGCCAGCGTGCCATCCCACAGTTCCGGCGGCTCGATGCAGACGTCGCAGTTGCCGCAGGGCTCGCGTTCCTCGGCAAAATAATTGAGCAATACCTGGCGCCGGCAGCGCGGCGCTTCGCAGTAGGAGAGCAGGGCGGTCAGGCGTTGCGATTCGAGAATCTTCTGGCCTTCGCCGGCGCCTGATTCGGCGATGCGCGCATGCTGCAGCGCGACGTCCTGCATGCCATAGGCCATCCACGCTTCGGCCGGTTCGCCGTCGCGGCCGGCGCGGCCGGTTTCCTGGTAGTAGGCTTCGATGCTTTTCGGCAGGTCGAGGTGGGCGACGAAACGGACGTCCGGCTTGTCGATGCCCATGCCGAAGGCGATGGTGGCGCACATGACCAGCCCTTCCTCGCGCAGAAAGCGGCGCTGGTTGGCGGCGCGCGTCGGGGCGGGCAGGCCGGCATGGTAAGGCAGCGCCGGGTAGCCCTGGGCCGATAGCCATTCGGCCGTCTCCTCGACCTTCTTGCGCGACAGGCAATAGACGATGCCGGCCTGGCCCTTGCGCCCGGCCAGGAAGCCGAGCAACTGTTTCTTGGCGTTGTCTTTTTCGACAACGGTGTAGCGGATGTTCGGCCGGTCGAAGCTGGACAGGAAAACGCGCGCTTCGGTCAGGCCAAGGCGGACCAGCATTTCGTTCTGCGTTGCCTTGTCGGCCGTGGCCGTCAGGGCGATGCGCGGGACGTTCGGATAGCGCTCGTGCAGCGTCGACAGTTGCAGGTATTCCGGGCGGAAATCGTGGCCCCATTGCGAGACGCAGTGCGCTTCGTCGATGGCGAAGAGGGCAAGTTTGCCGGCTTCGTAGAGGGCGTCGATCATCGACAGCGTGCGGTCGACAAGCAGGCGTTCCGGGGCGATGTAAACGAGGTCGATCTGGCCGGCGAACATCTGCTGCTCGATGGCCTGCGCCTCGCGCCAGTCGAGCGTCGAATTGAGGCAGGCGGCCTTGACGCCAAGCTGGGTCAGGGCATCGACCTGGTCCTGCATGAGCGCGATGAGCGGCGAGACGACGATGGCGCAGCCCGGGCGGAGGAGGGCGGGGATCTGGTAGCACAGGCTCTTGCCGCCGCCGGTCGGCATGAGGACGAGCGCGTCGCCGCCGTTGCCGATGTGGTCGATGATCTCGGCCTGGGCGCCGCGAAAGGCGGGATAGCCGAAGACGTCGCGCAGGATGGCGAGGGCGGAGGGGGTTCCCACGGTCAACCGGAAATTTGGGTCAAAATTGAAATGCTCATACGATGGCTTCGCGGCTCAATTGCTCGCCGTCCCAGAGCAGCGCTTCGGCGCGCTCTTCGTGCCAGTCGGAGAGGACCCAGCGTTCAACGTGGATGCCATCGACGATGTGGTCGTGTTTTTCCGGACGGTGGGTGTGGCCGTGAATGAAGGTGGCGTAGCCGTGTTCGCGCAGGAAATCGTCGGTGGCCGGGCCGTTGAGGTCGGCGTAAACATAGGCGTGGTCGCGCTTGCGGCGGGCGCTGCACCAGCGGATGTAACGGCCGAGCAGGCTGCGCAGGAAACGCGGCTTGGCGCGCATCTTCCGCTGCCATTCCGGGTCGCGCACCTTGGCGCGATAGGCCATGTAGGCGTGGTCGTCGATGCACAGGGCGTCGCCGTGCGAGAGCACGAAGGACCACTCGGGCAGGTCCAGCAAATAAGGGTCGGGCAGCAGCGTCATGCCGGCGGCCGCGGTGAATTGTTCGCCGATGGCGAAATCGCGGTTGCCGTGCATGAAGCATATTTTCAGCCCGGCATTGCTGGCCGCACGCAGGGCGGCGGCGATCTGCGCGGCGTAGGGATCGTCGATGTCGTCGCCGACCCAGACTTCGAAAAGGTCGCCGAGGATGTACAGCGCCTCGGCCTGGCGGGCGCGGCCGGCCAGAAAGCTCAGGAACAAACGAGTCGCCCCGGGTGACCGGGGCGACAGGTGCAGATCAGAGATGAAGAAGATCAAACGATCTCGGCCTTCTCGATGATCACATCTTCAGCCGGGACGTCCTGATGGAAACCCTTGTTGCCGGTCTTGACGGCGCGGATCTTGTCGACCACATCGAGGCCTTCGACGACTTCGCCGAAAACGCAGTAGCCCCAGCCCTGGCCGGACGGCGACTTGAAGTCGAGGAAATCGTTGTCGACGGTGTTGATGAAGAACTGGGCGGTGGCCGAATGCGGGTCGTTGGTGCGCGCCATGGCGACGGTGCCGCGCTTGTTCTTGAGGCCATTGGCGGCTTCGTTCTCGATCGGGGCCTGGCACGGCTTCTGGCCCATGCCCGGTTCCATGCCGCCGCCCTGGATCATGAAGTTCTTGATTACGCGGTGGAAGATGGTGCCGTTGTAGTGGCCGGCTTCAACGTAGGCGATGAAGTTGGCCACAGACTTCGGGGCCTTTTCGGCGTTCAGTTCGAGCGTGATGTCGCCGTGGTTGGTGGTGAGCTTGATTTTGGACATTGGGGATCCTTATTTGTCGGAGATGATTTTGACGTTCTGGATGACGACCGGGGTCGTCGGAACGTTTTCGTAATAGCCAGCGTTGCCGGTCGGCACCTTGGCAATCTTGTCGACGACATCCATGCCCTGGGTGACCTTGCCGAAGACGGCATAGCCCCAGCCGCGCGGGTCGCCGGTGGTCTTGTGATTGAGGAAATCGTTGTTCTTGAGGTTGATGAAGAACTGGACGCGAGCCGAATGCGGGTCGCCGGTGCGGGCCATGGCTACCGTGCCGCGATCATTGGTCAGGCCATTGGTCGCTTCGTTCTTGAGGGCAGGGGTCAGCACCTTTTTCTCTTCCATGGCCCGGCTGAAGCCGCCGCCCTGGATCATGAACCCATCGATGACGCGGTGAAAGATGGTCGATTCGTAGAAGCCATGCTTGGCGTTGTAGAGGAAAAACTCAACCGTGGTCGGGGCTTTTTCCGGGTAAAGCTCGAGGGTGAATTTGCCCAGATTGGTCGTGAACTCGACGGCTGGGGCCGCCCACACGGCAAGCGAGACGAGCAGGCCGGCAGCGAGGGTCGATATTTTTTTCAACATCAGGCACTTCCTTCGTAAATGATTTTCCACTGGTCGCCTTCACGCAGCCAGTACTGGCGTTTCTTCATCTGGTTGTTGAGGTTGTTGCTGCGGTAATCCTGGTCGAAAGTCACGACGACGACTTCGTCCTTGCCCGGATTGCGGAACACGGAGAGATTGTCGATCTTGAGCTTGATCCATTCCTTGCCGGCATTGACCTGCTTTTTCTGGGCGGAAAACTCGGCGAAATCCTGCTCGCCGGCCTTGAAACGCTTCGAGTAATGCGTCAGGTAGCGGTCGGTGTCGCGGCTTTCCCAGTCGGCGCGCCAGGCGTCGATCGACTTGTTGAGTTCGCTGCGCTCTTTGGCCCAGTCGTCGAGCGACAGCCATTCGACCGAATTGCTGATGATGACCGGGGTCAGGCCGACCTGCAGGTTCTTGGCGACGACGTCGAGATCCTGGTTGGTTAGCACGACGCAGCCGTCGGAGGCGCGCGGCGGACGGGCGAAGGTGTCGGAGGGCGTGCCATGCAGCCAGATGCCGCTGCCGCCACGCCCTTGACGCTTGTCCCACTCGTTGGGGTAATTGAGCGGGAAGGCGCCGTTACCGTAGAGGTCGGCCAGCTTCTGGCGGGGCAGGTTAGCCGTGACGTGATAGACGCCTACCGGGGTCTTCTTGTCGCCTTCGACGAGCTTCTCGGCGCCCAGCTTGCCCTGGGTGACGTAGTAGTCGGCGACGAAGCGCGGCTGGCCACCATTCGTGAGGTCGTTTTCGTAGAGGTAGAGGCGCGAACGCTTGGTGTCGACGACGATGGCGAAACGCTGGTCCGGCTGCATCTGCAGCAGGTAGCGCGGCACGAAGTCAGCCGGTGGTTTTTCGCGATAGGCGGCGAGGCGGGCGATGGCTTCGGCGCGCAGGTCGGCAACCTTGTCGGCCGGGGCATCGGTCAAGGCACCAAAGGTGTTGATCGGTTGCTTGCGGGCCAGTAGCAGATCGCCCTTGATCAGGTGGGCCAGCCGGTAGTTCGGGTGCTGACGCAGCAGGTTTTCGGTCAGTTGCAGGGCATTGCTCAGGCGATTGCCTTCGATTTCGGCAAAAATGCGCGTCAATGCTTCTTCCGGACCGGAGTCGGAAACAACAAGGGGCAGGGTCGAACCCTGGCTGGATGCGTCGGGCGTTGTCCGCGCCAAGGCAATTGCCGAGAGTTCGTTGATGGTGACTGGGACACTCGCCGGCTTGTCTTTAAGCCGGGCTGCTGCACCGGCGGCCAGAGCGACCGCCAGTCCAGAGAGAACTAATTTACGGCCTAATTTCACCGGGCGTTTTCTTCCTTGATCAGCCACTTGCTACCGGCCCGAACGAAAACGAGCGTCTTGGTCGTCGAGCTGCTCAGACCCGTTGCTTTGTAATGCTGGCGGAACTTGGCAGTGGCCTTGTCGCCATTGACCGTGACTTGCGGCGTATCGAAGGAAACCGAGATCTTGCCGCCCTTGCCGGCGATGCGCTGCTCGCGTTCCTGTTCCCAGGCCTTGCGGCTCATGCCCTTGGGCGTGTTGAACTCTTGCGCATAGGCGCCGAGGTAGGCGCGCATGTCCTTGCGTGACCAGGCGTCGGCCCAGGCGTTCATGGCCTTGACGACATCGTCGCTGCCGGCAACGGCCTTGGTGGGGGCCGGGGCAGGGGTTGGTGCAGCGGCTGGCGCCGGCGTTGAAACGGCAGCGGCCGGAGCGGGCGCTGCAGCGACCACTGTCGGCTTGCTGGCTGGTGAGGCGGAGGCGGCGCCCGGCGTCGACGTGACGATGGTCGCGGTAGGTGCCGCGGCGGCGACGGCCGGCTTGGCGACAACGGCAGCGACCGGAGCGGCGGCAACCGGAGCCGGTTGCGGCTTGACGTTGCCCTTGCCGGAAGTGGTGATCAGGTCGCGAATCAGGGCCAGCTTGTTCTGCGTTGTCGAATTGGAATTGTCCAGTTGCAGGGCCTTGTCGTAGGCCTGGCTGGCCAGCTTGGCGTAAACATCGCCGAGGTTTTCGTAGGCGATGGCGTAGGACGGATGAGTCCTTATAGCCATTTCGAGGGCCGTGCGGGCCTTGTCGTACTGCTTTTGCTGGGCGTAGAGCACGGCCAGGTTGTTGTAGGGTTCCGGCAGTTCCGGGTAATCCTCGGAAAGCTTGGTAAACACGCTGATCGCGTCGGCCGGCTTGTTCATCTCGGTATAGATCAGGCCTTTCAGGAAGCGACCCTGGGCATCCTTGGGACGGCTGCTCAGGTAGGCGTCGACTTTCTCGAGGGCCTGCGGGTACTGGCCCTGCTTGATCAGGCGTTGGACTTCCGGCAGGTTGTCGGCAAACGCCGGTACGGCGAAGCTGATGGCCAGGCCAATCGCCATTGCACGCAACGTCTTGAGCTTCTGAAAACGGGGCTGGAGCAGGGAAATAGAGGTCATCGCTATGCTATACTTTTCGAGGTTATACAATCTTCCGATTCTACCAAAAATGCCGGTGATTCCATAGGGATTAGCAAGCCGGCCAAGCCCGGTTCCCTCCCCGCATGCTCAAGATCTACAACTCCCTCAAGCGCGAAAAACAGCTTTTTACCCCGATCGAGCCGAACAAAGTTCGCATGTATGTCTGTGGCATGACGGTCTATGACTACTGCCACCTTGGCCATGCCCGGGTCATGGTTGTTTTCGACATGGTTTATCGCTGGCTCAAGGCCAGCGGTTACGACGTGACCTACGTCCGCAACATTACCGATATCGACGACAAGATCATCAAGCGCGCCATCGAGAATGGCGAGACGATCCAGCAACTGACCAACCGTTTCATCGCCTTCATGCACGAAGACGCCGATGCGCTGGGCGTTCAGCGCCCCGACCACGAGCCACGGGCGACCGACTACGTGCCGGAAATGCTTGATTTGATCGGCAAGCTCGAGGCGACCGGCCTGGCTTATCAGGCGACTGATGGCGACGTGAATTATGCGGTGCGCAAGTTCCCCGGCTACGGCAAGCTGTCCGGCAAGTCGCTTGACGATCTGCGGGCCGGTGAGCGCGTCGAGGTCGATTCAGCCAAGCAGGATCCGCTCGATTTCGTGCTCTGGAAGCATGCCAAGCCCGGTGAGCCGGCCTGGCAGTCGCCGTGGGGCGAAGGTCGTCCGGGTTGGCACATCGAATGTTCGGCCATGAGCTCGAAGCTGCTTGGCAATCATTTCGACATCCACGGTGGTGGCCAGGATTTGCAGTTCCCGCATCATGAAAACGAGATCGCCCAGTCGGAAGGGGCGCACCAGTGCTCCTTCGTCAATTACTGGATGCACAACGGTTTTGTCCGTGTCGACAACGAAAAAATGTCGAAGTCTCTGGGTAACTTCTTCACGATCCGCACGGTCCTCGAGCAGTTCGATGCTGAAGTCGTGCGCTTCTTCATCCTGCGCGCCCATTACCGCAGCCCGTTGAATTATTCGGACGCTCATCTTGACGATGCCAAGCGTAGTCTGGACAGCCTGTATTTCACGCTGCGCGACGTGCCGGCAGTGGCTGTTGCCATCGACTGGAAGAGCGATTTTGCGGCTCGTTTTGCCGCCGCGCTGAACGAGGATTTCGATTCGCATGGCGCCATTTCGGTGCTCTTCGAACTGGCGGCTGAGGCCAATCGTCAGAAGAGTGGCGAACTGTCGGGCTTGCTCAAGGCGCTGGGCGCGGTGATCGGCCTGCTCGTGCGGGATCCGATGGCTTATCTGCAGGGCGGCGGTGCGGCTGGCGGCCTCGACGAGGCGGCTATCGAGCAGATGATTGCGGATCGGGCGGCGGCCAAGAAGGCCAGGAATTTTGCCGAGTCGGATCGTATTCGCGATGAACTGAAGGCGGCGGGGATTGCGCTCGATGATAGTCCGCAGGGGACGACCTGGCGGCGGGCCTGAATTAGCTTGGGTTTCCGCCTTGCTGGCGGGCGTACTTTCTTTTGCTTCGCCAAAAGAAAGTAGCCAAAGAAAAGGCGACCCCAGGGTCGGCGCCCCTTCGGGGTTCCTTGCGCTACTCGGCAGGCCGGGCGGCTTGCTAAACTCGCCTGCGGCTCAGACAACGCAAGCCGACTGCCCCCGGCCCGCCTGCGTTGCTCAGCGCCTCTCATGGGGACCCCAAAGGCGTCCGAGCTCAAACGCCATCCGCGTCACTGACTTCCACGGTCAACCGGGAAAAAGGCCAAAAATTGAAATCCATCGGTCCAGCGTGGACGCCTTACCGGGCCCCTTGAGAGGTGCCGAGCAACGCAGGGGCCGGCGGATAAAGGGCGAGGACTGTCTGAGGGCGAAGCCCGAGTTCCGCAGCCCCCGCCTGTCCCGAGTAGCGCAGGGAACCGGCGCAGCCGGCACCGACCCAGGGTCGCCTTCTTTTTGCTTACTTTTTCTTGGCGAAGCAAGAAAAAGTGAGACGCCCCGCAAGGGCGGAACCCCAAGCTAATTTAGAAGAACACCCGACCAAATATCGACTCCCGCCAATGCGAGAGTGAGTCGCTACTTCAGAATCTTCCCGCCCTGCCCAATGACCGTCAGTTCGACAAAGCGCGACCCGAGCCGGGTGTTCGGGCCGTAGTTGATGCGGTAACCACCGAGGTCTGCTCCGCTCATGCTTTCCAGCGAGCTCACCAGTTTGTCGCGGCTGAGATCCCTGCCGGCCCGCTTCAGGCCTTCGATCATGGTCCTGGCCATCAGGTAGCCTTCCATCCCGTAGTACGAGTAGGCACCCTTGTCGGACAGTTTTTGATAGTCGCGGACGACCGGAACGACGTTGTTCCATGGATAGGGAACAACTTGCGAAACGCCGATGCCGCGTGAATCAGGGCCGAGTTCCTGGACGAGCAGTTCGGCGCCGACCGGCGACAGGGTCATGAGCATCGGATGCTGGCCGACTTTTTTCATGGCCTTGACGAAGGCTGCCGTCGGTTTGTACAGCGTGACCATGACCACGGCCTGCGGTGTCGCCTTGGCAATCGTTTCCACCGCCTTGGCAACATCCACCGAGTTGCGTTCGACCGTGCCGACGGCGGACGGGGCCAGATTGTTCTTCTTGAGCGCGGCGGTGACGCCATCCAGGCCGGATTTGCCGAAACCGTCGTTCTGGTAGAAGACGGCGATATTCTTGAGGCCGAGCGAGACCATCTGGTTGACGATGACTTCGGCTTCGTCGGCGTAGCTGGCGCGGACGTTGAACATGTAGCGCGCATTGGGGTTGGTGGCCAGCGATTCGCGCAGCGTGGCTGCGCCGGAAATGGTGCCGACCAGCGGCACCTTGGCCGGGCCGAAGACGGTGTTCATGGTTTCGGTCGTCGGGCTGGAGCCGTAATAGGCGAGCAGCGCGAAGACATTTTTTTCCTTGATCAGCGTCTTGGTGTTGGCGACGGTGCGTTCGGTTTCATAGCCGTCGTCGAGGGCGATCAGTTCGAGCTTGCGACCATTGATGCCGCCGGCCTTGTTGACCTGCTCGAAATAGGTCGTGATGGTCTGCCGCATGTCCAGACCGTAGGCGCCGTTCGGGCCGGAGAAGGGGGCCGACATGCCGAGGGTGATCGTCGTCTCGGTGACGCCGGGCTCGGCCCAGCACATCGTGGAAAAGGCAATGGCGCCGACGGCGGCCAGTCGTTTGAAGACTTGCATTGTTTTTTCTCCCCCTGATAGATCAATCGATTCTAACAGTCGGGGATATTACCGGGAACAGGACGAACAGGACTTTTGGCAATTTGTTCGATGCCACGGTCAACCGGGAAAAAGGACCGAAAATGAAACAGCCCCTGAGTCCCGAAAATTCGGGACTCAGGGGCTGTGGTGCAAAGTCAGGCGTTATTCAGCGAAGAAGTCCTTAACCTTGTAGCTTCGGCCGGCACTTCGTGCCTTAACCTGCAACGCAGGTTAGCCTGCGCTGCAAAGTTAAGGAGTTACTCGGCAAAAAAGTCCTTAACTTTGTCCATCCACGACTTCGAGCGCGGGTTGTGTTTGGCGCTGTTGTCGCGGCTCGATTCTTCCAGTTCGCGCAGCAGTTCCTTCTGGCGGTCGGTCAGGTTGACCGGCGTTTCGACAACGACGTGGCACATCAGGTCGCCATGGGTATGGCTACGGACTCCCTTGATGCCCTTGCCGCGCAGGCGGAAGACGCGCCCGGACTGGGTTTCGGCCGGAATCTTGATGGCCGCGGCGCCGTCCAGTGTCGGGATTTCGATTTCGCCCCCGAGTGCGGCGGCGGTGAAGGAAATCGGCATTTCGCAATGCAGGTCGTTGTGGTCGCGGGTGAACACGGTGTGCTGCTTGAGGTGAATCTGCACGTAGAGGTCGCCCGGTGGCCCGCCATTGACGCCATGCTCGCCCTCGCCGGAAAGCCTGATGCGATCGCCTTCATCGACCCCGGCCGGAATTTTGACGGCCAGCGTCTTGTGTTGCTTGATGCGGCCGGCGCCGTCGCAGTGCTTGCACGGTTCGGCGATGAAGCGGCCGGTGCCGTGGCACTTGTGACAGGTCTGCTGGATCGAGAAGAAGCCTTGCTGCAGGCGCACCTGGCCGGAACCGCCGCAGGTCGGGCAGGTCTTCGGCTGGGTGCCGGGCTTGGCGCCGGAGCCGTTGCAGGGATCGCAGACTTCCATGGTCGGAATGCGAATCTTGGTTTCCGTGCCGTGCGCCGCCTGTTCGAGCGTGATTTCGAGGTTGTAGCGCAGGTCGGCGCCGCGATAGATGTTCGAGCGACCGCCGCCGCCACCACCGCCGCGACCACCGAAGATTTCGTCGAAAATGCCGCCGAAGGCATCGGCAAAGCCGGCGCCACCGCCGCCGCCCATGCCCGCCTGCTGGTCGATGCCGGCGTGGCCGAACTGGTCGTAGGCAGAGCGTTTCTGGCCGTCCGACAGGATTTCGTAGGCTTCCTTGGCTTCCTTGAACTTCTCCTCGGCACCCGGATTGTCCGGATTGCGGTCGGGGTGATGCTTCATGGCCAGCTTGCGGTAGGCCTTCTTTATTTCTTCATCGCTGGCGTCGCGATTGACGCCGAGGATTTCGTAAAAATCGCGTTTTGACATTTCTTCTACCCATCAAGTGACAAAGGCGCCGAGCGCCGCCGGAGATTTCCGGAAGGCTCGGCGCCGGGCTGTGGGGCCAGGAATTACTTCTTGTCCTTGTTCACTTCGGTGAATTCGGCATCGACGACATCGCCTTCAACGGTCTTTTCACCGCCTTCTGCCTGCTGGCCAGCCGCACCGGCGGCAGCGCCTTCGGCCTGTTGCTGCTGGGCGTACATCTTCTCACCGAGCTTCTGGGCGGCAGCCGACAGGGCTTCGGTCTTGGCGGTGATGGTTTCCTTGTCGCCGTCGCGCAGCACGTCCTCGACATCCTTGATGGCGGCTTCGATGGCAGCCTTTTCAGACGCGTCGAGCTTGTCGCCGTACTCGGTCATCGACTTCTTGACCATGTGCACCATGCCGTCAGCCTGGTTGCGGGCATCGGCCAGTTCGTGCGCCTTCTTGTCGTCTTCGGCGTGCAGCTCGGCATCCTTGACCATGGCCTGGATTTCAGCCTCGCTCAAGCCGGAGTTGGCCTTGATGGTGATCTTGTTTTCCTTGCCGGTGGCCTTGTCCTTGGCCGTGACGTGCATGATGCCGTTGGCGTCGATGTCGAAAATGACTTCGATCTGCGGCGTGCCACGCGGGGCCGGCGGGATGCCTTCGAGGTTGAACTGGCCGAGGCTCTTGTTGCCGGAAGCGACTTCGCGCTCGCCCTGCAGCACGTGGATGGTCACGGCGGACTGGCTGTCGTCGGCGGTCGAGAAGACTTGCGAAGCCTTGGTCGGGATCGTCGTGTTCTTCTGGATCAGCTTGGTCATGATGCCGCCCAGGGTTTCGATACCGAGCGACAGCGGGGTCACGTCGAGGAGCAGCACGTCCTTGACTTCGCCCTGCAGCACGCCGCCCTGGATGGCAGCGCCGACAGCAACGGCTTCGTCCGGGTTCACGTCCTTGCGCGGTTCCTTGCCGAAGATTTCCTTGACCTTCTCTTGCACCTTCGGCATGCGCGACTGGCCGCCGACCAGGATGATGTCGTCGATGTCGGAGATCTTGCAGCCGGCGTCCTTGAGGGCCATGACGCATGGCGCAACGGTACGCTCAACCAGTTCATCGACCAGCGACTCGAACTTGGCGCGGGTGACCTTGAGCGCCAGGTGCTTCGGACCGGAGGCGTCGGCGGTGATGTAAGGCAGGTTGATTTCGGTCTGCTGGCTCGAGGACAGCTCGATCTTGGCCTTTTCAGCGGCTTCTTTCAGGCGCTGCAGGGCCAGCACGTCAGCCTTGAGGTTAACGCCGGATTCCTTCTTGAATTCGTCGATGATGTAGTCGATCAGGCGCTGGTCGAAGTCTTCGCCGCCGAGGAAGGTGTCGCCGTTGGTGGCCAGCACTTCGAACTGCGTTTCGCCGTCAACGTTGGCGATTTCGATGATCGAGATGTCGAACGTGCCGCCGCCGAGGTCATAAACAGCGATCTTGCGGTCGTTCTTGCTGGTCTTGTCCATGCCGAAGGCGAGGGCGGCTGCGGTCGGCTCGTTGATGATGCGCTTGACTTCGAGACCGGCGATGCGGCCGGCGTCCTTGGTGGCCTGACGCTGGCTGTCGTTGAAGTAGGCCGGCACGGTGATGACGGCTTCGGTGACTTCTTCGCCGAGGTAGTCTTCGGCGGTCTTCTTCATCTTGCGCAGCACTTCGGCGGAAACCTGCGGCGGGGCGATTTTCTTGTCGCGCGCTTCAACCCAGGCGTCGCCATTGTCGGCCTTGACGATCTTGAAGGGCATCAGCGAGATGTCCTTTTGCACTTCTTTTTCTTCAAAGCGGCGGCCGATCAGGCGCTTGACCGCGTACAGCGTGTTCTTCGGATTGGTGACGGCCTGGCGCTTGGCCGGGGCGCCGCACAGAATCTCGCCATCTTCGGTGTAGCCGATGACGGACGGCGTGGTGCGGGCGCCTTCTGCGTTTTCGATAACCTTCGGCTGGCCGCCTTCCATGATGGCGACGCAGCTGTTGGTGGTGCCGAGGTCAATACCGATGATCTTGCCCATGATTCGTTCCTTAAAGATAAATGACTGATGTTCGTGAGTTGGGGGCTTTGCCAGCGATTTCAAGCCGCGGTTTCAGACTTCCACGGTCAACCGGAAAAAACGCCCAAAAATGAAATGTGTTTATTTGCCCTTGGCGACCATGACCAGGGCCGGACGCAGAACGCGGTCGGCGATGGTGTAGCCCTTTTGCAGCACGGTGACGACGGTGTTCGGTTCCTGCTCCGAATCGACCATGCCGATGGCCTGATGCTTGTGCGGATCGAACTTCTCGCCAGCCGGACTGACTTCGTTCAGTGCGTTCTTTTCGAAGGCGGCAACCAGTTGCTTGAGCGTCAATTCGACGCCGGCCTTGAAACTGTCAACGGTCTGTTCCGGCACGGCCAGCGCGGCTTCCAGGCTGTCCTTGACGGCCAGCAGTTCGCCGGCAAAACGCTCGACGGCGAACTTGTGCGCCTTGGAAATGTCTTCCTGAGCCCGACGGCGGATGTTTTCGCCCTCGGCCTTGGCGCGCAGCCAGGCATCGTGGTGTTCGGCAGCCAGCAATTCGAGGGCGCGGAACTGCTCCTCGATGCTCGGCAGCTTGTCGGTGTGTTCTTCGACATTTGGCTCGGCGACCGGCTCGGTCGCGGGTTCGTTACCCAGCAAGGGTTCCTGGGGGTTCTCGGTATTGCTCATGCGTTATTCTCCCAAAATTCTGCAACGTTATCTGGGGGCTGTCCCAGTGCTTTCAAGAGCGGCGAAGAACTATTTTTGCCTGGCAAAACTGCTGTCGTGCCGCAGCCTGCGTGCTACGATAATTCCATGTGTCTTTTTGGTGCATCCTGAATGGAAAAGATCGGCAAATACCGGGTAATTAAGGAGCTGGGCAAGGGCGCAACGGCCACTGTCTACCTCTGTGACGACCCGGATGCCAACCGTCAGGTCGCCGTCAAGGTGATCAGCTTCGGCCATGACAGCGCCGCCATGTCGCGGCGCATGCGCAAGCTGTTCCAGAACGAGGGGATGGTTTCCCAGCGCCTCAATCACCCGAATATCGTTCGAGTCTACGAAGCCGTGGTCGAGCCGGACTTCGCCTATCTGGCCATGGAGTATGTCGACGGCTTCACGCTCGAGGACAACTGCCGGATCGACAAGCTGCTGCCCATGCACCGGGCGATCAGCATCATCTTCAAGTGCTGCATGGCGCTTGATGCGGCCTACCGACAGGGCATCATCCACCGCGACATCAAGCCGGCCAACATCATGATCGCCGCCAACGACGAGCCGAAGATCGCCGACTTCGGCCTGGCGCTCAACATGAACAAGGACATGGACCGCGACTCGACCTTCATCATGGGCGTCGGCTCGCCGGCCTACATGTCGCCGGAACAGATCAAGGGCTATCCGCTCAACCAGAAGACCGACCTCTATTCGCTCGGTGTGCTGATGTTCCAGCTACTGACCGGCCGCCTGCCCTTCCGCGCCAACAACCAGGCGACGCTCGTTTATCGCATCATCAATACCGACGCGCCGGCCGTCACCGCGCTCAACCCGAATTTGCCGGAAGGCCTCAATGCCATCATGCGCCGGGCGCTCGAGAAGGATCTCTACAGCCGCTACCGGAATGGCGCCGAAATGGCCAAGGACCTCTCGGCGGTGCGCTACCAGATCCTCGAAGAGGACGAAACGGCGCAGGACATGCGGCATTTCGAGACCTTGCGCAGCCTCGACTTCTTCGTCGAATTCGAAAACGTTGAAGTCTGGGAAGTCCTGCGCGTCTCCGTCTGGCGCGAAATCCTGCCCAACGTGGCGATCATTCGTGAAGGCGAGCGCAACAAATTCTTCGGCATCATCATCAGCGGCTCCGTCGAAATTTCCATCGATGGCAAGGCACTGTGCCGCCTGGGGCGCAGCGAGCCGATCGGCGAGGTGTCCTATCTGCACCCGTCCAGCGACCAACGCTGTTCGACCGCCGTCACGCTCGAGCCGACGCTGTTCCTCGAAGTCAATGCGGCAGCGCTCGCCCTGTCGTCCGAAGAGCTGCTCGAACGCATGCGCAATGCGCTGCTGGCCAGAATGATCAATCGTCTGCGCGAAGTTAACCGCATCGCTGCGGCGCAAGGCCAGCCGGCCGTCAAGACCCAGGGCGGCTCGCTCACCGGCACCACGTCGCGACCGGGCAGTGGCCTCGATCTTGAATTGACGCCGATGTAAAAACAGCCTCCGCAGAGGCTGTTTTGCTGACCTGCTTTAAATCCTCAGACCTTGAAGCGTCCGACCAGCGATGCCAGGCCTTCGGCCAGTCGCTTGAGGTCGTGCGCCGCGCCGGCCGTCTGTTCGACCGTGCCGGAATTTTCGCGGGCCATGCCGGCAATCGCTTCGATGCTGCTTTCAACATCACCGGAGAAGCGGCGTTGCTGGTCGGTGGCCGAGGCGATGGCGTCAAGGCCGTGACCGACTTCGGTCACCGAGCCATTTGTTGCCTCGAGCACGTTGGACACTGAGTGAACGGCCGCCTGGCTGCTTTCCAGGTGGGCCATGCCGGCCTCGATGCTGCGCCGGACAGCGACTGACTGGGCGCTGAGCTGGGCCGTGATGGCGTCGATTTCGGTAGCCGAGCGCGACGATTTTTCGGCCAGCTTGCGCACTTCGTCGGCCACTACCGCGAAACCACGTCCCTGTTCGCCAGCTCGGGCTGCCTCGATGGCCGCGTTGAGGGCGAGCAGGTTGGTCTGTTCGGCGATGTCCTTCACTTCACGGGTCATCGTCGTGATCGATTCGGTGTTCTTGACGAAGTTATTGACCGAATCGGCCATTTCCTTGACGGCACGCTCGACGACGTTCATTTCGCCGAGCAGCACGTCGAGGTTGCGGCTACCCTCGGTGGCGCGGGCCAGACTTTCCTGCGACTGGTGCTGGACGTGTTCGGCGCTCTTGGCAATCGACGAAATGCTCGAAACCAGTTGCTCGACGGCCGAGGCGGCTTCGTTGGATTTTTCGTTCTGCTGATGCGAACTTTGCGTGACGCGGTCGGCGCTGTCGGAGAGGGCGGCGACGCGGGCCGATACCTGGCTGGCCGAGTCGCGGACCTGACGGACCAACTGGTTGAAGTTTTCCATCATTTCGTTGAAAACCTGCGCAGCCTGGCCGACCTCGTCGTTGCCCTTGATCGGCAGGCGGCGTGTCAGGTCGCCTTCGCCGCGGGCGATGTCGGCGAGGCCGCTGCGCATGGCTTCGAGCGGCTTGCTGACGAAATGATTGGTGATCAGGTAGATGATGACGAGCAGGGCGCCCAGGGCACCCAGCGCGACGCCGGCGATCTTGACGCGGAAGGCCGAAACCTGCGCTTCGACGGAGTCGAGCGACACCTTCATGCTGACGACGCCGAGCACGGTGCCTTCGGGAACCTGGTGGCAGAGGATGCAGTCCTTGCCGAGGTAATTTTTCGACGCCTTGGTCGGGTTGATGACGTGCAGGAAAGAGCTGCCGTTGGCGGTTTCAACCGACATGTACGGCGTGCCGCTGGCCATCACTTCCTTTTCCAGCGCATCGAGCGGACGCTTGCTCTTGGTGTCCGGGCCGTAGAGCTTGGCGACGGCATCGCTGCGGGCGACGATGAGATCCTTGATGACCGAGAGTTGTTCGATCTGGTCGAGGAAGACTTCGCGCTGGCCGACGGTGCCGGTCAGCATCATGCCGGTCAGGCCGGCCATGGTCATTTCGTGGATGCTCTTCGAGAAGTCCTGCGCCTGGAGAATCGCCGTTTCTCGATTGACCTGCGTGGTCCAGACTATTGCCCCTGCCCAGATGATGGCCAGTACTACCCAGATGGCCGCCGTCAGGCGGATCCAAATCTTCAAATCGGCGAAGCGCGGCATGATGTCCCTCGAGTTACTGCCACCATTTTCAGCTAGGCGGTCAGGTCAATTTGCTGGATTGTGCCAGCCGTACCTGATTCGTGCAAAAAAATTCCAGAAGTGCGAATTTGTCCGAGCAATTCATTAGCATTTGTCTTGAGGTCAAATGGCGTAGCGATGCGGCTTAGCGCGATAGCACCGACCCCGGCATCGTTCAGTGACAGTAGCGTGTCTTTGTCAGTTTTGTCAGGTGTCCACAGCGACAATTGTGTAAACGACGCATCGTTTTCGTCAATCCAGCCGTTCTGGTCGCCATCGAGCGCGGCCAATTCCTCAAAGCCGTCGCCGCTGGTCGGGCCGAACAGTTCGCTGCCATTGTTGATCTTGCCGTCGCCGTTGCGGTCGAAGGCCAGAAAGCCGCTGCCCGGGGCCAGGAAGTTGATGTTCTCCGTGCTGCCGTCGGCATTGAGGTCGAAAGCGAAACGCTGGTCGGTCAGTTGGGCGGCGGTTCCGGCAAAATTGAGGACGAGCGGATCGACCTTGCGCGCCGCGTCGCCGAGGCGGAGGCTGATGTCGCTTTCTTCGTGATACTGGCGCGCCATCGACAACTGCAGGTCGAACTTGATCTCGCGACCATCTGCCGTCGTCACCGTGCCGCTGGCGGCAAAATTCGTCTGCTCGACCTCGCTGTAGGATTCATGGCGGTCGTACTCAATGCCGAAGCCCGCCGACGTCGGGCGGGCCTGTGTGCCGGTTGCAGGTGGCGCTTCGATGACTGGGGTTTCTGAACTCGGCTGGAGTTCACTGGCATCGAAAATGCGGATCCGGTGTCCGGTCAGCAACTCGAGCATGGAGCGGATGAAACGCAGCCGGGGATCGGCATCGAGTTCCTCATCCTCCGGCTTTTCGCAGGCATTGGCCTGGCAGGCGGCCTTGCCGGCATCGGACAGGCTGACGTTGTCGGTGCGCGCCGGGCGGGGACGCGACTCTTCGCCGGCAAACTGCGGGCGCTGCGACCCGACCCACATTTTCAGCGATTCACGGACTTCATGGCGCTCGACGCTGGCATGCGACGAGGCCATTTGCAGGCTGCTGCTGGCAATTTTCATCGTGGCCTCCGTCGAATGCATTGGGATGCATCATTAACGGCGGCTAGGGGCAGAAGTTAAGGCTGGTAAAGATGCGGCTGTATCCAGCGTTTCAGCGAGCCGAGGTCGAGCGCGCCGCTCTGACGGGCGATCTCGCGGCCATTTTTAAAGATGGCCAGGGTCGGAATGCTGCGGATATTGAAGCGGGCGGCCAGTTGCTGTTCGGCTTCGGTATCGACCTTGACCAACCGCGCGTGGGGCTCGAGGTCGATGGCGGCCTGATGGAAATTCGGTGCCATCTGCCGGCAGGGGCCGCACCACGGCGCCCAGAAATCGACGACGACGGGGAGGTCGTTGCGCGAGATGTGACGGTCGAAGTTGGCGGCGGTCAGTTCGGCCGGTTCGCCGTTGAACAGCGGCTGTTTGCACTGGCCGCAGTTGGGCGAATCTTTCAATTTTTGGCCAAAAATCCGGTTGACCGTGGAACAGTGCGGACAGACGACGTGCAGGCTTTCTTCAGGCATCAGGCGCTCCAAATATCATGTTTTTCTGATATGGGCACCCGGCGCCGGATTTCAAGAGCGGGCGCCGAATTTGATGGCTTGCCGGGCGCTGGTTTCAAGCGCCTGCGGGTCGATGGCGGCTTTGGTCGGCCAGCCGGCCAGGTGGTTTTCGACGATGTCGGCCAGCGCCTTGATCCAGGCGTCGTCTTCGTTGAGCGCCGGGATGTAGTGGTATTCCTTGCCACCGGCCTTGAGGAAATCGTCACGGCCTTCCTGGGCGATTTCCTCGAGGGTTTCGAGGCAATCGGCGACGAAGCCAGGGCAGATGACATCGACTCGGCGGATGCCCTGCTTGCCCCATTTTTCAAGCGTCGGCGCGGTGTAGGGCTGCAGCCACTCGGCCTTGCCGAAGCGGGACTGGAAGCAGATTTCAAACTGTTCGGGCTTGAGGTTCAGGCGCTCGGCGAGCAGGCGGCCGGTTTTGTGGCATTCGCAGAAATACGGGTCACCGAGGGTCAGGCTGCGCTTGGGCAGGCCGTGGAAGCTGATGAGCAGCTTGTCGTTTTCGCCCAATGCACCGTTCGTCTGCCAGTGTTTACGCACCGATTTTTCGAGCGCGGCGAGATAGCCGTCATGGTCATGGAAATTGCGCGTGAAGCGCATTTCGGGCTGGTTGCGGGTTTTGGTCAGCCAGTTGCAGGCATCGTCGACGACGGTGGCCGTCGTGCTCGCAGCGTATTGCGGGTACATCGGCACGACGAGGACGCGACTGGCGCCTTCGGCCTTGAGGTGGCTTAGCACATCGGGTAGCGACGGCGAACCGTAGCGCATCGCCCAGGTCACCGTGACGTGATGGCCGCGTTGGCCGATCAGGCCCTTGAGCAGCTTGGCCTGGCGCTCGGTATGGACGCGCAGTGGCGAGCCTTCGGGCATCCAGACGGTGGCGTACTTGGCGGCCGATTTCTTCGGTCGGGTGTTGAGGATGATCCCGTTGAGGATCAGCCACCACAGCGGCTTGGGGATTTCGACGACACGCGGGTCGGACAAAAACTGCTTGAGATAGCGCTTGAGAGCCGGCGCGGTCGGCGCATCCGGCGTGCCGAGATTGACGAGGACGACAGCGGTGCTGGCCGCGTTGCCATGACGGTGCGGCGGCTCGGGGAGGAAACGGGGCATTAGTTGTCCGACTTGTAGGAGAGGGCGCTGGAAAGCAGGCGGGCGGTGATGTCGACGATCGGGATGACGCGTTCGTAGGCCATGCGGGTCGGGCCGATGACGCCGACCGAGCCGACGATGCGGCCGTCGACGCTGTAGGGGGCGGCGATGACGCTGCATTCGTCGAGCGGGGCAATGCCCGATTCGCCGCCGATGAAAATCTGCACGCCCTCGGCGCGGTTGGAAATGTCGAGCAGGCGAACCAGGCTGGAACGTTGCTCGAAGAGGTCGAACAGTTCGCGCAGGCGCTTCATGTTTGACGACAATTCCTCGACATCAAGCAGGTTGCGTTCGCCGGAAATGACGTAGGGGGCGGAATTTTCGGCCATTGCCGCATCGCCGGCATCGAGCGCCAGGGCCATGAGCGGCTTGATGTCTTCGCGAAGCTTCTGGATTTCACTGGCCAGGCGCTGGCGGATCTGCTCGAAATCGAGACCCGCGAAATTTTGCGTCAGGTAATTGCCGGCGCTGACCAGTTCAGACGGCGAGTAGACCTTGTCGCTGCTGACGATGCGGTTCTGCACGTCGCCGTCGGTGGTGACGATGATGAGCAGGATGCGCTTTTCCGACAGGCTGAGGAATTCGATTTGCCGGATGCGGCTGGCCTGGCGGCGCGGCGCGATGACGACGCCGGCGAAGTTAGACAGGCTGGAGAGTAGTTGCGAGGCGCTGGCGATGATCTGGCTCGACGGCAGGCCGTGCAGCGATTCCTTCATCTCGCCCATTTGCCGGGCCTCGAGCGGCTGCACGGTGAGCAGGCTGTCGACGAACAGCCGGTAACCGCGCGCCGTCGGAATGCGCCCGGCCGAGGTGTGCGGGCTGGCGACGAAGCCGGCCTCTTCAAGATCGGCCATCACGTTGCGGATGGTGGCCGGCGACAGATCAAGGCCGGAAAATTTGGACAGCGCACGCGAGCCGACCGGTTGCCCGTCGGCAATATAGTGTTCGACCAGCGTTTTCAGCAGGGTGCGCGAGCGTTCATCAAGCATGGCTGAGGATTGTACAAAAAACGGAGGGGCAGCGACGGGCGATTATGGCCGGCCGCCGGGATGCAGTGCCAAGCGACGCGATTCGAATTCCTGGCGCAGTTCACGCCGGAGCATGGCCGACTGGTAACGGCGCCTTTCCTCGTCGGTGCTCGGTTCCCGCGGCGGTACGCTGGTCGCCTTGCCGTTTTCATCGACCGCCACCATGGTGAAAAAGCAGCTGTTGGCATGGCGCACACTTTGTTCGCGGATGTTTTCGGTGAGCACCTTGACGCCAATTTCCATCGAGGTCCGGCCGGTGTAATTGACGGCGGCCAGAAAGGTGACCAGTTCGCCGACATGAATCGGTTGGCGGAACATCACCTGGTCCACCGATAGCGTCACGACATATTCGCCGGCATAGCGGCTGGCGCAGGCATAGGCGACCTGGTCGAGCAGCTTGAGGATGGTGCCGCCATGGACGTTGCCGGAAAAATTGGCCATGTCCGGTGTCATCAGGACGGTCATGCTGAGTTGGTGGTTGGCAAGAGGCATGGGGTAATCGCGCGCAGGGTGGGTGAGTCATGTTACTGCGCTTTTCCGGCGAATCGATGCTGCCCGGTGGCACGATTGCGCGGTTTTTATGCAAGAATTCGACCCCATGAACAGAAGCTTTGCTTCCCTCCGCAATCCCCGGACCATCGCCCTGGTCGGCAAATACCACAGCATGGAAATTGCCGAGTCCTTGCGTCGTCTGGCGGAGTACCTTTACGAGCGCGGCGTCTCGGTTTTCATTGAGCGCGAAACCTCCGAGCACATCGGCAAGAAGGTCGATCTGTCGCGCTGGGTGACCTGCGGTTTCAACGACATAGGTGCGCATGCCGACCTCGCCATCGTGCTCGGCGGCGACGGCACCATGCTCAACGCGGCGCGCCGCCTGGCCCGTTATTGCGTGCCGCTGGTCGGCGTCAACCAGGGCCGCCTCGGCTTCATGACCGACATCGCCCGCGACGACCTGCTGACCTGCATGGACGACCTGCTCGACGGCCGCTTCGCCCAGGAAAACCGGATGCTGCTGGCTGCCGAGGTAACGCGCGACGGCAAGGAAATCGCTGAAAATCTGGCGCTCAACGATGTGGTGGTCGACAAGGGCGCCATTGGCCGCATGATCGAATTCGAGTTGTTCATCGACGGCGAGTTCATCTACAACCTGCGTTCTGATGGCCTGATCGTTTCGACGCCAACCGGCTCGACGGCCTATTCGATGTCGGCCGGCGGGCCGATCCTGCATCCGACAACGGCCGGCATCGCCCTCGTGCCGCTCTGCCCGCATGCCCTGAGCAATCGCCCGATCATCGTCAACGACAGCGCCGACATCGAGTTGCGCATCGCCAATGCCGACGATGCGCGTGTGCACTTCGACGGTCAGGTGACGCTCGATTTGCAGCGTGGCGATTGTGTCCGCCTGCGCCGCTCAGAACACGCCATCTGCTTCCTGCACCCGCCGGGCTACAGCTATTTCGCCATGCTGCGCCAGAAACTGCAGTGGAGCGAGCGGCCCAAGGGAACCTGATAACCTGATGTTGCAACACCTGACGATTCGCGACTTTGTCATTGTCGACCGGCTGGAACTCTCGTTCCTGGCCGGTTTTGGGGCACTGACCGGTGAGACCGGTGCCGGCAAGTCGATCCTGATCGACGCCCTGGCGCTGGCCCTCGGCGAACGCGCCGATGCCGGCGTCGTCCGTTCCGGCTGCGACAAGGCCGAAGTCGCCGCCACTTTCGATATCACCGCCCAGCCGCAAGTCGGTGAATGGCTGCGCGCCAATGATCTTGAGGGCGACGACGAACTGCTGCTCCGCCGCGTCGTCGACACCGGCGGCCGTTCGCGTGCCTACATCAACGGCTCGCCGGCTACCGTTCAGCAAATGCGCGAAGTCGGCGAATGGCTGGTCGATATCCACGGCCAGCACGCCCACCAGTCGCTGCTGCGCGCCGAAGCCCAGCGCACGCTGCTCGACAGCCATGCCGGCCTGAGCGGGCAGGCACGCGAAGTCGCTGCCGCTTGGAAAATCTGGCGCGATGCCGAGCAACTGCTGCGCGTCGCCAGCGAAGGCGCCGACGTCCTGCAGCGTGAGCGTGAACAGTTGCAGTGGCAGATCGGCGAACTCGACGCCCTGGCCTTTGGCGACGACGAATGGGCGACGCTCGATGTCGAACACCGCCGCCTCGGCCACGCCGCCAGCCTGATCGAGGGCGCGCAATACGCGCTCGCTATCCTTTCCGACGACGATGCCGCCTGCGAACGCCAGATCGACGGCGTTGCCACGCGGCTCGCCAATCTGGCCGAATACGATCCCGAATTGGCCGAAGTTGCCGCGTTGATCGGCTCAGTGCAGGCCGAATTGTCCGACGCCGTGTCCACCCTGCGCCGCTACGCCGACCGGGCCGATCTCGACCCGACTCGTCTGGCCCAGGTCGAGCGCCGGATGGACGCGGTGATGAGCCATTCCCGAAAATATCGTGTCCAGCCCCCCGAATTACCGGGTTTGTTGGTTGGTTGGCGGCAGCGACTCTCCGCGCTTGATGAATCAGCCGATCTGGCAGCGCTGGAAACGAAGGTCGCCGCAGCGCGCAAGGATTATCTGGCCCAGGCCGAAAAACTATCGGCTGGCCGCAAAAAAGCGGCAACCGAGATGGGCAAGGCGGTCAGCGAAATCATGCGCCAGCTGGCACTATCCTCCGGCCGTTTCGAGGTTGCCCTGGTGCCGGTTGCCGATGGTGCGGTTTATGGCCTAGAACAAATCGAATTCCGCATCGGCGGCCTCGCCGGCAACGAGGCCAAGCCCATGGCCAAGGTCGCCTCCGGCGGCGAACTGTCGCGCATCAGCCTGGCGATACAAGTACTCACTTCGCGCTCAGCCAGCGTCCCGACGCTGATTTTCGACGAAGTCGATGTCGGCATCGGCGGCGGCGTCGCCGAAATCGTCGGTCGCCTGCTGCGCGAACTGGGCAGCGAACGCCAGGTTCTCTGCGTCACCCACCTGCCGCAAGTCGCGGCGCAGGCCAACTGGCAATGGCAAGTCAGCAAGGCGACGCGCGACGGCGTCACGCTGAGCGCCATCCAGCCGCTCGACGACAACGGCCGAATCCAGGAAGTTGCCCGCATGCTTGGCGGCGTCGAAATTTCCGCCATCACGCTGCAGCACGCTCGCGAACTACTCCATTTGCCGGCTTGAAGCCGTTTTTTCCGGTTGCTACGGTCAACCGGAAAAAACAGCCAAAATTCAAATAATGCCGAGCAGGCGCAGCACGGCCAATAGCGCCAGCAACAGGAAAAATACGCCGCTGATCCGGTGAATCCAATGCAGCGGCAGGCGATTGAGCCAGCGCCGGCCGGCCACGACGCCGAGTATCGATGTGCAGGCCAGGGCCAGCGTGGCGCCGACCCAGGTGGCCAGAGCATCGGCGGTGCTGCCCATGCCGGCGACGGCGATCTGCGTCTTGTCGCCGAATTCGGCGAGAAAGATCATCAGGAAAGTGGTTGCGAAGATGCCGTGGCCCGGTTTCTCGGTGATGTCTTCATCGTCATCATCTTCCTCGAAGCGCAGGGCGCTAATGCCGAAGACGGCGAAGAGGACTGCAACGGCGGCCGTGACGACCCATTCCGGCAGCCAGGCGGCAATTGCCGCACCAAACAGTACGGCGAGCAGGTTGAGGAAGGCAAAGGCGGCGACGGCGCCAAGAACGATGGGCAGGCCGCGATGCCGGGCGGCGAGCGTCATGCAGACGAGCTGGCTCTTGTCGCCAAATTCGGCGAGGGCGATCAGCAGGAAGGTGGTGCCGGCCGAAGACAGCCAGGTGCCTGGCACCACTGCCGCGATTTCAGTCATCGGGGGAAATCAGAATGTCAGGACTTGGCGCCCGGATGGTCGCGATGCGGGCACTCGGTCTTGGTGCACTGGGCGTAAAGGTAGAGCGCGTGGTCCTGGATGGCGAAGCCGCGTTCCTGGGCAATGGCGTTCTGGCGCTTTTCGATTTCCGGATCGTAGAACTCTTCGACGCGGCCGCAGTTGATGCAGACCAGATGGTCGTGATGCTTGCCGTGGTTGATTTCGAAGACTGCCTTGCCGGATTCGAAGAAATGTCGTTCGAGCAGGCCGGCCTGCTCGAACTGGGTGAGCACGCGGTAAACGGTGGCCAGCCCGATGTCCATGTTTTCGGCAATGAGCATCTTGTAGACGTCTTCCGCCGTCATGTGGCGCAAGGTACTCGTTTCGAACAGTTCAAGAATTTTCAGACGGGGAAAGGTGGCTTTCAGCCCCATGTTCTTGAGGCTTTGCGGATCGCTCATTGCTGGATTTCCTGAAATTGTTCGGTCAGGCGAAATGCTGATTTCGGGTATGATATACCGCTTCAAAGCCGATTGAAAAACTCCGGAAAACTGAATGCGCCGTTCCCGTCTATTGCTCGTAGCCGCCTCCTGCGCGCTCATCTCCGCTTGCTCCTACAAGCCGGGCTTCATCAACGAATACAAGATCGACATCCAGCAGGGAAATGTCCTGACGCAAGAGATGGTTTCCCAGCTCAAGCCGGGCCAGACGCGCGACCAGGTTCGCTTCCTGCTCGGTACGCCGATGGTGGCAGACATCTTCCATCAGCAGCGCTGGGACTACGTCTACCGCTACCAGAGCGGCCAGACTGGCAAGGTCGAAGCGCGCAAATTTACGGCATTTTTCAATAATGACGGTCTGCTCGAGCGGGTTGAGGGCGATATCGCCGAAGGCGAATCCGGCGAACTGAATGCCCCGCTCAACAAGAGCCGTCTCGTCGATCTCGGATCGCTGTCGGCCGAACAGGCTGACAAACCGTTGCCGCCACGCGAGCCGCCGGGCTATTACCGTCGTTTCATGGACATGATGGGGTTTTAAGGAATGAGTGCAACACGTATTGGTGTCGTCGGTGCCGGCGGCCGCATGGGCCGGATGTTGATCGAGGCCACGCTGAAGGATGACCAACTGGCGCTCGGCGCTGCTTTCGACGTGCCGGGCAGCCCGGCGATTGGCAAGACGGCCGGTGATCTGGTCGGCATGCCCTGCGATGTGGTGGTGACCGATGACGTCGCGGCCGGGCTCAAGAATATCGACTGTCTGATCGATTTCACCCGCCCGCAAGGCACGCTGGTTCATCTCGAAATGTGCCGTCAGGCCGGCGTCGCCATGGTCATTGGCACGACCGGCTTCGAAGCTGACGGCAAGGCCGTGATTGCTGCGGCTGCCAAGGATGTTCCCGTCGTCTTTGCGCCCAACATGGCAGTTGGTGTCAATCTCGTTTTCAAGCTGCTCGACACTGCGGCGCGCATCCTGAATCAGGGTTACGACATCGAAATCGTCGAGGCGCACCATCGTCTGAAAATCGATGCCCCGTCCGGGACGGCGCTGCGCATGGGCGAAGTGGTTGCCGGCGCGCTTGGCCGCGATCTCGAAGAATGTGCGGTTTACGGACGCGAAGGCGTTACCGGCGAGCGCGACCCCTCGACCATCGGCTTCGCCACCGTCCGCGGCGGCGACATCGTTGGCGATCACACGGTCATGTTCTGCGGTCTTGGCGAGCGCGTCGAGGTCACGCACAAGGCCAGTAGTCGCATGCCCTATGCACTCGGCAGCTTGCGTGCAGCGCGTTTCCTGGCGGGCCGGAAGAACGGCCTTTTCGACATGCAGGACGTCCTCGGCCTGCGTTAGCCTTCATGAAATCCCGCCTGCTCGATCGGCAACTCCAGGAAATCTTCGGCGGCGAAGGTGAGCCGCAATTCAGGCAGTTGATCGAGCAGGCCAGGGCGGCGCGGCAGGATGTGCTGGCCGACGGCATGGAAAGGCTGGTCGGCGTCGTTGATTCCTCCTATCGCGCCTACGCCGGGCTCAATCTCAGCGCTTGGCATACCAAGTTGTCGGGCGATGCGTTGGCCGACTGGAATCTGCGGGCGGGTACCGTCGAAGCCGGTCGCCAGTGGAAGGAAATGCTCGGTTACGCCGCCGGCGATTTCGACAATTCGATCGCCCAGTGGCAGCGCATGCTGCATCCGGATGATCTGCGCCTGTTGCAGGCGCGCATCGATGCGCATGTCCAGAGTCAGGATCCCTATTTTCAGGCTGAGTGCCGCTTCAAGGCGCGCGACGGGCAATGGCGCTGGTTCCTGCTGCGTGGTGCCGTCGCGGCCCGCGATGCCGATGGGCAACCGGTGCGTATGCTGGTCTTGCAGCGCGACATCAGCGAAGTCAAGGCGGCGGAGGCGGCGCTGATTTCGGCCAAGGAGGCCGCCGAGGCAGCCAACAAGGCGCGCGGTGCTTTCCTGGCCAACATGAGCCACGAAATCCGGACGCCAATGAACGGCATTATCGGCATGACTGAACTGGCGCTTGATACCCAGCTTGATGCCGAGCAGCGCCACTATCTGAAGACGGTCAAATCATCGGCCGAGGCCTTGCTGACCATCGTCAACGACATTCTCGACTTTTCGAAAATCGAAGCCGGCAAGATGGAGTTTGAGGCGCTGGCGTTTTCGATCCAGGACACGGTGCTCGAGGCCGTTCGGGTGCTGGCGGTCAGCGCGCACAAGAAAGGCCTCGAGCTGGTGGCCAATGTGCAGCCCGATGTGCCGCCACGCATCGTCGGCGATCCGACGCGCCTGCGCCAGGTCATCATCAACCTGATCGGCAACGCCATTAAATTTACCGAGCGGGGCGAAGTGGCGCTCGACGTGAGTATTGACCAGCAGACCGAGCATTCCGTTTATTTGCGCTTTTCTATCCGCGACACAGGCATCGGTGTCCCGCCCGACAAGCAACAGGCAATCTTCGAAGCGTTTTCCCAGGCCGACGTATCGACGACCCGTCGTTTTGGCGGGACGGGCCTTGGGCTGGCTATTAGCGCCCGCCTTGTGCAGTTGATGGATGGCAAGATTTCGCTTGAAAGCACGCAGGGCGTCGGCTCGGTCTTTTCATTCACCGGGCGTTTTGGCGTCGAAACCTCGGTGTTGTCGCAGACCCAGGCGTTTTCGCCGGGGGCGCGCTATGTTGGCCGGCGCGCCTTGGTCATTGATGACAACGAGACGGTGGGGCGCTATCTGGTTGAATTGCTTGAGCGCTGTGGAATCCAGTCTTCGCTGTCGGCGGACGGGGCGGCTGCTGTCGCTGCCATCGAGCGCAGCCGTGCCGTCGATTTTCCTTACGACTATGTGGTGGCCGACGCCAACATGGAGGCGCCAGCCGGTTTTGCTTTGGCTGAAGCCTGGCAGAAATCCGGCCGTATCGAGAAATTGCTGGTCATGCTGACGACTGAAAATCAGCGGCATGACCTGACCAGGCTGCGTGAAATCGGTGTCTCGGCTCATCTCGTCAAGCCGATCGGTAATGCCGACCTGGTTGACGCGCTGGCGCTGGCTGAAGGTCCGGCTTTGTCGGAGCAGAACGAAATCATGCTGTCGCAAATTGACTTGGGTGAGATTACCCAAGGTGGCAGTTCGGCACTGAATATTCTGTTGGTTGAAGATAATCCGGTCAATCAGGAACTGGCGACCCGCTTGCTTGAGCGCCTGTCGCATCGGGTGACGCTGGCCAACAACGGTGTCGAGGCGGTTGATTTGTTCGATAGCAGCCATTTCGACGTGATCCTGATGGATATGCAGATGCCCGTGATGGGAGGTATCGAGGCGACAGAGGCCATTCGTTCCCGCGAGATGCGCCGAAGCTGGGTGGTTTCTCACGAGGTCAAGCCCGTCTACATCATCGCCATGACCGCCAACGTCATGGCCAGCGACCGGGAACGTTGCATGGAGGCAGGAATGAACGACTATGTCGCCAAGCCATTGCGGCCGGACGAGTTGTTTGCTGCTCTGGATCGATCCCGTGGTGTTGGCGGCGCAGACGAGCCCATCATTTTTGGCACGGCGCCGATCAGGGCGGGCGCACAACTCGATCTGGCGGCAGCTCTTCGCGATATCGGCGAACCCGAGTTGTTTGCGACGATGGCTGGCATGTTTCTGTCGGAGTGGGATACGCACCTGGGACGCATCAGGAAAGCGCTCGATAGTTCCGATGCGCATGAGTTGCGCATGCATGCGCATACCGTGAAGAGCCTCCTTGCCATGTTTCATGCCGAAAATGCTCGGCGTCGCGCAATGGAAATCGAGCAGGCGGTCAAGGTGGCAGACAATGTCGACTGGGCTGCCTGCAATCGGCTCCACGCTGCTCTGGTCGATGAAATGTCACACATCAAACCCATATTGAAGCACTACGTCGAGACTCGCGTAATCCCTTGAATTTGCCTGAAAAGCCTCTTTTCGGCTAAAATAGGAAGGTTAAAAAACACGAGCGGGGAGGCGCAAGCCTTCCCGCTCGGCACATGAAAAATTAGAAATTCAAGGAGAGCCGGTCGTGTCGTTGCTGCCCTCATTTATACCCGCCATTCTCGCCCTCGCCGACGGAACGGTTTTCAAGGGCCAATCCATTGGCGCTGATGGCGTTACCAGTGGCGAGGTGGTGTTTAACACTGCCATGTCGGGCTACCAGGAAATCCTTACCGATCCCTCCTATTGCCGTCAGATCGTCACGCTGACCTACCCGCATATCGGCAACACCGGTTGCAATGCGGAAGATTTTGAGTCCAATGCCAATTACGCCGCCGGCCTGGTCATTCGTGACCTGCCGCTGGTTGCCTCCAACTGGCGTAGCGAAGAGGACTTGTCGTCTTACCTCAAGAAGCACGGTATCGTCGCCATAGCCGGCATCGATACGCGCAAGCTGACCCGTATCCTGCGGGAAAAGGGCGCTCAGGCTGGTTGCATCCTGGCCGGCGAAGTCGATGAATCGAAGGCGCTGGCCTTGGCCAAGGCCTTCCCTGGCCTGGCTGGCATGGATCTGGCCAAGGTCGTTTCGGCCAAGGCCAACTATGCGTGGACCGAGGCCGAGTGGACGCTGGATGGTTACAAGCAAGCTGCCGAGCCGCGTTTCCATGTCGTTGCCTACGATTTTGGCGTCAAGCGCAATATCCTGCGCATGCTGGCCGAGCGTGGCTGTCGCCTGACCGTGGTGCCGGCCGAGACGCCGGCGGCCGATGTGCTGGCCATGAAGCCGGACGGTATTTTCCTGTCTAATGGCCCCGGCGATCCTGAGCCTTGCGACTACGCCATTGCCGCCATTCGCGAATTCCTCGAGCGTGGCGTGCCGACCTTCGGTATCTGCCTCGGCCACCAGTTGCTGGCCCTGGCTTCCGGCGCCAAGACGGCCAAGATGAAGTTCGGCCACCACGGCGCCAACCATCCGGTCAAGGATCTCGATAGCGGCCAGGTGCTGATTACCAGCCAGAATCACGGTTTCGCGGCGGATATCGATTCGCTGCCCGCCAATCTGCGGGTCACCCACGTCTCGCTGTTCGACGGTTCCCTGCAAGGCATCGCCCGCACCGACGTGCCGGCCTTCTCCTTCCAGGGGCATCCGGAAGCCAGCCCAGGTCCGCACGACGTGGCCTACTTGTTCGATCGCTTCCTTGACACCATGACGCGTGGCGTTGCCGCGCTCAACAACGCGCAATAAGCGGCACAGAGAGAGATAAAGATGCCGAAACGTACAGATATAAAAAGTGTTTTGATTATTGGCGCCGGCCCGATCATCATCGGTCAGGCTTGCGAGTTCGACTATTCCGGCGCGCAAGCTTGCAAGGCCCTGCGCGAAGAGGGTTACAAGGTCATCCTGGTCAACTCCAACCCAGCGACGATCATGACCGACCCGGAGATGGCCGACGTCACCTACATCGAGCCGATCACCTGGCAGGTTGTCGCCAAGATCATCGAGAAAGAGCGCCCGGATGCGCTGCTGCCGACCATGGGTGGTCAGACCGCGCTGAACTGTGCGCTCGACCTCGACCGCGAAGGCGTACTGGCCAAGTTCAATGTCGAGCTGATTGGTGCTTCGAAGGAAGCCATCGACAAGGCCGAGGATCGCCAGAAGTTCAAGGATGCGATGACCAAGATTGGTCTCGGTTCCGCCAAGTCGGCCACCGCGCACAGTATGGAAGAGGCTTATCAGGTGCAGGCCGTGATCGGCTTCCCGACCATCATCCGTCCGTCCTTCACGCTGGGCGGTACGGGCGGCGGCATTGCCTACAACATGGAAGAGTTCGAGACCATCTGCAAGCGCGGTCTCGAAGCCTCGCCGACCAACGAGTTGCTGATCGAAGAATCGCTGCTCGGCTGGAAGGAATACGAGATGGAAGTGGTCCGCGACAAGGCGGACAACTGCATCATCATCTGCTCGATCGAAAATCTTGATCCGATGGGCGTGCACACGGGCGATTCGATCACCGTTGCCCCGGCCCAGACGCTGACTGACAAGGAATACCAGATTCTGCGTAACGCCTCTATCGCCGTGCTGCGCGAGATTGGCGTCGATACCGGCGGTTCGAACGTGCAGTTCTCGATCAATCCGAAGGACGGTCGGATGATCGTCATCGAGATGAATCCGCGTGTTTCGCGTTCGTCGGCGCTGGCCTCCAAGGCGACCGGCTTCCCGATCGCCAAGATCGCCGCCAAGCTGTCGGTCGGCTATACGCTCGACGAGTTGTCGAACGACATCACCGGTGGCAAGACGCCGGCCTCGTTCGAGCCGTCCATTGACTACGTCGTAACCAAGGTGCCGCGTTTCGCCTTCGAGAAATTCCCGCAGGCGGATGACACGCTGACCACGCAGATGAAGTCGGTTGGCGAAGTGATGGCTATCGGTCGTACCTTCCAGGAGTCGCTGCAGAAGGCTCTGCGCGGGCTGGAAGTTGGCGTCGACGGCTTCAACCTGAAAACGGTCGATCCGGCCACGATTGACGAGCAACTGGCCCGTCCGACCCCGGATCGCCTGTGGTACGTTGCCGATGCGTTTGGTATCGGCATGTCGGTCGAGCGCGTTTTTGATCTGACCAAGATCGATCCGTGGTTCCTCGTCCAGATCAAGGAGATTGTCGATCTCGAACTGGCTGTCGAAAAACGCGATTTTTCCTCGTTGACCGCAGAAGAAGTGCGCTACCTGAAGCGCAAGGGTTTCGCCGACCGTCGTCTGGCCTATCTGTTGAAGACGACCGAGACCGAATTCCGCAACCGTCGTCACGAGCTGGGCATCCGCCCGGTTTACAAGCGAGTCGATACCTGTGCCGCCGAATTCTCGACCGATACCGCTTACATGTACTCGACCTACGAGGACGAGTGCGAGGCCAATCCGACCGACAAGAAGAAGATCATGGTGCTGGGCGGCGGTCCGAACCGTATCGGCCAGGGTATCGAGTTCGACTACTGCTGCGTGCATGCCGCCATGGCGATGCGCGAAGACGGTTACGAGACCATCATGGTCAATTGCAATCCGGAAACCGTGTCGACCGACTACGACACCTCGGATCGCTTGTATTTCGAGCCGCTGACCTTGGAAGACGTGCTGGAAATCGTCGCCATTGAAAAGCCGGTCGGCGTCATCGTCCAGTACGGTGGCCAAACGCCGTTGAAATTGGCGTTGGCTCTCGAGGCCAATGGCGTGCCAATCATTGGTACCAGCCCGGAATCCATCGACGTTGCCGAAGACCGCGAGCGCTTCCAGAAGCTGCTGCATGAACTCGGCCTCAAGCAACCGCCGAACCGCACTGCCCGCACCGAAGAGGATGCCTTGCGTCTGGCCCAGGAAATCGGTTATCCGCTGGTCGTTCGCCCGTCCTACGTGCTGGGTGGCCGGGCCATGGAAATCGTCCATGAGCAGAAGGACCTCGAGCGCTACATGCGCGAAGCCGTCAAGGTTTCGCACGACTCCCCTGTGCTTCTCGACCGTTTCCTGAATGATGCCGTTGAATGTGACGTCGATGCTCTGTCCGATGGCGAGGAAGTCATCATCGGCGGCGTCATGGAGCACATTGAACAAGCTGGCGTGCACTCCGGTGACTCCGCTTGCTCGCTACCGCCGTATTCCTTGGGCAAGGCCGTGCAGGACGAACTGCGTCGGCAGACCAAACTGATGGCCAAGGCGCTCAACGTTTGTGGCCTGATGAACGTTCAGTTTGCCATCAAGGACAACGACGTTTACGTGCTGGAAGTCAATCCGCGTGCCTCGCGCACGGTGCCTTTTGTTTCCAAGGCCACCGGGCTGCAACTGGCCAAGATTGCAGCGCGCTGCATGGCGGGGCGCAGTCTCAAGGACCAGGGCGTGACCAAGGAAGTGATCCCGCCGTATTTTTCGGTCAAGGAAGCCGTGTTCCCCTTCGTCAAGTTCCCGGGCGTCGATACCATTCTTGGCCCGGAAATGAAGTCGACCGGCGAAGTCATGGGCGTTGGCGTCACCTTTGCCGAAGCCTTCGTCAAGTCGCAACTGGCCGCCAGCGTCAAACTGCCGACCTCCGGCAAGGTCTTTATGTCGGTCAAGGATAGCGACAAGACCAAGGCGATTGAAATTGCTCGCCATTTGCTTGATGCGGGATTCCATCTCGTAGCGACGCGCGGTACGGCACATGCCATCGAGGCTGCCGGCTTGCCGGTGCAGACGGTTAACAAGTTCACCGAAGGCCGTCCGCACATTGTCGACATGATCAAGAACAATGAAATTGCTCTGATCATCAACACGGTTGAGGAAAAGCGCCAGGCGATTAACGACTCGCGTAACATCCGCACTTCCGGCCTGCAGGCTCGTGTCACAATGTACACGACAATCTGGGGTGCCGAAGCGGCTGCCGAAGGTATTCGCAATCTGGGCGAGTTGGTGGTTTATCCGATTCAGGCCTTGCACACGCAGTTACACTGAGACAAACCTGAAACCGCCGGGTAGCCTTAGGGCTCCGGCGGTTTTGCTTTTGCTGGAAGACGATATGAGCAAAGTTCCATTGACCGTAAAGGGCGCCGAAAAGCTGCGCGAAGAACTGCATCGACTGAAGACGGTTGATCGTCCGTGGGTAATTGGTGCTATCGCCGAAGCCAGGGCCCATGGCGATCTTTCCGAAAACGCCGAGTACGATGCCGCCAAGGAACGCCAGGGCTTCATTGAAGGGCGTATTCAGGAAGTCGAGGGTAAGCTGTCACACGCCCAGATCATCGATCCGAAGCTACTCGATGCCGATGGGCGCTGCGTGTTTGGTGCGACATTGGATCTTGAGGATCAGGATACCGGCGATGCCGTGACCTACCAGATCGTTGGCGAGGACGAAGCCGACATCAAGGGGGGGAAGATTTCGGTTAATTCGCCGATTGCCCGGGCGCTGATCGGCAAGTACGCCGGCGATATTGCCCAGGTCCAGGCGCCGGGCGGCATTCGCGAGTACGAAGTTATCGACGTTCGTTACGAGTAATTTCTTTGCGTCGTCTGTCCGAAGCCCTTTATCTGTTCGCCGTCACACTGTGGGTGGGCGGCCTGTGGGCGATTGGTTACATGGCTGCGCCTGTGCTCTTTGCCAGTCTGGGTGACCGGCAACTGGCCGGCATGGTGGCTGGCAAACTGTTTGCCTTGATCGGCTGGGTTGGTTTGGGGTGTGCCGCCTGGTTACTGGTGTTTCTGGTTTCCCGTTGCGGCGGGCAGGTGTTCAAGCGCGGCATCTTTTGGCTAGTCGTCCTGATGGCGCTGATGACCATTGTCAGCCAGTTTGGCATCCAGCCTTTGATGGCGCAGCTAAAGCTCGATGCCATGCCGCGCGAGGTGATGGAAAGTGTGTTGCGCGACCGCTTTGCTGCTTGGCACGGTATCTCCAGCATTCTCTACCTGATGCAGAGTCTGCTGGGTTTGTGGCTCGTGATCTGGAGTGGTCGCGGACTGAAGTGATCAGCCCTGGAAGGATCGCTTGCTTTTGCGCGGAGCGGCAGAAGCGGGGCGTTTTGATTTTGGGGCTTTTTTCGGGTTGACCGTGGCATTGTCGGTGGGTGACGGGCGATAGACCACCAGAAGCTTGCCGATGTGCTGGACTGGAGCGGCATCCAGTTGGGCGCAGATTTGATCGTAATAGGCCAGACGATTTTCCCGGCTGTCACCATAAACGCGAATCTTGATCAGTTCGTGAGCGTTCAGGTTCATATTGATTTCCTTTAGAACGGCCTCAGTCAGGCCGTTTTCGGCAATCGAAACAACCGGATTCAGGTCGTGGGCCTTGGCGCGCAGTTCGCGTCGCTGGGCAGATGATATTTGCAGCATAGTAAACCTTTCAAAAACGGCATTTTACCGAATGAAAAGAACCAGAACCAGCAAAGCTTGGATGCGCGAGCATGTTAATGATACCTACGTTCAACTTGCGAAGAAGGAGGGCTGGCGTTCTCGCGCCGCTTTCAAGCTGCTTGAGATCGATGACAAGGATAAGTTGCTCAAGCGTGGCGAGGTTGTGGTTGACCTTGGTGCCACGCCGGGAGGCTGGTCCCAAGTCGCTACCAAGCGGGTCGGCGATGGCGGAATGGTGATTGCGCTCGATCTTCTCGAAATGGAACCTATTCATAATGTCCATTTCATTCAGGGCGATTTTCGCGAAGACGATGTTCTGGAACAACTCGAAAAACAATTGGGTGATCGCCGTGTGGGGCTTGTAATGTCCGACATGGCACCCAATATGTCAGGAGTGCCTCTGGTCGATCAGGCCCGCGTCATGCACCTGGCTGAGTTGGGACTGGAGTTTTCCAGGGCACACCTGAAACCGGATGGCGCTTTTCTGGTCAAAGTGTTTCAAGGAACGGATTACGAGACATTTCTTCGTCAAATGCGTGAAACGTTCAAGACTGTCGTAGTGCGCAAACCGGACGCTTCCCGTGATCGTAGTGCCGAGCTTTATTTGCTCGGACGTACATTGCGCTGAGAGTTTTGTTTAGAATGGCATTTTTATCGCTCGTCGCTGTATAAGGAGTGCAAGCTTGAACAACATGTTCAAAAACCTGGCAGTCTGGCTGGTCATCGGCCTGGTGCTGATGACGGTGTTTAATCAGTTCAACAGCCGTCAGGTTGCAACCGGATCCGTCGAATACTCCCAGTTCATCGAGGAGGTGAAGTCCGGCCGCATTTCCAAGGTGGTCATGGAAGGCCGTACGCTGAAGGCAACGACGAGCGAGGGCAAGCGCATCACTTCCTACGCGCCGCCCGATTTGTGGCTGGTTTCCGACCTGCTCAAGAATGGCGTCAAGATTGAAGCCAAGCCGGAAGAAGAGCCGTCCTTCCTGATGAATCTCTTCGTCAGCTGGTTCCCGATGCTGTTGCTGATCGGCGTCTGGGTATTCTTTATGCGTCAGATGCAGGGCGGCGGCAAGGGCGGAGCTTTTTCCTTCGGCAAGTCCAAGGCGCGCATGATGGACGAGTCGACCAATGTCATCACCTTCGCCGATGTCGCCGGTTGTGACGAGGCCAAGGAAGAGGTTCAGGAGATCGTTGATTTCCTGCGTGACCCTTCAAAGTTCCAGAAGCTCGGTGGCCGTATTCCGAAGGGCGTGCTGATGGTCGGCAATCCGGGAACGGGCAAGACGCTGCTCGCCAAGGCCATTGCCGGCGAAGCCAAGGTGCCGTTCTTCAGTATTTCCGGTTCCGATTTCGTTGAAATGTTTGTCGGCGTCGGTGCTGCCCGAGTTCGCGACATGTTCGAAAATGCCAAGAAGCACGCGCCATGCATCATTTTCATTGATGAAATCGACGCTGTCGGCCGCCATCGCGGCGCCGGCCTCGGCGGTGGCAATGACGAGCGTGAGCAGACGCTGAACCAGTTGCTGGTCGAGATGGACGGCTTCGAAGGTCACTCCGGCATTATCGTGATCGCCGCAACCAACCGCCCGGATATCCTTGACCCGGCATTGCTGCGTCCGGGCCGCTTTGACCGTCAGGTTGTCGTACCGTTGCCTGATATTCGTGGTCGCGAGGAAATCCTCAAGGTTCACATGCGCAAGGTGCCAATTTCCGGCGATGTCAAGGCTGACATCATTGCCCGTGGCACTCCGGGCTTCTCTGGTGCAGACTTAGCCAATCTGGTGAATGAAGCGGCATTGTTCGCTGCGCGTACGAACAAGCGCCTTGTTGACATGGATGATTTTGAGAAGGCCAAGGACAAAATCATGATGGGCGCTGAGCGCCGCAGCATGGTGATGAGCGAGGAAGAGAAGATGAATACGGCGTACCACGAGTCGGGGCATGCCGTGGTCGCCAAACTGGTGCCAAAATCAGATCCCGTTCACAAGGTCACCATCATTCCGCGCGGCCGCGCTCTGGGGCTGACCATGCAACTGCCGGAAGAGGATCGTTATGCTTACGACCGGCAGTACCTGATGAGCCGCATTGCCGTACTCTTTGGTGGGCGTATTGCCGAAGAGTTGTTCATGAACCAGATGACGACTGGTGCCTCGAATGATTTTGAACGTGCCACTGCGATGGCGCGCGATATGGTCACTCGTTACGGTATGTCGGATCTGGGGGTCATGGTCTATGGCGAAAACGATGGTGAAGTTTTCCTCGGCCGCTCGGTGACCCAGCACAAGAATGTTTCTGAAGCGACCATGCAGAAGGTGGATGCTGAAATCCGTCGCCTGATCGACGAACAGTACGCACTGGCTCGTCGTTTGCTGGAAGAGAATCGTGACAAGGTTGAAGCAATGACCAAGGCCTTGCTGGAGTGGGAAACCATTGATGCCGAGCAAATCGACGACATCATGGCTGGCAAGGCGCCACGTCCGCCCAAGCCGTCCCAGTCGACGTCGCGCTCGAATACGCCGAGCGATACCCCGGGGGCGGAACCCAGCGCTGCTGCGACGGCCTGAGTTTTCTGATTGCTGAATCGGCCGGGAGTCCTCTCCCGGCCTTTTATTTTTGCGCCATGACAACACTGCACTGTGGCCGTTTCAGGCTTTCGCTGGCTCGTCCCTTGTTGATGGGGATCGTCAATCTGACGCCGGATTCGTTTTCCGGTGATGGACTGGTCGGTAATGTTGAGCAGGCCATCAAACATGCCCGTCAGCAATTTGAGGCAGGCGCGGATATTCTTGATATCGGTGCCGAGTCATCCCGCCCGGGCGCGATTCCGACCTCTGAAGAGGATGAGTTGCGGCGTCTGTTACCAGTTCTGAAAGAAATTACCGACTGGGGTGTTCCCATCTCGGTGGATACCTACAAGCCGGCTGTTATGCGTGCCGCACTTGAGGCAGGGGCGACGATGATCAATGACATCACCGGCATGACCCAACCTGAAGCCTTGTCGGTTGTTGCGCAGAGCGATTGCGCCGTTTGTGTCATGCACATGCAGGGCGAGCCCGGTACGATGCAGCAAACGCCGCAGTATCGTGATGTCGTCACGGAGGTGAGATCGTTTTTGCTGGCAGCTGTAGAGCGTTGCAGGAAGGTTGGTATTGACGATGGTCGAATTGTGGTCGATCCAGGGTTTGGATTCGGCAAGACAGTGGACCACAATTTGGCCCTTTTTTCGGCGTTGACCGTAGCAGGCGTCGGTGATCTTCCAATGTTGGTCGGAGTTTCCAGAAAATCCATGCTGGGCGCAATTACCGGCCGACCTGTTGGTGAGCGACAGGCTGCCAGTGTGGCGGCCGCGCTGCTGGCTGCGCAAAAAGGTGCGAAAATACTACGTGTGCATGACGTGGCGGCAACCAGGGATGCTTTGACGGTCTGGGCTGCAATAGAACAGAGAGGTCGGGAATGAGCAGAAAATATTTTGGAACCGATGGTGTTCGCGGTCGTGTCGGCCAGTCGCCGATCACCCCTGATTTTGTAATGCGCCTCGGCTATTCGGCAGGCAAGGCCTTGCTGGGGCAGAGCAACATGCCGTCTGGCGAACGTCCCGCTGTGTTGATCGGCAAGGATACGCGTCTATCTGGTTATATGCTGGAATCGGCCCTTGAGGCGGGGTTCTCCGCGGCGGGTATCGATGTCTTGCTAGTCGGCCCGTTGCCGACTCCGGCTGTTGCCTATCTCACCCGTGCGCTGCGTTTGCAGGCCGGGATCGTTATCTCCGCGTCGCATAACCCTTATTACGATAACGGTATAAAGTTCTTCTCGGCACAGGGTAGCAAATTGCCTGACGAGGTCGAGCGCTCCATCGAGGAGGGTATCGATCAGCCCATGGTTTGTGCGTCTCCTGCCGATCTTGGGCGCGTTAGGCGCATCGAGGATGCGCGTGGTCGCTACATCGAATTCTGCAAGAGCACTTTTCCCAATGACCTCGATCTACGTGGGCTGAAAATCGTTGTCGATTGTGCACACGGTGCGGCCTATCACATTGCTCCTGCCGTTTTCCATGAACTGGGTGCCGAGGTGGTTAGCATCGGGGTTCAGCCGAATGGCCTGAACATCAACGATGCTGTCGGGGCCACCGCGCCGAAAGCACTGTGCGAGGCGGTTCTGGCCAATCGTGCCGATCTCGGTGTGGCACTGGATGGCGATGCTGATCGTCTCCAGATGGTTGATGCCGAAGGGAATCTATATGACGGTGATCAATTGTTGTTCGCTATTGTTCGAAGTCGAGCTCGTGCAACCAAGGTCAAGGGTGTCGTCGGTACGCTGATGAGCAATCTGGCTCTGGAACATGCTTTGGGCAAGATCGACATACCGTTTGCCCGCGCGGCGGTGGGTGATCGTTATGTTGTGGAGATGCTCAACGAAAAAGGCTGGCTCTACGGCGGTGAAAACTCCGGTCACATTCTCGCCATGGACCGACATACGACGGGTGATGGCATCATTGCTGCCTTGCAGGTTCTGGCCGCCCTACGCGAAGTCGGGGGCAATTTGAAGGGGTTGCTGGGAGGCTTGGCGCTCTATCCGCAGAAATTGATCAACGTGCCAATCACACGTGGATTTCCATGGAAAGATCATCCGGGAATTACGTCGGCACTGGCCGAAACCGAGGCCGGTATGGCGGGGCGGGGAAGGGTGCTGCTGCGAGCGTCGGGGACGGAGCCATTGTTGCGAGTGATGGTTGAAGGCGAAGATGCTTCCGAAGTGACCTCTGCGGCAGAAAAGCTGGCTGGTGTCGTGCGGGAGTCGACGCAATAAATCACCGTATTCGTCTAATCGTATTGACCGAAAAAACGACGAGTCGCTATAATCCGAAGGTTTTTCGCCAACAGAATCGTCTAGCCCATGCGTAAAAAGCTCGTTGCTGGTAACTGGAAGATGCACGGCGCACTGCAGCAAAATACGGCACTGCTGGCGCATATCACGGCAGCGGCATCCGGGATGGCTTGTGAAATAGCGGTTTGCCCACCATATCCGTACCTCGCGCAGGCGCAGTCGGCGCTGGCGGGCTCCGTGGTTGCCTTGGGGGCTCAGTCGGTCAGCGAGCATGCTTGCGGCGCGTTTACCGGCGAAGTTTCGGCTTCGATGCTGGCTGAATTCGGATGTCGCTACGTACTGCTTGGGCACTCCGAGCGACGTGGGTTGTTCGGAGAAACGGATGCGATTGTTGCGGTCAAGTTTGAGGCAGCACAAAAGGCCGGATTGCTCCCCGTGTTGTGTTTGGGCGAAACGCTGGGTGAGCGTGAGTCGGGAAATACGATGCGGGTGATTGCCAGGCAGTTGTCGGCAGTCTTGGATCGGCTCGGGGTGGCTGCTATGGCGTCGGCTGTAGTTGCGTATGAGCCGGTATGGGCAATAGGTACTGGTGTGACAGCGTCTCCGGCGCAGGCGCAGGAAGTGCATGCAGCAATCCGCGCCCAGGTCGCTGTGCTCGATGCAGGGGTTGCTGAAGGTTTGCGTATCCTCTACGGTGGTAGTGTAAAACCGCAGAATGCGGTGGAGTTGTTTGGGCAGTCCGATATTGATGGTGGTTTGATCGGTGGTGCTGCCTTGGTTGCTGACGATTTTCTGAAGATTTGCCTCGCGGCGAATTGATAGGCTGACAAATGAACTGGTTTTTCTCTCTCCTCCTGACGGTCCATATTCTGGTTGCGATCGTTATTATTGGTCTAGTGTTGATGCAGCATGGTAAAGGTGCCGACATGGGGGCAGCTTTTGGCAGTGGCGCCTCTGGTAGTCTGTTCGGTGCTACAGGGTCAGCCAATTTTCTCAGTCGCACTACTGGCGTTCTCGCGGCGGTATTTTTTGCGACAAGCCTGACCTTGGCGTACGTCGCCTCCAATAAGCCAAAAACGACTGGCAGTGTCATGCAAGAACCAGTACAATCGCAGACTGTTTCGCAGCCAGCTTCGGCGGGTGGTGAATCGCCGACTGCTCCTGTGGGTGCGGCTTCCAAGGCGAAAGATATACCGAAGTAACGCAAGGTGGTTTGTCCGGCATTGAGTCCTCGCCGGGTAGCCAAAAAACGTGCCGACGTGGTGAAATTGGTAGACACGCTATCTTGAGGGGGTAGTGGCGCAAGCTGTGCGAGTTCGAGTCTCGCCGTCGGCACCAAAAACTGGGCAGTGGCCGTAAGGTGCGCTGTTTCGAACAAAAAACTGAATATTGGCGGCGGGTCATGGAAAACTACTTTCCAATCCTGATGTTCGTTCTGGTGGGGGTTGCGGTGGGTGTATTGCCTATCGCGATGGGCTTTATTCTTGCTCCAAGCCGGCCGGATCCTGAAAAGCTCTCTCCTTACGAGTGCGGCTTTGAGGCTTTCGAGGATGCGCGCATGAAGTTCGATGTGCGTTTCTATCTGATTGCCATCCTCTTCATTTTGTTCGATCTGGAAATTGCTTTCCTGTTCCCTTGGGCAGCAATCTTCAAGGATATCGTTGCGACAGAGTCGATCAAGCTGTTCGGCTTTATCGAGATGCTGGTATTCGTTGCCATTCTGGTCGCTGGCTATATTTATGCCTGGGCCAAGGGCGCGCTGGAATGGGAGTGAGGCTAGGTTATGGCTATTGAGGGTGTCCTCCAGGAAGGTTTTGTCACCACAACGGCTGACAAGCTGATCAATTACATGCGCACCGGTTCGATCTGGCCAATGACCTTTGGTTTGGCTTGTTGTGCGGTTGAGATGATTCATGCTGGCGTTTCTCGCTACGATCTCGATCGTTTCGGTATTGTTTTTCGGGCTAGCCCCCGGCAATCTGATGTCATGATCGTTGCGGGTACGTTGACCAATAAGATGGCGCCAGCCTTGCGTAAGGTTTATGACCAGATGGCCGAGCCGCGTTGGGTAATATCGATGGGTTCGTGTGCCAATGGTGGTGGTTACTACCATTACTCCTACTCTGTTGTGCGCGGTTGTGATCGCATTGTGCCTGTTGATATCTACGTGCCGGGTTGTCCGCCAACTGCTGAAGCCTTGATTTACGGCTTGATTCAGTTGCAGAACAAGATTCGTCGCACCAATACCATTGCTCGTTAATTGCCAAGGCTGATTCGATATGTCTGCCAAGCTGGAAACGCTTAGTCAAACCCTGCAAAAGCACTTTGGCGATAAACTGAAATCGCTGAAACTGGCTTTGGGTGAGGTCACCATTGAGGTTGGTGCAGCCGATTATCTCGGTGTGATGACTGCATTGCGGGATGAGGTTGACCTTCGTTTTGAAGAAATCATCGATCTGTGTGGTGTCGACTATTCGACCTACGGTGATGGTTGTTGGTCGGGTCGGCGCTACGCAGCGGTTTCCCATCTTCTTTCGATTGCCAACAACTGGCGTTTGCGTGTTCGCGTCTTTGCCGAGGACGATGACTTTCCTTCTGTTGATTCCGTAACTGGCGTCTGGAGCAGCGTTAACTGGTTTGAGCGCGAAGCATTTGATCTCTACGGGATTGCCTTCGTGGGTCATGACGACCTACGTCGCATTCTGACCGATTACGGTTTCATTGGACATCCGTTCCGCAAGGATTTTCCGATTTCCGGTCACGTCGAAATGCGCTACGACCCCGATCAGGCTCGTGTGATCTATCAACCGGTTACCATCGAGCCTCGCGAGAACACCCCGCGCATCGTGCGCGAAGACACTTTCGGGGATACCGCTCATGGCTGACATCCGCAATTTCACGCTTAACTTTGGTCCGCAACACCCGGCGGCACACGGTGTGCTCCGTCTGGTGCTTGAGCTGGACGGCGAAGTCGTTCAGCGTGCCGACCCGCACATTGGTCTCCTACATCGCGCAACCGAGAAGCTTGCTGAAACCCGTACCTGGGTTCAGTCTGTGCCCTATATGGATCGGCTCGACTACGTCTCGATGATGTGTAATGAGCACGCCTACTGCTTGGCTACTGAAAAGCTGCTCGGCATTGAGGTGCCGGAGCGCGGCAAGTACATCCGCGTCATGTTCGACGAAGTGACCCGTATCCTCAACCACCTGTTGTGGATCGGCTGTCACGCGCTGGACGTCGGTGCGATGACTATGGCGCTCTATACTTTCCGTGAGCGCGAAGACCTGATGGACGTTTACGAGGCGGTTTCCGGTGCCCGGATGCATGCCGCCTACTATCGTCCGGGTGGTGTCTATCGCGATCTGCCGGACCGCATGCCGCAATATCAGGAATCAACTTGGTCCAATGCCAACAAGGTGGCCGAGAAGAACGAGAACCGTAGCGGTTCCCTGCTCGATTTCCTGGAGGATTTCACCAATCGCTTCCCGACTTATCATTCCGAATACCACACCCTGCTGACCGACAACCGGATCTGGAAGCAGCGCTTGGTCAATGTTGGCGTCGTGACCCCGGAGCGGGCCTTGCAGATGGGCTTTTCCGGCGCCATGCTGCGCGGTTCAGGCATCGCCTGGGATTTGCGCAAGAAGCAGCCGTACGCCGCCTACGACAAGATTAATTTCGATGTACCGGTAGGCGTCAATGGCGATAGCTATGACCGCTATCTGGTTCGCATGGAAGAAATGATCCAGTCGAACAATATCATCAAGCAATGTATCGCTTGGCTGCGCAAGAATCCCGGCCCGGTGATCACTGACAACAACAAGGTGGCGCCGCCGCCGCGCGAAAATATGAAGACCAACATGGAGGAGCTGATTCACCACTTCAAGCTCTTCACCGAAGGCATTCATGTTCCGGCCGGTGAGGCCTATGCTGCAGTCGAGCACCCGAAGGGCGAGTTTGGCATCTACTTTGTTTCCGATGGTGCCAACAAGCCTTACCGCATGAAGATTCGTGCGCCGGGCTTTGTGCACCTGGCTGGTCTGGATGAAATGTCCAGAGGCCACATGATCGCCGACGTCGTTACGATTATCGGTTCCCAAGATATTGTTTTTGGCGAGATCGACCGCTGATGTTTTCCGCTGAAACCCTCCAGAAGTTTGCCCGCGAGGTCGCCAAGTACCCCGCCGATCAAAAACAATCGGCGTCGATGGCCTGTCTCGCCCACGCCCAGGAAGAAAAAGGCTGGCTGGCGCCCGAGTCCATCGAGGCCGTTGCCAACTACCTTGGTATGCCGCCGATGGCAGCCTACGAAGTGGCCTCTTTCTACAACATGTATGACCTGAAGCCGGTCGGCAAGTACAAGATCACGGTCTGTACCAACCTGCCTTGTGCGCTGTCGGGTGGCTATCACGCCGGGGAATACCTGCAGCACAAGCTGGGTGTCGGCTATGGCGAAACGACGCCGGATGGCAAATTCACATTGAAGGAAGGTGAGTGCATGGGGGCCTGCGGTGATGCGCCGGTCTTCATCGTCAACAATCGCTCGATGTGCAGCCACATGCACCCGGAACAGATCGACAAGCTGCTTGAGGAGTGCAAATAATGGCCATGCTTGGTTCGATCAATGGCGTTCTGATGGAAGGCCTGGATGGCGACAATACTTGGCACCTCAAGGATTACGTTGCCCGCGGTGGCTATGCGCAGCTAAAGCGCATCCTGGAAAGCAAGATGACCCAGGAAGACGTCATTAGCGAAGTCAAGAAGTCCGTGCTGCGCGGTCGTGGCGGCGCTGGCTTCCCGACCGGCCTGAAATGGTCATTTATGCCGCGTTCGTTTCCTGGGGACAAATACGTCGTCTGCAATACCGACGAAGGCGAGCCGGGCACGTTCAAAGACCGTGACATCATGCGCTACAACCCGCATGCCGTCATCGAAGGCATGGCGATCGCAGCCTATGCTATGGGTGCTAATCGCGGTTACAACTACGTGCACGGTGAGGTCTGGCAAGAGTACAAGCGTTTTGAAGAAGCACTCGACGAAGCTCGCGCCGCCGGTTTCATTGGCCAGAACATTCTCGGCTCGGGTTTCAACTTCGAACTTTTCGCGCACCACGGCTACGGCGCCTATATCTGTGGCGAAGAAACTGCACTGCTCGAATCGATCGAAGGCAAGAAGGGACAGCCGCGCTTCAAGCCGCCGTTCCCGGCTTCCTTCGGTTTGTACGGCAAGCCGACGACGATCAACAATACCGAAACCTTTGCTGCCATTCCCTTTATTCTGAAGATGGGGGGCGAAGAGTTCCTGAATCTGGGCAAGCCGAACAACGGTGGTACCAAGTTGTTCTCGGTGTCCGGCCACGTCAATCGTCCTGGTAATTACGAGATTCCGCTGGGTACGCCGTTTGCCATCTTGCTTGAAATGTGCGGCGGCATGCGTGGTGGGCGCAAGCTCAAGGCGGTCATTCCGGGTGGTTCATCGGCCCCGGTCATGCCGGGCGAAGTCATCATGGATTGCACCATGGACTACGACTCGATCAGCAAGGGTGGTTCGATGCTCGGTTCGGGTGCGGTCATTGTCATGGACGAAACGGTCTGCATGGTCAAGGCGCTGGAGCGTCTGTCCTTCTTCTACTACGAAGAGTCCTGCGGACAATGCACGCCCTGCCGTGAAGGTACTGCGTGGATGTACAAGGTTGTGCATCGTATCGAGAACGGACTCGGCAAACCCGAAGATCTGGATCTGTTGAACAGTGTGCTTGGCAATATTGCCGGTCGTACGATCTGTGCGCTTGGTGATGCGGCAGCTTTCCCGGTGCAGAGTTTCATCAAGCACTTCGGCAAAGAATTTGAGTATCACATCGAAAACAAGACCTGTCTTGTGCCCAAGGATGTGCAATGGGCGGGCAGTGGCTTCCACAAGATTCCGGCCTGATGGCTGCGGGTTGCAACGAAATTAACGACGAAAAGTCAGGCTACAAGGTAGCGACATGCTAGAAATCGAAATCGACGGCAAAAAGGCGCAAGTGCCCGATGGCAGCACGGTGATGGATGCCGCGCAGCAGGTGGGCGTTTACATTCCGCATTTCTGCTACCACAAGAAACTTTCGATTGCCGCCAACTGCCGCATGTGTCTCGTGCAGGTAGAGAAGGCACCGAAGCCGTTGCCGGCCTGCGCAACGCCGGTGACCAACGGCATGAAGGTCTTTACCCACTCCGAACTGGCCGTCAAGGCGCAGAAGGGGGTGATGGAATTCCTGCTCATTAATCACCCCCTGGATTGCCCGATCTGCGATCAGGGCGGCGAGTGCCAGTTGCAGGACATGTCCGTCGGCTACGGCCCGATGAAGAGCCGCTATACCGAAGAAAAACACGTCGTTTTCCACAAGAGTGTCGGTCCGCTGATCTCCATGGAAGAAATGAGCCGCTGCATTCACTGCACCCGTTGCGTCCGCTTCGGTCAGGAAATCGGCGGCATCATGGAACTCGGCATGGCCAACCGCAACATGCATTCCGAGATCATGACCTTCGTCGGTCGTACGGTGGACTCCGAATTGTCGGGCAATATGATCGACCTCTGTCCGGTAGGCGCGCTGACCTCCAAGCCTTTCCGCTACACGGCACGTTCCTGGGAATTGCAGCGCCGCAAGTCGGTCAGCCCGCACGATTCCGTCGGTGCCAATCTGGTCGTCCAGGTCAAGCACGACAACGTGATGCGCGTTCTGCCGCGTGAAAACGAAGAAGTTAACGAGTGCTGGATCTCCGACAAGGAGCGTTTCTCCTATCAGTCCCTGAACTCCGACGAACGCCTGACTAAGCCGATGGTCAAGCAGGGTGGCGAGTGGAAGGAAGTCGACTGGAATGTCGCCCTCGACTACGTCGCCCATGGCCTGAAGGACGTTGCCCGCGAACACGGCGGCGATGCGCTGGCCGCGCTGGCCGCGCAAAGCTCGACGGTCGAAGAACTCTTCCTGCTCGGCAAGGTCATGAAGGGTTTGGGTAGCGGCAATATTGATTTCCGTCCGCGTCAATGCGATTTTTCCGCTGATTCCAAGCGTGCCGGCGCACCGTGGCTGGGCATGCGTCTGGCCGAAATCAAGGACCTCGATGCTGCCCTGGTGATCGGCTCCTTCCTGCGTAAGGATCATCCTCTGATCGCTCAGCGTATGCGTCAGGCCGCCAAGAAATACACCAAGGTCAGCTTGTTGTCGGTGACCGGCGATGATCAACTGATCAATCTGCATGCACGCTTGACCGTTGCGCCGTCCCAACTGACTGCCGCGCTCGCCGCTGTTGTCAAGGCTGCGGCCGAGATCAAAGGCGTTACGATGCCGGCCGGTGTCGAGTCGGCTGTGGTATGTGAGACGACCCAGAAAATTGCTCAAAGCCTGGTCGATGGTGAAAAGCGTGCCGTATTCCTCGGTAACGTTGTCACCCAATCTGCCGATGCGACCCAATTGCAGGCACTGGCTCTGGAGCTTGGCAAGCTAACCGGCGCAACCGTCGGTTTCCTTGGCGAGGGCGCAAATACCGTGGGTGGCCATGTTGCCCGGGCGCTGCCCTCTGGCGCTAATGCTCGTCTGATGTTCGAGCAGCCGCGCAAGGCTTATGTCCTGATGGGAGTTGAGCCGGAATTCGATTGTGCTAATCCGCAACTGGTTCTGGGGGCGCTGAAGCAGGCAAGTCTCGTGGTCTACATGTCAGCCTTCAAGCATGCTCCGGCTCTGGAGTTTGCCGATGTTATGTTGCCGGTTGCTCCTTACACCGAAACCTCGGGAACCTTCGTCAATATTGAAGGCCGCGTCCAGAGTTTTAACGGTGTGGCCAAGGCTCGTGGTGATGCCCGCCCGGCCTGGAAGCTGTTGCGCGTTCTCGGCAACGTGTTGAATCTCGATGGCTTCAGCTATGGCTCAAGTGAAGAAATTCGCGACCAGGTGCTGGGCAAGGGGGCCGAGTTCGTTACTGGCCTCGACAACGGCCTGAAGGATGTCAGCATTGCCCTGTCTGCTACCGGTACTGGTGGTTTTCAGCGAATTGCCGATGTGCCGATCAACTTTGCCGATCCGATGGCCCGGCGCGCACCTGCGCTGCAACAGACTGCCGATGCTGTTGCTCCGACTGCACGCATGAACGAGCAAACCTTGGCGCAGATTGGCGTTGCCGATGGTGTGCAAGTTTGTGTCAAGCAAGGTTCTGGTGAGACTGTACTGATCGCCAAGAGCGACAACAATGTGCCTGCCGGTTGTGTTCGCGTTTCGGCGGCACATGCAAGCACAGCGATGCTGGGCGACATGTTCGGCTCGATTTCTGTGGAGCGTGCATAAATGGATGCACTGATGAACTTCGGACTTGGGATCTTCGGGGGCGCTTGGCCTGCTGTCTGGACCCTTCTAAAAATCGTCCTGATCGTTGCTCCGCTGATGCTTGGCGTTGCGTATTTGACTTACTTTGAACGCAAAGTTATCGGTTACATGCAGGTTCGTATCGGCCCCAACCGGGTTGGTCCTTGGGGTCTGATACAGCCAATTGCCGACGGCCTGAAGCTGCTCCTCAAGGAAATTATCGTACCGACCACTGCTAACAAGGGTATTTTCATTATTGCCCCGATGTTGGCTATTGCTCCTGCGCTGGCTGCGTGGGCAGTGATTCCATTCACGGATTCGCTGGTCGTTGCCAATATCGATGCCAGCCTGCTTTACATTATGGCGATCACCTCCATGGGGGTGTATGGGATTATTCTCTCCGGTTGGGCATCCAACTCGAAGTACGCTTTCCTCGGAGCCATGCGTTCTGCGGCGCAAATGGTTTCCTACGAAATCTCGATGGGCTTCTCGCTGATCTGTGTGCTGATGGTATCGAACAGTTTGAATCTGGTAGATATCGTCAATGTTCAGGATCAAGGACGTTTCGCTGGTTGGGGGCTCAGTTTCCTGTCCTGGAACTGGTTGCCCTTGTTCCCGATGTTCATCGTCTACCTGATTTCCGGCACCGCGGAACTGAACCGGGCACCATTTGACGTAGCCGAAGGCGAATCTGAAATTGTTGCTGGCTTCCATGTTGAATATTCCGGTATGGCGTTCGCGCTATTCTTCCTGGCTGAATATGCCAACATGATTCTGGTCGCGGCGCTGACATCCCTCCTGTTTCTGGGGGGCTGGTTGTCTCCGGTTGGTTTCCTGCCTGACGGCATCCTTTGGCTGTTTGCCAAGATGTCGGTCATCCTCTTCCTTTTCTTGTGGTTCCGCGCGACTTTCCCGCGCTACCGCTATGACCAGTTGATGCGTCTGGGCTGGAAGGTTTTCTTGCCGATCTGCTTGATCTGGCTGGTTGTCGTCGGCGTCTGGATGATGTCGCCATTGAATATCTGGAAGTGAGGAGAGACTAATGGGTTCGATGAAGGAAATCTTCAACAGCCTCTTCCTCAAGGAATTGTTGAAGGGCATGTCGGTGACGGGCAGGTATTTCTTTGCCCGCAAGATCACCGTTCAATATCCGGAAGAAAAGACGCCGCAAAGTTTCCGCTTTCGTGGTCTTCATGCGCTGCGTCGCTACCCGAATGGCGAAGAGCGTTGCATTGCCTGCAAACTATGCGAGGCAATCTGCCCGGCCTTGGCGATTACGATCGAGGCTGAACCGCGTGATGATGGTTCGCGTCGCACAACCCGCTACGACATCGATTTGACCAAGTGCATTTTCTGCGGGTTCTGCGAAGAAGCATGCCCGGTTGATGCCGTGGTCGAAACGCGTATTTTTGAATACCACGGCGAAAAGCGCGGTGATTTGTACTACACCAAGCAGATGTTGCTGGCCAACGGCGACCGCTACGAAGATCAAATCGCAAAAGATCGCGAACTTGACGCTTCTTACCGATAACAGGTGCTAGCAATGGATTTTCAAACTGCCGTTTTCTACTTCCTGTCTGCGATCCTGGTTTTCGCCAGCTTGCGCGTAATTACTGCGCGAAATCCCGTACATGCCGCGCTGCATCTAATCCTTGCCTTCTTCACCTGCGGTGGCATCTGGGCGTTGCTGCAGGCCGAGTTTCTGGCGATCGCCATTATTCTTGTATATGTTGGCGCAGTCATGGTGCTCTTCCTGTTCGTCGTCATGATGCTCGATATCAATATCGACCGCATTCGCCAGGGGTTCTGGAATTACCTTCCCCTCGGGGCACTGCTGGGTTTGCTCATGGTTCTGGAAATGGGGCTGGTGCTTGGTAGCAAGTACTTCCAGATTCCCGCTGCCGAGGCTCTCGTCCCGGCTGGTGTGTCGAATACAAAGAGTATCGGTGCGCTGATGTTCACCGATTATGTCTATCCCTTCGAGCTGGCTTCTCTCATTCTGCTCGTCGGCATGATCGCGGCGATCGTGCTGACTTACCGCGGTCCGAAGAAGTCCAAGTACACCAACCCGAATCAGCAGGTCTTCGTCAAAGCGAAGGATCGCGTGCGCGTCCTGCAGATGCCGGTTGAAAAAGACTGAACCCCGGGGAAACAATGCTAACTCTCTCTCTCTCCCATTTCCTGATTCTGGGCGCGATACTTTTCGCGATCAGCGTGGTCGGCATCTTCCTGAACCGGAAGAACCTTATTGTGCTGCTGATGGCCATCGAGTTGATGCTTCTTGCGGTCAACATGAATTTTGTGGCTTTTTCACACTATCTGCAGGACCTCTCCGGTCAGATTTTCGTCTTTTTCATCCTGACTGTTGCCGCTGCCGAATCGGCGATCGGCCTGGCCATACTGATCGTGCTGTTCCGCAACCTCAAGAGCATCCATGTGGATGACCTGGGCAGCCTGAAGGGTTAAACATGGAAATGCAAAAACTCTATCTGCTCGTTCCCATGGCACCGTTGGTCGGTGCCATGATTGCCGGCCTGTTCTGTCGCGTCATTCCGCGCTGGGTTGCCCATACCGCAACCATTGCCGGTGTCGCCATCGCCTTCATCGCCTCGGTTATCATCTTCAAGGATGTCTTGGCTGGCCACACCTACAACGGCGCTGTCTATACCTGGCTGACTAGTGGCGACTACAAGTTCGAAGTTGGTTTCCTGATCGATACGCTGACCACCACAATGATGCTGGTCGTGACCTTCGTGTCGTTGATGGTCCATATCTACACCATCGGCTACATGCAGGAAGACCCCGGCTACAACCGGTTCTTCAGCTACATCTCGTTGTTTACCTTCTCCATGCTGATGCTGGTGATGAGCAACAACTTCATGCAGCTCTTCTTTGGCTGGGAAGCGGTGGGTCTCGTTTCTTATCTGCTGATCGGTTTCTGGTACACCCGCCCGACCGCCATCTTCGCCAACATGAAGGCCTTCCTTGTCAATCGCGTAGGTGACTTCGGTTTCATCCTTGGCATTGGTCTCGTCCTCGCCTTCACCGGCTCGCTGGATTACGCGACGGTCTTCGAGAAGGCTCCGGGGCTTGTCGATACGACGATCAATCTGTTTGCCGGTCGCGAGTGGGCCACCGTCTCTCTGATGACTGCAACCTGTATCTGCCTGTTCATCGGTGCGATGGGCAAATCGGCTCAGGTTCCGTTGCATGTCTGGCTGCCTGATTCTATGGAAGGTCCGACCCCGATCTCCGCATTGATCCACGCCGCAACCATGGTGACGGCGGGTATATTCATGGTTGCCCGGATGTCGCCACTGTTTGAGCTGTCGACCACGGCACTGTCCTTCGTTATCGTTATCGGTGCGATCACTGCGCTGTTCATGGGCTTTCTGGGCATCATTCAGAACGACATCAAGCGGGTGGTTGCCTATTCCACACTGTCGCAGCTTGGCTACATGACTGTTGCGCTGGGTGCTTCGGCTTATTCGGTGGCCATCTTCCACCTGATGACGCACGCTTTCTTCAAGGCATTGCTGTTCCTTGGCGCCGGTTCGGTGATCATCGGTATGCACCATGATCAGGACATCCGCAACATGGGTGGTCTGCGCAAGTACATGCCGATTACCTGGATTACCTCGCTTATCGGTTCGCTGGCACTCATCGGCACGCCCTTCATGTCCGGCTTCTATTCGAAGGACTCGATCATCGAAGCTGTCGCCCTGTCGCACATTCCAGGTGCGGGTTTCGCTTATTTCGCAGTGCTCGCTGGTGTGTTCGTGACCGCCTTCTACTCCTTCCGCATGTACTTCCTCGTTTTTCACGGCGAGGAACGTTTCGGCAAGGCTGACGAAGCCCACCATCACGAGCATGAAGGTGACCACGACGACGAAGAAACCTCGCATGACCACCATCATGGCCTGGCTCCCGGTCAGAAGCCGCATGAAACCCCGTGGGTTGTCACGCTGCCGCTCGTCTTGCTCGCCATTCCTTCGGTTGTCATCGGTTTTATCGCGATCGGTCCGATGGTCTTCGGTGACTACTTCAAGGGCGTGATCTTCATCGACCACCACGCCCATCCGGCCATGGAGCATCTGTCCGAGCATTTCCACGGCGCAGTTGCCATGGGCGTTCATTCCCTGACCTCGCTGCCGTTCATTCTGGCCCTGTCCGGTGTGGTGGTTTCCTGGTTCTTCTACATGAAGCGCCCCGACATCCCGGCGGCCATTCAACGTCGCTTCTCGGCCGTCCATACCTTGCTTGAGAACAAGTACTACTTCGATAAATTCAACGAGGTTGTATTTGCCGGCGGCGCCCGCCTTCTGGGCAAGGTGCTGTGGCGTGGCGGCGATGTTGCCATCATTGACGGCCTGATCGTCAATGGCTCGGCCAAGGTTGTTGGCTGGATCTCTTCCATTACCCGTCTGTTCCAGACCGGTTACGTCTATCACTACGCTTTCACCATGATCATCGGCGTCTTTGTGCTGATGACTCTGTGGATCAACCGCGCCTAAGCGTGAATAGTTCACAGAAAAGCAAGGAATAACATGTCGACTTACCCGTTGCTATCTCTCGCAATCTGGATTCCGATTTTCGCCGGCCTAGTGGTGCTATCCACTGGCGGCGACCGGAACGCACCGCTGGCAAGAATGCTTTCCCTGGTGGGCGCTGTTGCCGCTTTCCTGATTACGATTCCGCTGTGGACCGGTTTCGATGTTGCCAACGGTGGCATGCAGTTCGTTGAACTGAAGGGCTGGATTCCTCGCTTCAACATCAACTATCACCTAGGGGTGGACGGCATCTCTATGCTGTTCGTGATTCTGAACGCCTTCATCACCATCATCGTTGTTGCCGCCGGCTGGGAAGTGATCCAGACCAAGGTTGCCCAGTACAACGCCGCGTTCCTGATCATGTCAGGCCTGATGAACGGCATTTTCACTTCGCTTGATGGCGTTCTGTTCTACGTCTTCTTCGAAGCATCGCTGATCCCGCTTTATCTGATCATTGGTGTCTGGGGCGGCCCGAAGCGTGTTTATGCCGCCTTCAAGTTCTTCCTCTACACCCTGTTTGGCTCGCTGCTCTTTTTGATCGCACTGATGTATCTGTTCATCCAGTCCGGTGGCAGCTTCTCGATTCTCGAATGGCACAAGCTGCCGATCGCTCTGGGGGCGCAGGTCTGGCTGTTCCTGGCGTTCCTCATCGCTTTTGCCGTCAAGGTGCCAATGTGGCCGGTGCATACCTGGTTGCCGGATGCCCACGTTGAAGCGCCTACTGGCGGTTCCATCGTACTGGCTGCCATCGCCCTGAAGCTAGGTGCCTACGGTTTCCTGCGCTTCTCGCTGCCGATCCTGCCAGATGCCTCGCATGAACTGTCCGGTCTGGTTGTCGCCCTGTCGCTGATCGCTGTCGTCTATATCGGTTTTGTCGCCCTGGTTCAGGAGGACATGAAGAAACTGGTGGCCTACTCGTCGATCGCTCACATGGGCTTCGTCACGCTGGGCTTCTTCATGTTCAGCCCGATGGGGGTCGAAGGCGCGCTGGTCCAGATGGTCTCGCACGGTTTTGTCTCCGGCGCCATGTTCTTCTGTATCGGCGTCATGTACGACCGCGTGCATAGTCGCCAGATCGCTGATTACGGCGGCGTGGTCAACAAGATGCCGAAATTCGCCGCACTGTTCATGCTCTTTACCATGGCCAATGCCGGCCTGCCGGCCACTTCCGGCTTCGTCGGTGAATTCATGGTCATCCTCGGTGCCGTCAAGTTTAATTTCTGGGTTGCCTTCGCTGCTGCCAGCTCGATGGTCATCGGCGCCGCCTATTCGCTGTGGATGTACAAACGCGTGATCTTCGGCGATGTGGCCAATCATCATGTCGAAGAGCTGTCTGACATCAACATGCGCGAGTTCGCCATCCTTGGCATCCTGGCGATAGCCACCCTGTGGATGGGTCTCTACCCGCAGCCTTTCACGGAAGTCATGCACGCCTCGGTCAATGACCTGTTGCGTCATGTCGCCATCAGCAAGATTCAATAAACGGTAGCCGACATGTTCGACAATTTCGTTGTCCCCAATCTTCTGCCCGCAGCGCCGGAAATTTTTCTGACGGTGATGGCGCTGGCCATCCTGATGATCGACCTGCTGGTCAAGGATAGCCGCCGCACCGTTATCTTCGTGCTGACCCAACTGACCCTGATCGGCTGTGCCGCCATTCAGTTTGCAACGAGTACCGGTGAAATCACCTACACGTTCAGCAACATGTTCGTCGACGATCTGATGTCCGATCTGCTGAAGCTCTTCCTGTACATGACCATGGTCATCGTCATGTTCTATTCGCGCGGCTATATCATCGAGCGCGAATCGATGAACAAGGGCGAATACTACGTGCTGGCGCTGTTCGCAACGCTCGGCATGATGGTCATGATCTCTGCCAATCACTTCCTGACCATCTACATCGGTCTCGAACTGCTCTCTCTCTCGCTCTATGCCATGGTCGCCATGAACCGCGACTCGGTGCAGTCGACCGAAGCGGCGATGAAATACTTCGTCCTCGGCGCCCTGGCCTCCGGCCTGCTGCTCTACGGCATGTCGATGATCTACGGAGCCACCGGTACGCTGGAAATCACCGGCATTGCCGAGCGCCTGTACGGCGGCGGTGTAAACAAGAGCGTAATGGTCTTCGGCCTGGTCTTCCTGGTTGCCGGCCTGGCTTTCAAGCTTGGCGTCGTGCCCTTCCACATGTGGATTCCGGACGTCTATCACGGTGCGCCGACCTCGGTCACCCTGCTCATCGGTTCTGCACCAAAGCTGGCTGCCTTCGCCATCGTCATGCGCCTGCTCGTCAATGGCCTGATCACTATGGCCGCCGATTGGCAGGCCATGCTGATCATCCTGTCCGTGCTGTCGATGGCCATCGGTAACCTGGCCGCCATCGCCCAGACCAACCTCAAGCGCATGCTGGCCTACTCCACCATTTCGCACATGGGCTTCATGCTGCTCGGCATCGTTACCGGCGTGGTTGGCGGTGACGCCCGCTACGCCCTGAACGCCTATAGCTCGTCGATGTTCTACGTCATCGCCTACGTGCTGATGAGCGCCGGTACATTCGGCATGATCCTGCTCATGTCGCGGGCTGGCTTCGAAGCCGAGGAAATCGATGACTTCAAGGGCCTCAACAAGCGCAGCCCGTGGTTCGCCGGCATCATGCTCATGCTCATGTTCTCGATGGCTGGCGTGCCGTTCTTCATCGGCTTCTTCGCCAAGTTCTCGGTGCTGCAGGCTGTCGTTGCCGCCGGCTACATGTGGCTGGCCATCGTTGCCGTCCTCTTCTCGCTGATCGGTGCCTTCTACTACCTGCGCGTCGTCAAGGTCATGTACTTCGATGCCCCGGCTGACGATACCCCGTTCGCCGCACCGATGGACATGCGCATCCTGATTTCTGCCAACGGTTTGGCTGTTGCCTTCCTCGGCATCTTCCCGCAGGTCATCATGTCGCTGTGCGCCTACGCGCTGCTCCGTTCGCTCTGATGCCGCAGTGAAGTTATTCAATAAAACGCCCCGCCAGTCGGGGCGTTTGTTTTTGTGGAGTTTGAAATGTCGCACGACGCACACCTCATCGAATCCGAAGTCTCCTCCGAGAGCGTCTTCAAGGGGGCTTTGCTCAACGTCCGCAAGGATCGCGTACTGCTTCCCAATGGTCAGGAATCGATTCGGGAATACATCGTTCATCCCGGCGCCGTCGTCATCCTCGCCTTCCTGCCCAACGGCAACCTGCTCTTTGAGCGTCAGTTCCGCTATCCGTTGCGCCGCGTTTTCCTGGAGCTACCGGCCGGCAAGATCGATCACGGCGAAGCCATCATCGACACCGCCCAGCGCGAACTCAAGGAAGAAACCGGCTACGTCGCCAGCGACTGGGAGTATCTCGGCGTGATGCACCCGTGCATCGGTTATTCCGACGAACGGATCGAGATCTTCGCCGCCCGCGGCCTGCACCTTGCTGGTGAAAAGCAGCTCGACCACAACGAATTCCTCGATGTCGTCGAACTGTCGCCGGCTGAAGCCAGGCAGGCGGTCTGGGATGGCCGCATTACCGACGCCAAGACCATCACGTCATTGTTCTGGCTCGACAAGCCCTAAACCCGAGTTTTGAGCTGGTTCGCAGCGAATGCTACGGTCAACCGGAAAATACGGCCAAAATTGAAATCCAGGTTTGGGCCTGAAATTCCTCCCCCAAAGCAAAACGCCCCGGTATGACCGGGGCGTTTTTGGTTGAGGCAGTCAGCGATCAGCCGCAGGTGCCTACCGCGCCGCAGGCCGTACAGAAATCACAGCCATCCTTGCGGATCATCGTGTGGTTGCCGCATTCGCCGCACAGCTTGCCTTGCGTCGGCAGGACCTTGTTGCTGGTCGAGTCTTCCGGCGCTTCGAGGATGCCCATCTGCTGCAGCGGGAAGCCGCTCTCGTCGAGAATGCCGAGCATGGCGTAGCGGTGGATGATGAGCTGGGCGATGTAGGCGACGGTGGACGGGAAGGTCTGCTGTTTGCGCGAGCCCGGAACGAAGGCCATGAAGTCGCCTAGCGGCTCGGAGTAGTCGATCAGCTTGCGCAGCTTCATGCCAATCCAGGCCGGATCGAGGACGCGCATGTCGAGCGAGAGCAGCTTGGACAGGCCGTCGAGGGCACGCGGGTAGTTGCCCGACAGCCACATCGAGTAGGGGCGGGTAACGCCGTCCGGCAGGGTGATTTCCTTGAGGCCGAGGACGAAATCTTCGCTGGTCGACGGATTGTTGATGTCGACCGTCCAGGACAGCGTGCCATCGGTGCCGGTCTTCGGCTCCTTGGCGCTGAACAGGGCGTCCTTAACTGGCGTCGGGCCTTCGTGCTTGAAAGCGCCGAGCTGTTCGCAACGCCAGGCGATGACTTGGGCCATGGCTGAAACCACGGACGGCACGCGCTTGCGCTCGCCGTGCGGCGGCATCGGCATTTCGAAGGAGTCGCCCGGCGTCTTGGCCAGGGCTTCGAGCTTCATTTGCAGCCAGGCGTGGTCCTTGGCGCGCATGTCCATCGACAGCGTCTTGGCGACGGCGCCCAGACCGCGCGGTTCGGCCGGGCCGTTGGCCCAGACTTCGAACGGCCAGGCTTTGCCTTCCGGTTCGACGTGGCCGACGAACAACGCGAACTTGCCGATCGGCGAGTCGAGCATGTAGGTCCAGCACAGGTTGCCTTCCGGCAGGTTCGGACGGCCCGGCCAGCGCAGGCTGGCGAGCACCGGGGCCGGCAGGTTCTTGATCGACAGGCGGCGGTTGGCATCGGAAACGAAATCCTGCGGTGCCTTGGCTGCGTCAGCTTCGGTCTTGGCCGGTTCGGTCGAGGTGACGGAAAGCACAGAGCCGAGCACGCTGTTCGGACGGTAGGTAGCCAGACCCTTGAGGCCGGATTTCCAGGCGCTCATGTAGAGATCCTGGAAGTCTTCATACGGGTAGTCAGCCGGGACGTTGACCGTCTTCGAAATCGAGGTGTCGATGAACGGGGCGACGGCGGCAACCATGTCGCTGTGAGCCTGAGCGGAGATTTCCAGCGCCGTGACGAAGTACTCCGGCAGCTTGGAAACATCGCCGCCATGATGCTTGTACAGGCGCCAGGCGTAATCCTCGACCGAATATTCCTTGATCGTCCCGTCCTGCATGCGCTTCTTGCGGCTGTAGGTCCAGGAGAACGGTGGTTCGATGCCGTTCGAAGCGTTGTCGGCGAAGGCCAACGAAATGGTGCCGGTCGGCGCGATTGACAGCAGGTGCGAGTTGCGCAGGCCGTGCTTGCGGATCTCGGCCTTGACGTCGCCCGGCAGGCGCGAAGCGAAGTTGCCGCCGGACAGGTAGAGTTCGGCGTTGAACAGCGGGAAGGCGCCGCGTTCCTTGGCCATTTCGACCGAGTACAGATAGGCCGTGTCGCGCATGAATTCGCTGATACGGGCGGCCATGGCGCGGGCTTCCGGCTTGTCGTAGCGCAGGCGGAGCATGGCCAGCGCATCGCCCAGGCCGGTGTAGCCGAGGCCGACGCGACGCTTGTTGGCGGCTTCCTGCTGCTGGCGCTCAAGCGGCCAGTGGGTCGCGTCGAGGACGTTGTCGAGCATGCGCGTCGAGATGCGGATGACTTCGGCGAAGGTGTCGAAATCGAACTCGGCCTGCTCGGAGAAGGCATCCTTGATGTACAGCGTCAGGTTGATCGAACCCAGGCAGCAGCAGCCATACGGCGGCAGCGGCTGTTCGGCGCAGGGGTTGGTCGCCTCGATCACTTCACAGTAATTGAGGTTGTTGTCCTTGTTCATGCGGTCGAGGAACAGGATGCCCGGCTCGGCGTGGTCGTAGGTCGATTTCATGACCTGGTCCCACAGTTCGCGGGCGCGCAGCTTGCGGTAAACCCACATGCCATCTTCACGCTGATAGGCACCGGCCGCACGCATCTCGGCATTCGGCTCGGCGCGGTGCAGCAGTTCAACGTCGCCGTCGGCATCAACAGCTTGCATGAACGGGTCGGTGACGCCAATCGAAATGTTGAAATTGGTCAGGTCGCCCTTGTCCTTGGCGTGGATGAAAACTTCGATATCCGGGTGGTCGCAGCGCAGCACACCCATCTGGGCGCCACGACGGGCGCCGGCCGATTCGACGGTCTCGCACGAGCGGTCGAAAACACGCATGTACGACACCGGGCCGGAAGCGCGCGACTGGGTACCCTTGACGCGGGCGCCTTGCGGACGGATGGACGAGAAATCGTAGCCGACGCCGCCACCGCGACGCATCGTTTCAGCGGCCTGGGCCAGCGCGGTATAGATGCCAGGACGGCCATCGGTGTTTTCGACGATGGAGTCGCCAACCGGCTGCACGAAGCAGTTGATCAGCGTCGCCTGGAGGTCGGTACCGGCGGCGGAGTTGATGCGGCCGGCGGGAATGAAACCGTTTTCCTGGGCCCACAGGAATTTCGATTCCCAATGGGCGCGATCAGCTTCCTGTTCAACCTGCGACAGCGCATAGGCAACGCGACGGCGCACGTCATGAACGTTGGTTTCCTTGCCCTTGGCGTACTTCTCGATGAGCACTTCGGCGGAAATTTCCTGCTCCGGCAGCGGGGCGAATTGCGGTGCTGCGGGAATGTCTGCCAGCGAAAGCTGTTCGGCGATTTTGCTCATCCAAGGCTCCTCTACAAAATTCGGATTTTCTGGGTTATTAATTTTCGAATGTTGCAAAGCTACTAGATATAGTGCCCGAAGGCAATATCTTGACTAGATACGGTGTTTCTGGTCTCGGTTGAAAATGATGTTGTCGTATTGAAAAAAGCCCGAAAAAACAAAGCCCCGGCCGCTTTCGGGGCCGAGGCTCATGCTAAAAAAATATTTTTCAGAGCGCCAAAAGTGTCTGCGCGTGGTGCGCCATCATCCACTCTTAATTGGTCGGAATGACCGGCACATCGATGCTGCTGTTGCTAATTCAGATTCCTCTCGTCGGTATCCTAGGCCGTCACGCCAGCCTCGAAAGGTAGCCACTTGCCGGCCTGGCGGATGAACAAATCAGGGCTGATCAGATGATCGCCTCCTTGGCTGACCTTGGCTGAAACGGCGCGCAGCTCGGCGATGCCTTCCGACGACGAAACATCGCAAAAAGCGCAGACATCGCGCGACGGAAGTGCGACCACTGGCGCATTCGGCAGGTATTTCTTCAACGCCCCTTCCCAAAGGGAGTCGAGCAATACCAGGCTGGCCTCGAAATGACCATCCAGGCGTAGCCCGTAGGCCTTGTTTTGCAAGGGAATGAGTTTGAATGATTGTTTGTGCTCGTGCAGATGTGCAGCGAGATTCTTCAGTCCGATTTGGCGAAGTTCCTCCGGACTTAGTCCTGCTGCCTTCATCTCTCCCATTGTCGCGAAGCCGTAGCTGTTGCCTTGGTCGACCAGATACATCGCCCCGAAGGCGCCCTTGAGGACTTGGCAGACTGGCTGGTTCGCTTCGGGAATATCGATGCCCGGCGCGGATATTTTCGTCTCCAGCAATTGTCCCTCGGAAACGCCGGTCAGTCCGGCCATCTTGATCGCCGGTAAGGCTTTGGTAATGGCGTTGTCTGCTTTGGCGGCGGGAGCGGCGGGGGGCGGTGCACTTCGTTTTGGCAGGGGCGGTGGTAAAGATTCGGGTACAGCCTCATCGACAGTGCGAATCGCCTGCTTGGCCTTGAGAAGGAACCATGCGATCGGTATCAGATTGAAAGTTGGCATCAGGGTCAGGCAAATCGACAGCCATTTTGCGAGTCCGTTGGTTTGTATCTCGTCAGCGACTTTGATGATGCCCACACTGCCACCCAGTACTGCCACTATTAGGCACATCATGCCGAAAGCGTTAGCCTTGCTGCTCGCTAGCAAGGGAATCGACAATAGCGCCGCTATCAACCCCGCAATAAGTAGCTTTCGCCCTTGGTCCAACTGTTCACGATCCATTTTTCCCCTCCCGAAACTGCGTATCTCCGCAGGAGGGAATTATATGCCGTTGAAATAGGCGCGCATTGGCGGTTCGCGATGGATGGTGCAAATATTGAGGGCGCTTTGAGCTGGATCTTGCCGCGCCTCAGACGTCATGCCTCCTGAAAGACAAGACACCGCCGGCAGGTGCGGCGGTGTCTTGCTATTTTGGGGCTTACAGCGCCAGCAACGTCTGCGCGTGGTGCGCCATCATCCACTCTTCGTTGGTCGGAATGACCAGCACATCGACGCTGCTGTTGCCGGCGCTGATCACGATGTCGTGACGCGCATTGGCTTCCGGGTTGAGGCGGATGCCCAGCCATTCGGACTGCAGGCAGACACGGCGGCGAACCTCGGCAGCGTGCTCGCCGATGCCGCCGGTGAATACCAGCGCGTCGATGCCGCCGGAGGCCGCGGCGAGCGAGCCGAGTTCGCGGGCGATGCGGTAGCAGAACAGGTCGACTGCCTCCTGGGCTTCCGGCTTGTTGCTCGAGAGCAGGGTGCGCATGTCCTGACTGATGCCGGAAACGCCGAGCAGGCCGGATTCCTTGTAGAGCATCTTGGTCATGTCCTTGACCGACAGACCCTTGGTTTCCATGAGGTGCAGGATGACGCCCGGGTCGAGGTTGCCACAGCGCGTGCCCATGAGCAGGCCATCGATGGTCGAGAAACCGAGGGTTGTCGCCACGCATTTGCGATTGACCATGGCTGCCATGCTGGCGCCATTGCCGAGGTGGGCGACGACGACGCGGCCGTTGGCGCGGTGCGAGTGCTGGGGCAGGGCGCGGGCGATGAATTCGTAGGACAGGCCGTGGAAGCCGTAGCGCTTGATGCCTTCGGCCGACAGGGCGCGCGGCAGGCCGAAGGTCTGGGCGACGTCGGGCTGGCTGCGGTGGAAGGCGGTATCGAAACAGGCGATTTGCGGCACGCCGGGGAGCAGCGCCTGCAGGGCGCGAATGCCGGCGACGTTGTGCGGTTCGTGCAGCGGAGCGAGCGGAATGAAACTGGTCAGGTGGCCGAGTACGGTGTCGTCGACGATGGTCGGCTGCGAGTAACGCTCGCCGCCATGCACGACGCGATGGCCGACGGCGACGATCTGCCAGCCGGCGTGCGTCGCCATGAACCACTTGAGCAACGCGTCGAAAGCCTGGTCGTGGCTGACCTGCTCGCCAGCGATCATCTGGTCGGCGATTTTTTCGCCGGCCTTGTCCTTGGCGACCATTTTCGTCGCGTTGGTGCCGATGCCGTCAATCTGGCCGGAGACTTCGGCTTCCGGGGAAATCGGGTGGGCGAGGGAGAAAAGGGCGAACTTGATGGATGACGATCCAGCATTGATCGTCAGGATGCCTTGCTTCATTTAGACGGTTCCAGTTTTGCGGTTGTGGTGGGCGATCAGTGCGGCGATGACGCACGATGCGGTACGGGTTTCGGCTGTGTCGGCGCGGCTGGTCAGCACGATGGGCACCTTGGTGCCGAGCACGATGCCGGCGGTCAGGGCATTGGCCAGATATTCGAGTTGCTTGGCGACCATGTTGCCGGATTCAAGATCGGGCACGACGAGGATCTCGGCATGGCCGGCAACGGCCGATTTGATGCCCTTGGTCTTGGCGGCAACGATCGAAATGGCGTTGTCGAAAGCCAGCGGGCCATCGAGGATGCCGCCCTTGATCTGGCCGCGGTCGGCCATTTTGCACAGGGCGGCGGCATCGAGTGTTGATTGAATCTTCGGATTGATCGTTTCGACCGCTGACAGGATCGCCACCTTGGGTTCCGGGATGCCGAGGATGTGGGCGAGATCAATGGCGTTGCGGATGATGTCGGCCTTCTCCTCGAGCGTCGGGGCGATGTTGATGGCGGCGTCGGTGATGAGCAACGGACGGTGATAGGTCGGCACGTCCATGACAAAAACGTGGCTGATCCGGCGGCTGGTACGCAGACCGTTGGCGCGGGCGACGACTTCGCCCATCAACTCGTCGGTATGCAGGCTGCCTTTCATCAAGGCCTCGGCGTCGCCGGTGCGCACCAGCGAAACGGCCAGTGCGGCAGAGTCGTGGCTGTGCGCGGCATGGACGATGCGGATGCCGGACAGGTCGATGCCGAATTCTTCGGCAATGGCGCGAATCTTGTTTTCCGGGCCGACCAGGATCGGCTCGATGATGCCGGCCTGGAAGGCCATGACCGGGCCTTTGAGCGATTCGTGGTCGCACGGGTGGGCGACGGCAGTCGGGATCGGCTCCAGTCCCCTGACCCGTTCGAGCAACTGGATGTAGCGTTCGTGCTTGTCGTCGATGCGGATCTCCGGCATATGCACTTCCTGCAGGCGGGAGACCTTCTCCGTCGGGGCCAGCACTTCGGCCGTGCCGCGCACGACCTGCAGGCCTTCCTGGTTGGTGCATACGCAGTCGAAATTGACATGCTTGTTGTGATCGAATTTTTGCTTGGCCGTGACGGTGATGGTGATCGTGTCGCCGATCGTCACCGGGCGCGAGAAGTGCAGCGCCTGGTCGATCAGGATGGTGCCGGGGCCGGGAAACTGGGTGCCGAGGACGGTCGAAATCAGCGAGCCGCTCCACATGCCGTGGGCGATGACTTCGCGGAACAGGCCGCTTTCGGAATAACCCGGGTCGACCACCGAGGGATTGACGTCGCCGGTCAGGATGGCGAACAGCTTCACGTCCTCGGGCATCAGGGTTCGCGTCAGGCTGGCCGAGTCGCCGACGCGGATTTCGTCGTAGGTCTTGTTGACCAGATAACGCTGCTCGCTGCTTTCATGCATGGTCTTGCTCCAGATAAAGGGTCAGGCCGGTCGTGGCCTGCTGCGCCGGTCGCATGCCGCATTGGCCGGCGGAATGTCGATATCCAGCTCGGGGCGCAGTTGCGACAACTGATTGACCACCCAATGGTTGGCCTCGCCGGTGAATTCCCGCGAAATCAGCGGCGCGCCAGTATAGGCCTCGACAAAAAGGGCGACGGCGGCCGAGCGACTGACGCCATATTCGCAATGGACCAGCATCGACACAGCATCCGGGGCGTTGTGCACGTCTTGGACGAAGGTGGATATCTGGCGGGCCATCCGGTAATCAAACAGGCCGGGCATCGGCGCCGGCAGGTATTCGTCAGCCGGTACGGCGTCGTAGAAGGCGAGGCGCAGGACGTGCTCGAACTGGGCGTGCAGGTTGGCTTCCGGGGTGCCCGGGTCGGTAATCGAAATGACCGCCATCGACGGCTTGCCGATCAGCGATTCGGCCAATTCGCGCGAGGCGAAATAAACTTTGCTGATGGTCATTCCATGAACACCGGATCGGAGAAAACGAGGGTGCCGTCCTTGCGCATCATGAGGTTGTCGGCCTTGATGAGGTCAGGCAGGGCGCCGTATTCGGTCGAAAAATCTTCGACTGCCTTGAGCGATTCCTTGAGCGCGTCGGTCCACCCCATCGGCGTGACGACGAGGTGGTGCAGCGCAATACGGCCCATGTCCTGGGCCAGATTGCGCCACATCATGCAGGCGTCGAAATACGAGGTGGACAGCTTGGTCGCCACTTCCGCCGCGTCGCCGGCAACGGGCAGCGGATAGAGTCGCTCGACTTCGACGACATGAAACGGAAAGCCGCGGCTGGAGCGGCCAACGGTACCGTGATCGGCAAAGACGACCGGGAAATGGTTGCCGGTCGGACGATCATCTGCCGTGTAGTAGGCATAGTCGGTGGGCGAAGAGAGCACCTTGTAGACGCGTTCCTGGCCATCGACGGTGTCGGCTTCGAGGACGATGGTGCTTTCGCCGCGGCCGATTTCCTGGCGTCCGCGCAACAGCGGGTGATCCGGTACGGGATCGGGGAGTAGTCCGTCAATGTCAGGCATCAGATTCTCCGAAATCGTTTCAAACTGGCGGGAGTTTGTCCCCGCCAATTTGAAATTTAGCCCTTTTTTCCGGTTGACCGTAGCAATCGCTACAAAATGGCCTCAGGCGACGATATGGGCGCCAGCGTCGACGTAGATCGTCTGGCCAGTCATGCCGGACGAACCCGGCGTGCACAGGAAGGCGGTCAGGGCGCCGACTTCGTCAATGGTCACGGTGCGGCCGAGCGGTGCCTTGGCGGCATCGTTTTCGAGCAGGGTGTTGAAATTGGCGATGCCGGAAGCGGCACGGGTCATGATCGGGCCCGGCGACACGGCAAAGACGCGGATGCCCTTGGGGCCGAGGTCGTAGGCCATGTAGCGGACGGCCGATTCAAGCGCCGCCTTGATTATGCCCATCACGCCGTAGTTGCGCACGACGCGCTCGGCGCCGAGGTAGGACATGGTGATCAGCGAACCGCCGTGCGCCATCAGCGGTTCGACCGCCTTGGCCATGCGCAGGAAGCTGTGGCAGGAAATGTTCATGGCCGAGTCGAAGCCGGCTTCGGTGGTGTCGATGACGCGGCCGTGCAGGTCGTCGCCATTGCAGAAGGCCATCGAGTGGATGGCGAAGTCGAGTTCGCCGAACTCGTCGCCGCACTGCTTGATGGCTGCTTCAAGGCTGCCTTCCTCGGTCACGTCGAGCTTGAGGAAGAGCTTGGCGCCGAGGGCTTCGGCCAGCGGCTGGGTGTATTTGGCCGTCTTGTCGTTCTGGTAGGTCAGGGCAATTTCGCCGCCCAGAGCGCGAATGGCCTTGGCGACGGCGAAGGCGATCGACTTGTCGTTGGCGACACCGGTAATCAGGCCTTTTTTGCCAGCCAGGGGCAACAGGGTGTTCATGCTGGCCAGGGGGGATTGTTCGTTTATTGTGTTCATGCTGTTCTTCCTCGAAGAGTCGATCAGGGGCGTATTGCGTTGCACCATTCGTAATCGTCTATCGCCAATTGATGGTGCTTTATCTATGTTGCGACGCAGCACCATTGTTGCACATTCCGGTTTCCCGGAGTGTTACAAATGCCCGCCAGTTGACCTCGGACAACAAACTGAAACGTTCCGGTGCTAGTCTTTTGATGTCATAGGCAATTTTCAGGAGATTGTCGTGGGGCTAAATGAGATGCATGCCGAAGCGGTCGCCGGTGTTGTCGACCGGGTGATCAATCGATATCGACGCGACCCGACCTGCATGTTGCAGATCCTGCGCGAGGTTCAGGAGGCCTGCGACTGGGTTCCGCCGGAAGCCATCGACCGCATGCAGGCCATGCTCGGCGTGCCGCGGACCAAGATCGAAGGCGTCGCCGGTTTTTATTCCTTCATTTACACCGAGCCGCGCGGCAAATACCGAGTGTTGTTTTCTGACAACATCACCGACCGCATGCAGGGCAATCGGGCGCTCATGGAACGCCTGTGCAACAACCTCTGGGTCGAGCGCGGCAAGGTTTCCGAGGACGGCCTGGTCAGCGTCGGCAAGACGGCTTGTACCGGCCTGTGCGACCAGGGGCCGGGCATGCTGGTCAATAACTATGCGATTGCCGGCTTGAGCCTGGAGCGTATCGACGAAATCGCCGAACTGATCCGCAACAAGGTACCGCTGGCCGACTGGCCACCGGCCTATTTCAAGATTGAAGACAATATCCGGCGCGCCGACATTCTGCTCAACGCCGACTTCAAACCCGGCGAAGCCTTGCTCGCCGCCCGGGCGCGGGCGCCAAGCGACGGCCTCAATTCGTCGAACATGCGTTCCTGGCGCGAAGGCCTGCCCAGCGGCATCGGCGGTCCGGGCGCGACGCTCGACGAAATCAAGCGTTCCGGCCTGCGCGGCCGTGGTGGCGCCGGCTTCACCACCGGCCTCAAATGGGAAGCCTGCCGCAATGCGCAGCTCAAGGCCGGCCATCAGCGCGTCGTTGTCTGCAACGCCGACGAAGGCGAACCGGGTACCTTCAAGGATCGCGTCCTGCTCTCGAAATGTCCCGATCTTGTTTTCGAGGGCATGACCGTCGCCGCCTACGCCATCGGCGCGACGCGCGGCTTCGTCTACCTGCGCGGCGAGTACCGCTACCTGCTCGATCACCTCAATGCCGTGCTGGCCAACCGTCGCCGCCAGAATTTGTTGGGCAAGGACATCTGCGGCCTGCCCGGGGCCGATTTCGATATCGAGATCCACGTCGGCGCCGGCGCCTACGTTTGCGGCGAGGAATCGGCGCTCATCGAGTCGCTCGAAGGCAAACGCGGCACGCCGCGCAACCGGCCGCCTTTCCCGGTGACCAACGGCTATCTTGACCAGCCAACCATCGTCAATAACGTCGAAACCTTTGCCGCCGCGGCGATGATCGCCCTCAAGGGCGGCGAGTGGTACGCCGGCATCGGCACCAAACAGTCGGCCGGGACGAAGATCATTTCGGTATCCGGCGATTGTGAGCGGCCGGGCATCTACGAATACCCGTTCGGCGTCAGCATCCGCCAGGTTCTGGAAGATTGCGGGGCGACCGACACGCAGGCCGTGCAGGTCAGCGGCCCGTCCGGCATCTGCGTCGCCGAGGACGAGTTCGACCGCATCATCGGCTTCGAGGATATTCCGACCGCCGGCGCCTTCACGATCTTCAACAAGAGCCGCGACATGTTCGAGGTGGCGCGCAACTACGTGCATTTCTTCCAGCACGAAAGCTGCGGTTTCTGCACGCCGTGCCGGGTCGGCACTTCGCTGCTCAAGAACCTCATGGACAAGCTGCATTACGGCAGTGGTTCGCCCTACGACTTTGCCGAGATCGAAAAGCTCAACCAGTTGCTGCAATCGATGAGCCATTGCGGCCTCGGCCATACCGCCTGCAATCCGGTGCTCGATACCATCGCCAAGTTCCGCCCGGCTTACGACCGGCGGATGATGCAGCAAGACTTCACGCCAGCCTTCGATCTCGACCGCGAACTATCGGCCGCCCGGCAGATGACTGGCCGTGACGATGCCGGGGCGCATCTGGCGACGGAACATGGAGGTCAATCATGAGCCATACCTTTACGCTCGACGGCAAGGTCGTTCCCTTCGTCGACGGGCAGACCATCATCCAGGCGGCCAGCGCGGCCGGCGTCTTCATTCCGCACCTCTGTTACCACCCGGAATTCAAGCCGCACGGCTCGTGCAAGCTATGCACGGTCAAGGTCAATGGCCGGCATACGGCCTCGTGTACGATGCGCGCGGCGCCCGGCATGGTCGTCGAGAGCGAGACTGAGGAAATCAACGCCGAACGCCGGGCGCTGACCCAGATGCTGTTCGTCGAGGGCAACCACTTCTGTCCGTCGTGCGAGAAGAGCGGCAACTGCCAGTTGCAGGCCACGGCCTACCACCTCGGCATGATGTCGGCGCACTACGATCACTTTTTCCCAAATCGTCCAGTCGACGCCTCGCATCCCGAGGTTTTGCTCGATTTCAACCGCTGCATCCTCTGCTCGCTGTGTGTGCGGGCCAGCCGAGATGTCGATGGCAAGAATGTCTTTGGGCTGTCCGGGCGCGGCATCAAGACGCACCTGATCGTCAATGCCAAGTCCGGCCAGCTGGCCGACACCGACTTCACGCTGGCCGACAAGGCGGCGCAGGTCTGCCCGGTCGGCGTCATCCTAAAGAAGCGCCAGGGTTTCGCCGTGCCGATAGGCGAGCGCAAGTACGACAAGGCGCCGATTTCCGAAACCGCCGAAACGACGGAGGGCCACTGAAATGAACGCCCCCAAGAAAAAGCTCAAGGTCGCCACCACCTCGCTGGCCGGCTGTTTCGGCTGCCACATGTCCTTCCTCGACATCGATGAGCGTTTGTTTACGCTGCTCGAACACATCGAGTTCGACCGCTCGCCGCTGACCGACATCAAGACCTGCAGCCCGGACTGCGACATCGGCCTCATCGAGGGCGGCCTGTGCAATGCCGAGAACGTCCATGTCCTGCGCGAGTTTCGCAAGAACTGCAAGATCCTCATCGCCATGGGTGCCTGCGCCATCAACGGCGGCCTGCCGGCCCAGCGCAACCACCTGCCGCTGACGACCATCCTCGAAGAGGTGTATCACACCAGCCCGGGGCTGAAAAACGGCATGATCCCGAACGACCCCGAACTGCCGCTGCCGCTCAACCAAGTGCATCCGATCCATGAGGTCGTCAAGATCGATTACTTCATGCCCGGCTGTCCGCCTTCGGCTGACGCGATCTGGAAGGTGCTGACTGATCTGTTGGCTGGTAAAGAACCTGAGTTAGGCCACGGCCTGATGCACTACGATTAATTGAGGTAGAACATGACCTACCAACTAGAAACCGCCGCCCACCCCGAAACCCTGCGCCGCGTGGCGATTGACCCGGTGTCCCGGGTCGAGGGCCACGGCAAGGTGACCATCCTGCTCGACGACCAGAACAAGGTGCATCAGGTGCGCCTGCACATCGTCGAGTTTCGTGGCTTTGAAAAATTCATCCAGGGCCGGCCGTACTGGGAAGTGCCGGTCATGGTCCAGCGCCTGTGCGGCATCTGCCCGGTGTCGCACCATCTGGCGGCCTCGAAGGCGCTCGATGTGATCGTCGGGGCGAAAAAGCTCACGGCGACGGCCGAGAAGATGCGCCGCCTGATGCACTACGGCCAGATGCTGCAATCGCATGCGCTGCATTTCTTCCACCTCTGTTCGCCCGACCTGCTGTTCGGCTTCGACAGCGACGTGACCAAGCGCAATATTGTCGGCGTCGCCATGGCCCATCCAGAAACGGCCAAGCGCGGCGTGCTGCTGCGCAGGTTTGGGCAGGAAGTGATCCGGGTTACGGCCGGCAAGCGCGTCCATGGCACCGGCGCCATCCCGGGCGGGGTCAACAAGGCGCTGACGGTGGCCGAGCGCGATGAGCTACTCAAGGACATCTATCACATCGTCCAGTGGTCGCGCGACGCGGTACAGCTAATCCAGAAGGTGCACACGCAGGACCCCGGGCTGTACAACAGCTTCGGCATTTTCCGCTCGAATTTCATGTCCATCGTCGGCCACAACGGTGATCTCGACTTCTATCACGGCACGCTGCGCGCCCGCGACGACAACGGCAAGATCATCTTCGACCACGTCGATTACCAGCAATACAACCAGTACATCGAGGAAGAAGTGCGGCCGTGGAGCTACATGAAATTCCCGTACTTCAAGTCGATCGGCAAGGAACACGGCTGGTACAAGGTCGGCCCGCTGGCCCGGGTGCAGAACTGCTGCCAGATTTCGACGCCCTTCGCCGAACACGAGCGCAAGGAATTCGTCGATTACGCCGGCGGCTCGCCCATGCATGCGCCGCTCGCCTATCACTGGACGCGGATGATCGAGATGCTGCACGCCGCCGAGGTGATCAAGGAATTGCTGCACGACGACGACCTGCTCGGCAGCGACCTGATGGTCCAGGGCGAGCGCCAGTCGGAAGGCGTCGGTGTCATCGAGGCGCCGCGCGGCACGCTGTTCCACCACTACCGCGTCGATGAAAACGACCTGATCACGATGGCCAACCTGATCGTGTCGACGACCAACAACAACCAGGCGATGAACGAAGCCATCCGCCACGTTGCCCGGCGCTACCTGCACGGCCACGAAGTGACTGAAGGCCTGCTCAATCACATCGAAGTCGCCATCCGCGCCTTCGACCCCTGCCTGTCCTGCGCCACGCACGCGCTCGGCAAGATGCCGCTGGAAGTCGAGCTGGTCGATCCGGAAGGGCGCATCGTCCATTCGCTGAGCCGTTCGTGAGCGCACCCGTCGTCATCTTCGCCGTCGGCAACCCTAGCCGCGGCGACGACGCCCTCGGGCCGGAATGCTACGGTCAACTGGAAAAATGGCTCAAAAATGAAATGCTGGCCGACCAGTTCGAGCTGATCGAGGATTTCCAGCTCCAGATCGAACACGCCCTCGACCTGCAAGGCCGGCAACTCGCCCTGTTCATCGACGCCGGCGCCAACACGCCGGGGCCATTCACCTTCGCGCGCATCGCACCGGCCACTGGCGCTGCCTATACGACGCACGAACTGCCGCCCGAAGCGGTGCTCCAGGTTTATCTCCAGACCGAAGGCCAGGAACCACCACCGGCCTTCGTGCTGTGCATTCGCGGTGAGCAGTTTGAGCTGGGAGAGCCGTTATCGGCCGCAGCGAGCCGCCATCTTGAAGCAGGCTTCAGCCTGTTAGTCAGTCTTTGCCGGCAACCCTCCGTGGCGGCCTGGGAGCAGGCGGCAAACTGAAGATTTGACCGCGCTTCTGGCAGCCTTTGCGGTGAGTCGCGGCCTGGGTTTATGCTGGAAGCTCCGAGCACGGCTTCGCTTTTGTCCATGAAGTTTTCCCGCCTCTTCCTGAACCGCCTGCAAAATCAGCCGATCGCCACCGATACGGTGGTCGTCATCGACGTTCTGCGCTCGTTTACGACGGCGGCTGTGGTGCTGGCGCGGGGAGCACAGACCATCTATCCGGTCGAGCGCATCGCCGAGGCGACGGCGCTGCTTGGCGAGATTCCGCATTCCGTGTCGATCGGCGCCGTCGGCGGCGGCGATCCGGTGCCCGGCTTCGATTTTGGCAACTCGCCATCGCAACTGATGCAGGCCGATCTGGCTGGACGGCAGGTGGTGATGACCACGGCGGCGGGCGTCCGCGGACTGCAGCGTTTCCGCCAGGCGCGGCATCTCTACGCGGCCAGCCTCGTCTGCGCCCGGGCAACGGCCGAAGCGGTCCGTGCAGCGGGGGCGGATGAGGTCTGCTTCGTTATCACCGGCGAGTGGGTTGATCGCGATGGCGACGAGGACATTGCCTGCGCTGACTACATCGAAGCGCTGCTGCGCGGCGAGGCAGTGGCGCCGGATGCATTCATCGAGCGGGTGCGCAACTCCGATTTCGGTCAGCGCTTCACCGCCGGCACCTGGCCCAATCTGCCGCTGGCCGATCTCGATCTCGCCACCCAGGCCGATCTTTTCAAATTTGCCATGCCGGTGCGGCGCCAAGGTGGGCGCCTGGTCATTCGCTGACTGGCCGTCAACGGCATCAGGGTTTGTTGATATGCATCATGGGCAGCGTCGGCCTTGAAGTGGAAAATTCATTCGACTTGTTGCTTTATGGAAGCGTTTCAAGTCGACATGTTTTTCCTCAGATACACATTCGCGGCGACTTTGGTCGCCGCCTTTTTTGGTGCGGCTCAGGCGGCTGAAACCGCCGAGCGGCAGTTCGTTGCCATCGCCGAACTCCCGGCGGAAAGCCTCAACGCCCGGCTAGAGCAGATCGTCGAAGTCGATGTCGATCTGACGGCCAGCGGCAGCCTAGCCGTCAGCGTCGTTGGCGAGCGGATCGACGTTCTCTACCGCATGGCCTTCAACCAGATTGCCGAAGGCTGGAGCTGGCGACCGCTGGCCGATCCGGCGGTCGACGACTATTACCAGTACAAATTCCTGCCTTTGCAGTCGGTGTCCGTCGAGCGCGGCCAGTACGAGCATGAAGACAAGATTGGCACTCCGCAGCTGATGAAGGTCAGCTGGCGTTACGACTATTTCCTGGCTTTCGCCAATCTCTACGATTTCTATCCGCGCAGCGTCGATGACGACGCCGGGTTTTCGGCCAATCTGTCGGCAGCGTTGGCCGGGCATGTCGGCATGCGGGCGAAGGCACGGCTGATCGAACCGGTGATCAGTGAAAGCACGACTTTCTGGAAGGCGACCTATGGCAAGCCGACCGATTTCACGCTCAAAAAGCGCTACCTGGTTGGCAAGCTGGAAGAAGTGGCGTTCATCGATACCGCCAGCGGCGAAGTGCTCTGCCGCATCGGGCCGGGACAGGGGCGCTGCACCGGCCGTTGAGCCCTGCTTAGGGCGCGTTCAGCGATAGACCAGCACCGGCACCTTGGAGTGGGTCAGTACCTTGTTGGTTTCGCTGCCGAGCAGGAAGCCGCTGATGCCGCGGCGACCGTGGGAGGCCATGAAAATCAGGTCGCAGCCGGCTTTTTCGGCGGCTTCGATGATCGCTTCGTAGGGAATGTCGCTCGTGGCGGCGGCCGTGCTGCACTGGACGCCGGCTTCGGCGCACAGTTTCTCGACTTCGCCGAGATATTCACGCGCCTGCTGGTCGGCCAGCTCTGCGAATTTTTCCGGGGTCGTCGGGTCGATCAGGGCGCCTTCGCCGAAATAAGCGATGGGATATTCCGGCTTGGCGAAAAACACCGTAATCCGGGCGCCGGCTTCCTTGGCGAAGGAAACGGCACGGGCTGCCGTGGCGCGGGAGAGTTCTGAGCCATCGGTCGGAACGAAAATATGCTGGAACATGCGTAACCTCCTGAAATGGTCTGCTGGCGTTGCATTCAGCCTTATTGAGGTTCATGCTACGCCAAGTCGGGAGGAATGAAAACATGCGTCTCGGGTTTCTCGGAGCGGCTGGTGAAGTCACCGGTTCCTGCACGTTGGTGGAAGCGGGCGGCGTCCGTTTTCTGGTCGATTGCGGCATGTTTCAGGGCGGCCCCGAAGCGCGGCAAAAGAACCAGAAAGCGCTCAATTTCGGCTTCGATGTCCGGCAAATCGATTTCGTCCTGCTCACCCACGCCCACATCGATCATTCAGGGTTGTTGCCGCGGCTTTCCATGCTCGGTTATCGCGGGCCGGTCTATGCCACGCAGGCGACAATCGATCTGCTTGAAGTTCTGCTGCCGGACAGCGCTCACATCCAGGAAAAGGAAGCCGAGTGGCAATTGCGCCATCGGCGGCGTGGCGGCAAGAGCGAGCAGGGCATCCCGGCACCGCTCTATTCCGTGGCCCAGGCCCTGGCCTCGCTCAAACTGCTGCGCCCCGTTTCCTACGGTCAACCGGAAAAAACGGCCGAAAACGTAAGCGTTGTTTTCCGCGATGCCGGCCACATTCTCGGCTCGGCCTCGCTCGAGGTGACCGTCAGCGGCGAAGGCCGACAGCGCCGGCTGGTCTTTTCCGGCGATCTCGGCATGCCCGACCGGCCGGTGCTCTGTGACCCGGCGCCGTCGCCCACCGAGGCCGATGTGCTGCTCATCGAATCGACCTACGGCGACCGCCTGCACCGTTCGCTGCCGGAAACCGAAGACGAAATCGTCGCCGCCTTCGACCGTACCCGGGCCGCCAACGGCAACCTGATCATCCCGGCCTTCGCCGTCGGGCGGACGCAGGAAATCATCTACATGCTGGCCGACCTTGTGCGTCGCAAGCGGCTGGCGCCGCTCAAGGTCTACGTTGATTCGCCGATGGCCAACTCGGCAACGCGTATCACGCTGGCCAACCAGAACCTGCTCGACCCCGAAACGCGCGACCTGATCGCCTGGCTCAAGGCGCATCCCAAGCAGATGAGCCTCGAACTGGTCGCCGATGTCGAGCGCTCCATCCAGCTCAACGACATACGTAGCGGTGCCGTGATCATTTCGGCCAGCGGCATGTGCGAGGCCGGGCGGATCAAGTACCACCTGCGCGAAAACCTGCCGCGCAGCGAATGCACGATCCTGATTGCCGGCTTCCAGGCGGCCGGGACACTAGGTCGGCGTCTGGTCGATGGGGCGAAACTGGTTCATATTTTCGGCCAGCCGGTGCCGGTTCGGGCCCGCATTTACACCGTCGGCGGCCTGTCGGCCCATGCCGATCAGGCGGCCTTGCTCAAGTGGCTGGGTGGTTTTCACAAGCCGCCGGCCAATACCTTCGTCGTGCATGGCGAGGCCGGCGCTTCGGCCAATTTCAAGCGCGCCATCGAAGAAAAACTCGGCTGGTCGAATGTCCGCTTGCCGCTCCCTGGCGAGTTCGTATCGCTGTAACATCAATCTGTTGTGTTCACACTGAGTCAGTAAGAGGAAATCCCATGTCTGGTAATGGAACAGCCCGTCGCAACGGGGTCGATATCAATACCCTGAGCCCCGTCGAATCGCTCGGCAAAGCAGTCAGCAACGCCATCGACCCGTACGGCGTCACGACTTCGCTGCTCAATGCGCAAATGGCCTGGTTGATGCACCCGCAGGAGCTGACCCGCGCCATGAGCGCGCTGTCGGGCGATCTCATGGCGCTCCAGTCGCATGTCATGCGCCGGGCCCTGGGCATTCAGTCCGCCGATGTCGTCCGGCCGAGTGCCGACGATGCGCGTTTCGCCGACCCGGTGTGGACCGAGTCGGCCAGTTGGGACATCGTCAAGGAATGGTATGTCGCCTTCGAACACCGCTTCGAGGACATGCTGTTCGAAACGCCGGGCATCTCCGACAAGGAACGTCGCCGCTCGGCCTTCTGGCTGCGTAACTGGCTCAACATGGTGGCGCCGACCAACTTCTTCTGGCTCAACCCGGTGGCCATGAAACGCTTCGTCGAAACCAATGGCGGCAGCCTCAAGCAGGGTTGGGAAAACTTCCAGCGCGACGTCAAGGCCAAGAACATCCTGATGGTCGAGCCGGATGCCTTCAGGGTCGGCGAGGATCTGGCGACGACGCCCGGCAAGGTCGTCTTCCGCAACCGTCTGGTCGAGCTGATCCACTACACGCCGACCACTGACAAGGTACGGGCGACGCCCATCGTCATCATCACGCCGTGGATCAACAAGTTCTACATCCTCGACTTGACGGCCAGGAAGAGCATGGTCAAGCACCTGACCGACCAGGGATTCTCGGTCTTCATCACGAGCTGGAAGAACCCGGATGGGGATCTGGCCGACGTCCGCTTCGACGATTACCTGCTCGAAGGCGTTAACGAGGTCGTGCGTGTGGTGACCGAATTCTGCAAGGTGCCCCAGGTTCACCTCGTCGGCTACTGCATCGGCGGCACCCTGGTCAGCACCTACATGGCCTGGGCCAACAAGCATTTCGGCGCGGACAAGGTGCCGGTCGCCCACTGGACGCTATTCACGACCCTGACCGATTTCGCCCACCCCGGCGATATCGATGTCTTCATCGACGAAGCCTGCATCAACGCGCTCGAAGAATCGATGGCCAAGAAGGGTTATCTCGACGGCAGCGAAATGGCCAGTTCCTTCCGCCTGTTGCGCTCGAACCCGCTGATCTGGAACTACTGGGTCAACAGTTATCTGCTCGGTCAGCCGCTGCCACCGTTCGACGTGCTGTTCTGGAACATGGACACGACGCGCATGCCGCAGGCCATGCATTCCTTCTACCTGCGCGAACTCTACCTCGACAACAACCTGATCAAGCGTGACAAGCTGACCATCGCCGGCGAAGCCATCGACCTCGACCTCATCGAGCAGCCGCTCTACGCGGCGACCGCCGAGGACGACCACATCGCGCCGTGGAAGCAGTGCTACCGCATCCGCAAGCAGATCAACGTCAAGGCGCCGGTGCGCTTCGTGCTGTCGACCTCGGGGCACATTCTCGGCATCGTCAATCCGCCGGCCAATCCGCCCAAGCGCGCCTACTGGATCGGCGAACCCGAGCGCAACGAGCACTGGGAACACTGGTTCGACCGGGCCGAGAAAAAAACGGGAACCTGGTGGGACGACTGGACGCACTGGCTCGGCGAACGCACCGGTGATCTCGTCGCGGCCTACCCGGCGGCCAATCGCAAGTTCCCGGCCCTGGCCGATGCGCCGGGCAGCTATGTGCTCGAAAAATAAGTGGCAAAACCGACAGTCCGCTAGTTGTTCCTTGCTGAAATTGATACATTGCCGTCTGACTGAATGACAGGCTGCGCAATGACCATGACGACCGCACTGACCACCCGACCGACCAAGGCGCAGCAGGCCGGCGTCGACCTCCTGCGTATCGTGCGCATCAACGAGGAAATCAAGTCGGTCGTCGGCGTCGCCTTCAAGATCAACATCATGGCCCTCAACGCCATCTTTCTCGCCAAGCGGGCAGGGACGGCAGCGCTCGGCTTCGGTGTGCTGTCCAACGAACTGCGGGTTTTTTCGCAGGATCTGCGCGACGGCATGTCGGCGCTGACCGGTCTGATCCACGGCTGCGTCACCGAGGTTTCTGTCGTGCTCCAGGATATCCGCCATACCGCGCTGCTGCGTCAGGCGGTCGAACGGTCGCCGGCAGCATGCGGGCACGAAGTGCTGGCCGCCCGGGAGGCTGAAAACGACCGCCATGCCGAGCGTCTGGCCCGCTTGCGCAAGCAGCTTCGAGGGGCGCTCGACGATGCCTTCCGGATGGTCGAACTAGGGGGCGTGCTGGCCAAGTCGGCCAAGATCGAGGCGGCCTACGGACAATCCTTTGCCGTCCCACTGTCCCAGGTGTCGGGGGAGTTCGACGGTGTTGTCGAAGAAATTCGCGCCTCGCTCGAAGCGCTGCGCCGGTCAGCCTTTTTTACCGGCAATTGAGAATACGGGAGCGGATGCGTGAAAAAAACAAAAACGATCTTTGAGGATGGCAATCACAAGTGGGTTGCCATCGTGCGCGATCCGGACAAGCCGAATTACCTGATCGATACCAACGAGTATCTGGTTACCCACGGCAGCCATGGGATGCTGCTCGACCCGGGTGGGGCTGAGGTCTTCCCGGCGGTGTTCTCGGCCTTGTCGTCCGAGTTCGATCCCTCGGCCCTGACCGCCATTTTTGCCTCGCACCAGGACCCGGACATCTGTTCGTCGCTGGCCCTGTGGCTGGAATTCAACCCGCAGATGCACTGCTATGTCAGCTGGCTGTGGAGCAGTTTCATCCCCCATTTCGGCGGTTCGGTCGAAACCTTCGTCTCAATGCCCGACGAAGGCATCGATATTTCCCTCGATGGCCTGATTCTCAAGGCCGTCCCGGCGCACTACCTGCATTCGTCGGGCAATTTTCATCTCTACGACAAGGTCGCCAAGGTGCTGTTTTCCGGCGACGTTGGCGCGGCCTTGCTGCCGCCGGGCGACGATGGCCTGTTCGTGGAAAACTTCGACGCCCACATCCGTCATGCCGAAGGCTTCCACCGGCGCTGGATGGGTTCCAATGAAGCCAAGCGGCGCTGGTGCGAGCGGGTTTCGCAATTGGACATCGACATGCTTTGCCCGCAGCACGGGGCCATTTATCAGGGCGCCGACGTGCAGCGTTTCATCAACTGGTTCGATGGCCTGCAGGTCGGTATTTGCGGTGGTTGATTGAACGGGATTTGATGGCGGTCAAGGAGCATTCCGGGGGGCAGCCCCGAGAATGGACCATCCTTAGCTAATGAGCATGCCATGACCACCATTCGCAGTTTCATGACCGAAGACCATCGCCGTTGTGACGACCTGTTCGCCGAAGCCGAACAGGCCGTCAGCAAGGGCAATCTGGACCTCGCCCTGGTCGCTTTCGGGCATTTCCGTTCGGCCATGCTGGCCCACTTCGACAGCGAGGAAAAAACGCTGTTCCCGACCTTCGAAGCCAAGACCGGCATGCGCATGGGGCCGACCCAGGTCATGCGCATGGAGCACGAGCAGTTGCGCGGCCTCATGGATGATGCGATAAACGCCCTGAAGACGGCCGATGCCGAGGATTACCTCGGCCAGGCCGATACCCTGGTCATCATGATGCAGCAGCACAACATGAAGGAAGAGAACATGCTCTATCCCATGTGCGACCAGCATCTGACCGCTGAACTGCCGGCCGTTCTCGAGCGGCTGGAAACGGAACTCTGCGAACCATGAGCCACGCCAAGACCCCGCACGTCGTCGATGCCCGCTACATGGAGCCACCCGGCCCCTTCGTGGCAACCATGGAAATGCTCGATACGCTCAAAGAGGGCGAAAAGATGCTGCTGCTGCTCTTTCGCGAGCCGCATCCGCTCTACAAGGTGCTGCGCCAGAATGGTCATGATTACGAAACCGAACTGCTGCCCGACGGCACCTTCGAAATCCTGATCTCGCGCTGAGTCAGCCGCTTCCCCCAACAATTCACGCTCCTTGCAAGCGATGCTGGCCTTCGAAAACGCGCCGCCCTTCGCTGCGCCACTGCGCTTCTTCCTGACCGCACCGCTCTTCGCCGTGCTCGCCGGCCTGCTCGTCGCCTTTGAAGGGCCGGACATCTTCGCTTCGCGGTGGACGCCCGGCGCACTGGCCGCCACCCACCTGATCACCATCGGCTTCATGCTGCAGGTCATGCTCGGCGCACTGATCCAGATCCTGCCGGTGGTCGCCGGCGCCAACCTGAAACGGCCGCTGGCCGTGGCACGGCTGGTCAACGTCGGTCTCTCGGCCGGGGCGCTGCTGCTGGCTGCCGGCTTCCTGTCGGGAATCCCGGCCCTGCTCGGCAGCGCCGCCTTGATCCTGGCCCTGACCGTGCTGCTCTTTCTCACTGCGACGATCATGGCGCTGATCGGTGTGCCGACGACCAGCCCGACCATCCGCGGCATCAAGTTCGCCCTGTTCAGCCTGGCTGGCGTCGTTGGCCTCGGCATCGTGCTGGCGCTCGGGCTGGCCTACGGCTGGCCCTTGCCGCTCATGGCGCTGGCCGACCTGCATGCCGGCTGGGGGCTGGGCGGCTGGGCCGGTGTGCTGCTCGCGGCGATGGCCTACGTCGTCGTCCCGATGTTCCAGCTGACGCCGGGCTACCCGGCGCGCTCGAGCTGGTGGTTCCCGGTTTTCATGCTGCTCATGCTGTTGCTGTGGAGCGTGGCATTGATCGCCGACTGGCCGCTGCTCGTCCGCTTCGGTCAGCTTGGTGCTGCGCTGGCCGGCATTGCCTTCGCCGGGCTGACCCTGCGCCTGCAGGGCAAGCGTCGGCGGGCGCGGCCGGATGCCACCTACCGCTACTGGCAGCTCGGCCTGACGAATTCCATTTTTGCCCTTTTTTTGCTGTCGACCGTAGCAGTCTGGCCAGCGGCGGCCGACATCGACGGCTGGACTCTGGCCTTCGGCGTGCTCCTCGTGGCGGGCGGTTTCCTGCCCTTCATCACCGGCATGCTCTACAAGATCGTTCCCTTCCTGTCCTGGATGCATCTGCAGAACAGCGGCCAGGCCAAGGTGCCCGCCCCGGCCATGAACAAGATCCTGTCCGAACCCGAAATGCACCGGCAGATGCTCGCCTACGCCGTCGCCCTGGCCCTCTTGCTGGCGGCCATTTTCTTCCCGGTCTGGTTGGCCCGGCCGGCCGGGCTGGCCTTCGCCATTGCCAACGGCTGGCTGTGGTGGAACATAGCCAGCGCCATCCGGCGCTATCGGCTACATCTGGCCGACATTGAGGCCAAACTCGCGGTCAAACTGGCGACGTCATGAGCTATCTCGCCCTCAAACATCTGCACGTCACCTGCGTCGTCCTCAGCGGCCTCGGCTTCTGCCTGCGCGGCTGGTGGATGCTGCGCGAATCGCCGCTGCGCCAGCACCGGCTGACGCGTGTCCTGCCTCACATTGTCGATACCCTGCTGCTCGGCAGCGCGCTGACCATGGCCTGGATGAGCGGCCAGTATCCGTTTGTGCACGGCTGGCTGACCGCCAAGCTCTTCGGCCTGCTCGCCTACATTTTGTTCGGGATGATGGCACTCAAGCGCGGCCGGACCTTGGCAATCCGGGCACGTTACTTTGGGCTGGCCGTGCTGGCCTACGTTTTTATCGTCAGCGTGGCGCTGACGCGGAACTACCTTTGATAAGAGCTGGATGCCAGGCCGTTGCAGCCTGGCATCCAGCCTAGCGCTTAGTCGCGTGCTGCGCAGTGGCGCTGTTCGGCGCGGCTCAGGCCGGCACCGGTGAAGCAGCGGTTGTAGCCATCCTTTTCCAGCTTGAACAGCGTGCGGGCGACGATGGCGGTGTCGGTGAAATCCGAAAACACGCCATCGATGCCCAGGCGATAGAACTGCAGGTATTCATTGATCGGGTTGCCGGCGTAGTCGTTGGCCAGGCGGCGTTGCTCGTTGCGGAAGGTCCAGGTATGGACCTTGATGCCGCGGCTGTGGGCACGCTCGATCAGATCGGTCGGTTCGGCCAGGACGCGGGCGGCTTCACCCGGGCCGCTGACGCTGCCGTCGTTGATGGTGCTGACGATGTAGCGCTTCCAGGGGCCGATGCCGTAGGCGTAGGTGGCGATGTCGTCGAGGCCCTCGTCGGTGGCGAACCAGCCGAAGGTGCGGGCGAGCAGTTCCGGCTTGCCGGAGGCCGTCCAGTCATACGGGCGATCGAAGGGGGCGTTGTAGGCCAGGCTGCCATCGGCATTGACGTCGTCGGCGTCGACCAGCTGGACCAGGCGGACCTTGGTCTTCTTGCTCAGCGCCTTGAGGTTGGCTTGCTCGAAGCTCTGGATGAAGACCGGGGCGTGACGATGGTTCCAGCCGGCGCGGGTGAGGGCGGCGAGCAGCTTGTCTTCGAGCGGCAGGCCGAGCTTCTGGTGGTAGGTCGGGTGCTTGGTTTCCGGGTAGATACCGATGCTGCGGCCGGTTTCGGCCGATTTGCGCTTGGCCAGGGCGATCACTTCGTCGAAAGTGGGAATCTGGAACTTGCCGTCGAACTGCGTCGGGCGGTCGGCCGGGATCGGCTGCTTGGCGCGCAGGGTCTTGATTTCGGCCAGCGTGAAGTCGGAGGCGAAGAAGCCGCTTTCGAGGGCGCCATCGACCAGCATGGTGCGCCTGCGGGCGGCGAATTCGGGGCGGTCGGCGACATCGGTGGTGGCGGTGATGTTCGGTTCGTGGCGGGCGATCAGGACGCCGTCCTTGGTGGACACGAGATCCGGCTCGATGTAGTCGGCACCGAGTTCGATGGCCAGGGCGTAGCCTTCCAGGGTGTGGTCGGGCAGGTAACCGGCAGTGCCCCGGTGGCCGATGACCAGCGGTGCACTTTCTTCGAAGTCTTGCTGGTGGTCGTGGGCGATGGCTGGGGCGGTGGCGGACAGGCTGAGGGCACCGGCAACGACCAAGGCGATCAGCGAGAATGGGGGCTTGCGCATGGGAGACTCCTCTCTAGTGGTGGGAGAGGACAGGCTAGATGCCGAATGTGACCCGGTTATGACACGGTCTTAAAGTGAGGATGTTCAGTGTTTGTGACAGGAAACGCCCTCAAAATGATCCGATTGGCATATTTACCTGTCCTGTTTTCGGCGCTAAGCTCGAACCTCCGAAAAGCCTGTTTGGAAAGCAAAAATGAAATTTCACCTTGCCAGTCTGGCCCTTCTCGCTGCGCTAAGTTGTTCAATGAGTGGTCAGGCTTATGCCTCGTCACCGACGCTTGCTTCTGGCAGCGCCAGCATCAGCGCCGACGGTGACACTCTGAATGTTGCGACGGACAGCCTTTTGCTTGAATGGAGCAGCTTTTCGGTTGCGGCTGGGCAAACAGTCGATTTCATTCAGCCGTCGGGAAGCTACGGTGTTTTTAATCTGCTGCAAGGGGGGGCAACTCTGGAGGTCTTCGGGGTGTTGCGCTCGAACCGCCCGCTGACTTTGCTCGCCGACAATATTTACGTGGCGCCGGGCGGGGTCATCGATGTGCCTGGACTTTCTCTCGTTGCCAGTCAAAGCGTCCATATGTCGGGTCTGCTTCAGGGCGGCGGCATACTGACCATCGAGGCCCCGAGCATGTTTGTCAAAGGGCCGCTGGTGTCCGACGGGGTGGTGCTGCAAGCCGGGGATTACCAGGGTTCAGGCAAGTTGACTCTGGGAAGCAATGGCGGGTCGTTCAGTGCGGTTACGGTCACCATGGCAAATTTTGATTATCCGATAATCACAATCGATGCGGCGAATCCAGTCGTTTTTGTTCCATCACCTGTGCCAGAACCCACCGAGGCAGTGATGCTTGCCGTCGGGTTGCTGACGCTCTTTGGCTTGCGTCGTAAAGGCGCTGGCGGGGCATCTACGCGGACTGCCTAGATAGTTTGCATTTCTGGCCGTTTTTCCGGTTGACCGTAGCATTGTGCCCTCAAGGCGGCTGCGGTCCCGAGCGGGAAAGAATGATAGTGCCGAATCCCCGCTGACGCGGGGATGGCCAATTGTTGAGCCTTACATCCGTCCCAGCTTGCGATACAACGTGTTGCGGCTGATGCCGAGCTGGCGGGCGGCTGACGAGATGTTTCCGCCGGCGGCGTCGAGGGCGCGCATGGCGGCCTGACGGCTGATGGCATCCATGCTGTTGGCGCCTTCGAGCGGCGCCGCAGCCCACTGGTCGAAACCTTGCGGTGCGCCGGGGGCGCTGGCGATGATGGTTTCGAACAGCTCTTCCGGCAGGTGGCTTTCGGTGATGACGGCTTCGTCGTCGTCGAGCAGGGCGATGGCGACGCGGATGACGTTGAATAACTGGCGGATGTTGCCCGGCCAGGCGTAGTTCTCGATGGCGTGCTGGGCTTTTTCGGAGAAGCGCACCTGCAGGCTGCGGGTTGTTGTTTCCTGGGCGGCGATCTTGGCAACCAGGGCGCGAATGTCGGTCCGTTCGCGCAGGGCCGGCATGGTGACGCTCATGCCGTTGAGCCGGTAGTAAAGGTCTTCGCGGAAGGTGCCGCGGGCGACCTCTTCACGCAATTTGCGGTGAGTGGCGCAGACCAGCGAAATATCGACCTGGATCGCCCGTGTGCTGCCCAGCGGCGTGACGCACCGCTCCTGAAGCACACGCAGCAGGCGGGCCTGCAGGTTGAGCGGCATGTCGCCGATTTCGTCGAGGAAGAGGGTGCCGCCGTGTGCCTGCTGGATCTTGCCCGGTGCGCCTTCCTTGCGGGCGCCGGTAAAGGCACCGCCCTGGTAGCCGAAGAGTTCGGATTCGATCAGGGTTTCCGGAATCGAGGCGCAGTTGAGCGCGACGAAGGGGCCGGTGCTGCGCGGGCCGCTGTTGTGGAAGCCCTTGGCGAACATTTCCTTGCCGGCGCCCGATTCGCCCTGGATGAGGATAGGGATGTCCTTGCCGAGAATGCGCCGGGCGCGTTCGATGGCGGCCTGCAGGCGGGCGTCGCCGGTGTTCAGGGTGTCGAGTGTCGGGCCGGACGGCGCGGCGGTTTCCGGCCGGCGCGGGGCGCGGATGGCGGCCGGCTCGTCGTATACCCGGCCGGCCACGGCCAGCGGTGGCAACTGGCCACGGAGCTGGACGTGCAGGGACTTGCCATTGACGTTCACTTCGTAGCTGCCTTGCGGCATGTGCCGCAGGCGGTCGATCAAGGCCGACAGGTTGCTTTCGAAAACCATCGAAAAATCGCGGCGTACGGCATCGACCTGGCGAATGCCAAGCAACTCGGTGCCGTTGCGGTTCATGGCCAGCACCTGGCCGTCCGGCGAAACGGCGGCGATGCCTTCCTTCGGGCTGCCCAGATAGTCGGCGCGGGTGTGGAAGCAGACGAGGATGTCGCGGCTGTGGATCGATTCGAACAGGCGTCTTTCGACGATGGCAGACGACATGCGGACCAGGCCCAGGGTGTGATGCTGATGGCTGCGGTAATCGCCGGAAATGTCGAGAACGCCGATCAGTCGGCCGTCCGGCCCGAATATCGGGCTGGCGCAGCAGGTCAGGAAGCCGTTGTGCTCAAGAAAGTGTTCGGCGCCGAGGATGGCGACCGGGCTTTCTTCGGACAGGGCGGTACCGATGGCGTTGGTGCCGCGCTGGTTCTCGTCCCACGAGGCACCAGCCGACAGTGTGACGCGATCGGCGCGGCTGACGAAATCGGCATCGCCGACCGTTTCGAGGAGCAGGCCGTTGGCGTCAGCCAGGATGACCATGCTGCCCGACTCGCGGATCTGCTCGTAGACATGCTCCATGATCGGACGGCCCTGGGCGAGCAGGAAGCGATTGCGATCCTGCTCTGTTTTCAGGGCGATGCGGTCCATCGCCTCGACGGCCGGAATGGCATTGCCATCGCCCAGCCCGAAGCGCCGGCAGCGCTCCCACGAACGGAGAATGACCGGATCGATCAGCCCGTCGGGCAGCGTACCCTGGTTAAAAAACAGTTGCCTCGCCTGTTCCAGGCGCTGGCCGTGCATATCGGCCAATAGTTGTATTTGTCCCATCTCTCCTCCGGCGACTTCTCTATCTCTAGTTATAGTTGTATTGCTTCATAACGTAACACCTGCCCTTTTTATTAGCAATGGAGCGAGCAGTGCGCTGCACCTTTCAGCAAATGCCGTGCCATGCACGGGCAAATGTCTCTGTTTTTGCACAGTCTCCGGTGAAAGCCTGTGGCAAAGGGATTTTTCGGTTTGATCAGCGAGCTGGCACAGGGATTGCAGATGCCTTCACACAAAGGCAGTAACCCGCAATCAAACAAGGAGACATTGTGAAACATCCCTTCCGACACCTTGGTGCTGTTGCCGCAGCCCTTTTCATTTGTACGGCCGCGCCACAGGTTTTCGCTCACGGCGACGTTGTCCCGCAGGCCGTCGATACGACCGGTCTGAAAAACGTGGGCCCCGATTTCCTGGCGAGCAATCCTTTCCGCAAGGATAAGACCGCAATTCGCATCGGAGATTCCGCCTATAACCAGAACTGTGCCCGTTGCCACGGCCTGGGCGCCATCTCCGGCGGCATCGCCCCGGATCTGCGCTACCTGCCGCTCGGCGACGAAGGCGACGAAGTTTTCCTGCAGCGTATCCGCAAGGGTGCCGTGCGCGACGGCCGTGTTTACATGCCGCCGTTCGAAGGTACACTGAGTCAGGAGGCCATGTGGGCCATCCGTACCTGGCTGGAAACTGTCCATGAAGAATGATCGTCGTCTCTGGTTGAAAGCGCTTGCCGCGCTGCCCATGGCTGCCGCTTTGCCGGCCATGGCTGATGGCCTCGAAACGATCCGCCAGCGCGGTCGTCTGCGCGTCGCGGTCTATAACGACTTCCCGCCGTATTCGATGGCTGGCGGCAAGGGCATCGACGCCGACGTGGCCCGGGCCATTGCCGCCAAGCTCGGTTTGACGGCTGAAGTCGTCGGCTACAACGCCGACGAGGACATGAACGACGACCTGCGCAACATGGTCTGGAAAGGCCACTACCTGGGCACCCAGCCGTCGGACGTCATGATGCACGTGCCGGTCGACGAGTATCTGGCGCGTTCCAACGACAAGGTTCGCATCTTCGGTGCCTACCACGTCGAAACGCTGGCCCTGGCGCGCAATCCGGAGCGCGTGCCGAAGCCCTTGTCCGGCTCGGCGGCTGTTGCGCTGGAAATCTTCACGCGCGAGAAGATTGGTGTCGAAACCGCTTCGCTGGCCGATTCCTTCCTGCTCGGCGTGCTGAACGGCCGTCTGCGTGAAAACGTCGTGCATTACAAGACCGTGGCCGAAGCCGCCAAGGGCATGGCCGAGGGCAAGGTGGCTGCCGTTCTGGCACCGCGTGCCGAGCTCGAAGCTGCGACCAAGGGGCAGGGCAATCTCGTTCTCGAAAGCCCGAAATTCGCCGAACTGAAAATCGATAGCTGGCCGCTCGGCATGGCCGTCAAGGTCGAGGATCAGGCCCTGGCCGAAGCCATCGGCGGGGCGTTGGCGAGTTTACGGAATGACGGCACGATTGCCGACATCTTCAAGCGCCACGGCATTTCCCATCAGGCGGTCTGAGCATGACTCGGCGCTTGTCGAAACGCCTGCTGGCCGTGCTGATGGCGGCTTTTTGCGGGGCTGCGCTGGCCGCGCCATTGGCCTATGTGCCCAATGAAAAATCGGCCACGATCAGCGTCATCGATACGGCTACCGACCAACGCCTCAGCGACATTCCGGCCGGCCAGCGGCCGCGCGGTATCGCTGCCGGCGACGGGCGCCTGTACCTGACTGATGGCAAGACGGGCAGCCTGCTCATCGTCGATACCGTTGCCGGCAAGCTGCTCAAGACCGTGCCGGTTGGCGATTCGCCGGAAGGCGTCAGCCTCTCGGCTGACGGCAAGCTGCTCGCCGTCGCGGTCGAGGATGACAACAGCGTCGTCCTGCTCAGCGCGCCGCAGGGCAAGGAGCTGGCGCGCATCAAGGTGCATGGCAAGAACCCGGAGCACGCCGTGTTCAGCCCCGACGGCCGCTGGCTCTATGTCAGCGCCGAAGAGGCCGAGCAGGTCGATGTGATCGACGTCAAGGCACGCCAGCAGGTGGCCAGCATCCCGGTCGGCAAGCGGCCGCGCGGCATTGGCTTCCTGGCCGACGGCAGCCGCGCCTATGTCGCCAGCGAAATCGTCGGCAAGGTCTACGCCATCGATGTCGCCGAGCGCCGTGTCGTCGCCGAGATCACCGCCGGCCAGTATCCGAACGGGATCGCCGTACATCCGGACGGCAAGCGGGTCTTCGTCTCCAATGGTCGCGATCCGTCGGTGATGGCCATCGATGTTGCCAGCAACACCGTCGTGGCCACCGTTGAAGTCGGCAAACGCCCGTGGAACATGGCGATCACGCCCGACGGCACCAAGCTCTACGTGGCCAATGGCCGCTCCGGCACGGTGTCCGTCATTGACACCGCCAGCTACAAGAAGCTGGCGGACATCGCAGTCGGCGAACTGCCTTGGGGCGTCAGCATTCGATGAACGGCCAGCGCTACACGCTGCCGGCCATCGCGCTGCACTGGGCGCAGGCCGTCGTCGTCATCTGGCTGCTCTGGCTGGGTTGGACGATGATCGACCTGCCGAAGGGCGCCGAACGCAGCGCCGCCTACGGTCTGCACAAATCGCTCGGCCTGCTCGCGCTGTTGCTCATCGTCATCCGCCTCGCCTGGCGCCGCGGGAACCCCGCCCCCAGGCTGCTGGCCACCGGCTGGGAAGCCAAACTCGCCACGGCTGTGCATCACATGCTCTACGCCATGCTCTTCATGGCGCCGCTGGCCGGTTACCTCGCCTCGTCCTTCACGCCTTACGCCATCAAGTTCTTCGGCATCGAACTGCCCAAGCTCGGCTGGCCCGACGAGGCGCTCAATGGCGTTTTCAAGCTGGCCCACGTCGCCTTCGTCTGGGGGCTCGCCGGCCTGATCGCCCTGCATGTCGCCGGCGCCCTCAAGCATGCTCTCCTGCGCGATGGCACCATGCGCCGTATGTTGCCCGGCGGGCTGTTCAAAAACTGAACAGCTGCTCCACGGCGGAGCAAAGTGCTCTGACCAAAGTAATAGGTATTGCTACGGTCAACCGGAAAAAACGGCCAAAACTGAAATCAAACGCCACCTTCGGGTGGCTTTTTTTTGCGTGTCGCAGCGCACTGATGCGGCCTGAATACGCGTGCTATGCTGAAAATATGTTTTGGCTGTGTCGTCGTGGCTGGATAAACAGCCGTCGAATTCATTGAGACCGAGTGCGCGGATTTTCACCCTTCACCCTGCGTCTTGTTTTGCTGCCTGTTTCGGGCTGGCGCCCATCAATACTCGTCGAATCGGGAACCTAGACATGAAACTTCACTCGCTATTGTTGCTCCTCATTTTGGCCGTGATCGCCGCTTTTGCTGCCCTGAACTGGAATGTCTTTCTGGCGCCCACCGAGTTATGGCTGGGCTTTACCTCGGTGCAAATGCCATTGGGCCTGCTCATGCTCGGGCTGCTGGCGCTGGTTACGGTGCTCTTCCTGATTTATGTCGTTTATCTGCAAGGTTCGGTTCTCCTTGAAGCCCGTCGCCATTCGCGCGCCTTGCAGACCAACAGGGAGCTTGCCGACAAGGCGGAGGCCTCACGCTTTACCGAATTGCGCGCTTTTCTTGAAACGGAATCGACCCGGCAATCGACGCTGAACGGCGAAGCGAAAGCGGCGGTCCTTGCCAGAATCGATCAGCTTGAGCATGATTTCCGCTCGTTCACCGAACAATCCGCAAATACGCTTGCCGCCTACATTGGCGAGCTGGAAGATCGACTGGAAAAAATCACCACGCTACCCCCTGTGCGCTAACCCGTTCGGCGCCGGGATGCGCAGACCTTCGCCAAAGGAGCACCAATGTCAGAGCAAAACCTCCTCGGAAAACGGGTGCTGATCACCCAGGCCGACATGTTCATGGGGCCGGTGTTGTGCGACGTGTTTGCCCGGCATGGCGCCACGGTGATCGCCAATACCGCCTCGCTCGTCGATGTCGAGGCGCCGGCTGCCATCGTCGCTGACGCCGGGCGGGTTGATGTGCTTGTGGCCAATCTGGCTATTCCGGCGCCCGGCACGGCCGTCGCCGAGGTTTCCGAAGCGGAGTGGAACGACACCTTCGCGGTGCTCGTCCATCCGTTGGCGCGCTTGTTCCGGGCTGTCTTGCCGGCGATGATCGCCCGCCGTTCGGGCAAGATTCTGCTCATGGGCAGCGCCGCGGCCCTGCGCGGCATGAAGGGGCGATCGACCTACAGCGCGGCGCGCGGCGCCCAGCTGGCCTACGTGCAGGCCGTCGGCGTCGAGGTCGCACCGCACAATGTCCAGGTCAATGCCATCGCCCAGAATTTCGTTGAAAACCCGACCTATTTCCCGCCCGAAGTTCAGGCCGACCCGCGTTTTCAGGAACGTCTCAAGCGCGAAGTGCCGCTCGGGCGGCTGGTCAGTGCGGAAGAGGACGCCGAATTCGCCGCCTATTTGTGCAGCGATCTGGCCAATTGCTTTGTCGGCCAAGTGTTCCCCGTTTGCGGTGGCTGGGTCATGCGTTAGCGCCCGCTGGATGGATGGCGCTCCGATCAGCCAGGTCTTGATTGAACCCGGAATCAGGTGATACAAGCCTGAGTTAATCAGTTTTGCGGATCAGACTCATGCGCTATCAGGGAAAAATAACAAGCTGGAAAGACGATCAGGGTTTTGGCTTCATCACGCCGAATGGCGGGGGCGAGCCGGTCTTTCTGCACATCAAGGCCTTTGCCCGGCGCGGCCGGCGGCCGGTTGAGGGGCTGATCGTGACTTACGAGCACGCGACGGACGCCAAGGGCAGGGCGCGGGCGGAGCGTGTGGCGTTTGTCGAGTCGACTAAGTCGCGGGTTGCGGCTTCGGGCGGGAAAAGTTCTGGTCGCGGCTTGCCAATGCTGGCCGTGCTGTTTTTTGTCTTTGTCGGCGCTGCTGCGCTGGCTGGCAAATTGCCGCTGGCAGTCGTCGGCCTGTACGCCGGGGCGAGTCTGCTGGCGTTTGTGGTCTATGCCTGGGACAAGTCGGCGGCGCAGGGTGGGCATTGGCGGACGGCGGAGAGCACCTTGCACATGATTGCCCTGTTCGGCGGCTGGCCGGGGGCGTTGCTGGCGCAGCGGGTGCTGCGCCACAAGTCGAGCAAGGCGTCGTTTCAGACGACGTTCTGGGCGACGGTGCTTATCAATTGCGGGGTGCTGGCTTGGTCGCTGACGGCCACGGGGGCCGGGGTGCTGCGCTCGGTTCTGGCCGGCGTGGCTTGAGGGCGGGCTGGCACCGCAGGCGCATGGGTTGTTGCCCCGCCTGCGTCGTCAGCCCTCCGCTATTCAGCGCGAATTCATCGCCTGTTCGCTTTGCAGGGCGGCCTTCAGATCGGTGATCAGGTCTTCGATGTTGCGCTGGGCATCGTAAAACTCCAGGTCGCCATCGTCGCTTTCAAGGACGACATTGGGTTCGTCGCCATGCAGCGGCACTTGCACATGCACGCCCTTGGTAAAGACGATCATCCCGTCCTCGCGTTTCGACGGTTCGCTCAGGGCGGTGGGCGTAAATCCGAGCTTGTTGAGTTTTTCGGCTAAGGCTTGAGCGTTCATGTTTTTCCTTTTCTGAGAGTGGGGCGCTGCGCCGGTGAAGGGCGGCCGGGTTATTTTTGGGCGACGGACCAGATGAAGGCTTGCACGTCGATCAGATCGCGCGGCATCAGGCCTTCTTCGAGCAGATTGGTGCGGACGTAGCTGTACAGCCGGGCGACTGCGTCGTAGGTCTTCCAGTTCGGCTCTGGCTTGTAGTTGATCCGCCAGCACAGGGCCTTGGCAGCATTCTGGATGGCGGTCGGCTTGATGAAGGCGGATTGCTGCGGGTGGCGGATGAAGCTGAACAGCGTGGCGAACGGCCATTTGTTCAGTTCCAGGATGCCGAGCGTGCGCAGGAAGTGCTTGAAGCGCGCCTCTTCGCTTTCGGTCCCGTAGAGCAGCTCGACCAGGGCCAGCGAGAACAGTTTTTGGCAGGCCGGCAGTTCGAGGGCTTCGTGCAGCACCTTGCGCTCGCTCTTGGTCAGCAGGTTGGTGCTGGATTCGACGTGGCGGGCCCGATCGCAGACGGCGTTGAAGTCGCCATCGGCAATGAGTCGGGAAAGCTCGTCCTGGCCCAGCAACTGGGTGCACATCTTTTGCCCGCGCATGTTGGCCTCGCGCACGGATTTGATGTAATCAGCGTCCTCGAAGCCGTTCGGGTATTTGGCCATGAAGCGTTCAATCGCCATCGGGATGGTGACAAAGTTGTCGCTGACAATTTGGGATGTCTCGAGCAGATTGTCGAGGAGGCGATGTTTCGAGGCGGCCCCTTCGGCTTTCTCGAGTTTGATGAATGACCGTGAAAGCCGCTTGCGGCCAGCGCCGACAAAAAATACATCGAGATTGTCGGGCGTTGCGCTGAGCACTTTGCCGAGACCCCATTCCTGCTGGTTGGGGTGCGTTACTCGATCACCTGTGGTTAGTGCGCTCATGTTGCTCTCCGCTTCTTTTCACCGGAAAAAGCGGTCAATTTTAACATGGCCTCCGAAATCCGGACCCGGCAGTGCACTTTGTTGTGTATCCCGGCCCATGTCGAGCCAAACGGACATTTGAATTTTGGCCGTTTTTTCCGGTCGACCGTGGCAGTCGTCCCGGATTGCAGCGGTGGGGGCGCTCGGCCGGCTGCGTGGCCGGCTCGGCGCCCCCTGGTTTGGCGTTCGATGGCCTGGGGCCAATGTTGTCAGGGAGTTGCTGTTCTCCCCTTTTTTGCGCCCGAAACCGGGCGCGGTAATCGGTTTATTCCAGCGCCAGAATCCACTGGACGGCGGCTTTGAGGTCGTCGTCGCTGATCTTGTCGGCCGGGTGGGGAATCATCGGGACCTGGCCCCAGTTGCCGGAGCCGCCGTGGCGGACTTTTTCGAAGAGGACGCCGGGCGCCTTGGCGTCGCCCTTGTATTTGGCGGCGACTTCCTTGTAGGGCGGGCCGACGCGCTTCTGGTCGACGGTGTGGCAGGCGACGCAGCGGGCTTTCTTGACGATGGCTTCGCCGTCGGCAGCCTGGGCCGGTGAGGTGGCGATGAAGAGGGCGGCTGCGAGCAGAGGCAGCAGGGTGGAGCTCAGTTGCTTGTTCATGTGAATGATTCCTTGAATTAAACGAGGCCAGCCGCCTGCAATTCAGCCCATTCGGCATCGGTGAACAGCCGTGAACGGGTGTGGAAAGCCTTGCCGGTATTGCCTTCGAGCGAGAAGGTGCCGCCCGATCCATCGATGACGTCGATGATCAGTTGCGTGTGCTTCCAGTATTCGTATTGCGAGGCGCTGATGTAGAAAGGCACGCCGCCGATGTCGCCGAGATGGACGTCGTAGGGGCCGATGGTGAGGTCGGTGGGCAGGTAGCAGTTGGCGGCGCTGTTGTCGCAACAGCCACCGGACTGGTGGAACATGAGTTCCGGGCCGTATTGCTGTTTCAGGAGTGCAATGAGTTCAAGCGTTGCCGGCGTACAAATGACACGGTCGACCATGTTTTTCTCCTAAAAAAGGGGGGCGGTTGCCCGCCCCCAAGAGTTGCCCGCAAAACTGTATGCGGCCAGTGGAGGAGATGCCCGGTTTAGAAGAAGCCCAGCTTGCTTTCGCTGTACGAAACAAGCAGGTTCTTCGTCTGTTGATAGTGGTCCAGCATGACCTTGTGGGTTTCGCGGCCGATGCCGGATTCCTTGTAGCCGCCGAACGCTGCGTGCGCCGGGTAGGCGTGGTAGCAGTTGGTCCAGACGCGACCGGCCTTGATGGCGCGACCCATGCGGTAGGCGACGTTGCCGTTGCGGCTCCAGACGCCGGCGCCGAGGCCGTAGAGGGTGTCGTTGGCGATGGCCAGCGCGTCGGCTTCGTCCTTGAAGGTCGTCACAGCCAGAACCGGCCCGAAGATTTCTTCCTGGAAGATGCGCATCTTGTTGTGGCCCTTGAACAGGGTCGGCTGGATGTAGTAACCGCCGGCCAGGTCGCCTTCGAGGATGGCGCGAGCGCCGCCGATCAGGCATTCAGCGCCTTCCTGCTTGCCAACTTCGAGGTAGGACTGGATCTTGGTCATCTGCTCTTGCGATGCCTGGGCACCCATCATGCAGTCGGTGTCGAGTGGGTTGCCTTGCTTGATGGCAGCAACACGCTTGAGGACACGCTCCATGAACTTGTCGTAGATCGATTCCTGGATCAAGGCGCGCGACGGGCAGGTACAGACTTCGCCCTGGTTGAAGGCGAACAGCACCATGCCTTCGATGGCCTTGTCGAGGAAGCCGTCATCCTTGTCCATGACATCGGCGAAGAAGATGTTCGGCGACTTGCCGCCCAGTTCCAGCGTGGCCGGGATCAGGTTGTTGGCAGCGGCCTGAGCGATGACGCGGCCGGTGGAGGTCGAGCCGGTGAAGGCGATCTTGGCGATGCGCTTGCTGGTGGCCAGCGGCATGCCGGCTTCGCGACCGAAACCATTGACGATGTTCAGCACGCCAGCCGGCAGGATGTCGGCGATCAGTTCGGCCAGGATCAGGATGGAGATCGGGGTCGATTCGGCCGGCTTCAAGACGACGCAGTTGCCTGCACCAATGGCCGGGGCCAGTTTCCAGGCCGCCATCAGGATCGGGAAGTTCCAGGGGATAATCTGGCCGACGACGCCGAGCGGCTCGTGGTAGTGGTAAGCGACGGTGTTTTCGTCGATGTCGGAGAGGGCGCCTTCCTGCGAGCGCAGGCAGCCGGCGAAGTAACGGAAGTGGTCGACGGTGAGCGGGATGTCGGCGTTCAGCGTTTCGCGGATGGCCTTGCCGTTATCGACGGTCTCGGCGTAAGCCAGGATTTCGAGGTTGGCTTCGAGACGGTCGGCGATCTTCAACAGCAGGTTGGAACGTTCGGCAACGCTGGTCTTGCCCCAGGCATCAGCTGCAGCGTGAGCGGCGTCCAGCGCCAGCTCGACGTCTTCGGCGGTGGAACGAGCGGCCTTGGTGTAGACCTTGCCGGTCGTCGGGGTGACCACGTCGAAGTATTCACCCTTGGTCGGGGCAACCCACTTGCCGCCGATGAAGTTGTTGTACTGGGCCTTGTAGGCGATCTTGGCACCAGCGGCGCCGGGAGCTGCATAAATCATGGTTGTCTCCAGTGTTCTTGAATGAAGTTGCGAACGGGTAATTCAAAGGGCTAACTCGAAGCCGGCAGATTCGGTTGATTCCTGATGACCTGCCGTGACTCGTGCCATCTAATGTGCATGCCGTGTGCCAGCCGTGCCACTCCCACGGTCAACCGGAAAAAATGGCGAAATTTCAAAGACTTGTCGTGGCGCGCATGGCGGCTGTTACAGGCTGGAGCAGGTCGTGGCGTGATCAACTGCTCAACAGGTGTTCAACAATGGAGCAGCCGGCGCAGGTAACACAAAAAGAGCGCGTCGGTTGCGCATCGGCATGCCTTGCCCCGAGGCGGCTGCAGGTATGATTGAGGCATCGGGGACACGAAGAAACGGGGAGACTGATGTTTGTTGCAATCAGTAAATTCACCATCGCCAACGACATGGTGGATGAGGTACGTGCCGCCTTTCAGGCGCGTCCGCACCTGGTCGATGCCGAAGCGGGGTTTCTGCGCATGGAGGTCATGAGCCCGAGCGGGCTGCCGCGCGAAGTGTGGTTGCTGACCTACTGGCAGGACGAAGCCAGCTTCCGGGCCTGGCACAAGTCGCACAGCTATCAGAAGTCGCATCATGCGATTCCCAAAGGGCTCAAGCTGATCCCGGAGGACACCGAGTTGCGCTTCTTCGAAGTATTCGCCCACTGATCCAGCGCGAGTCATCCGATGGACAGCACCCGCAACGCCTTTACCCTGAGCCCGGCGGCGCTCGATACCTACGATCGCCTGCGTGACGAGGCCGTCGACGCGGTCGCCGCCGCCTTCCATGCGCGGCTCGGCGCCGACGCCGGCCAGCTCGATGCCGTCCGGCGCCAGGCCTGCCGCACGGACATCGCCTTCCACCTCGAATTCCTGCGGCCCATCCTCGAAACGGGGCTGCTGCAAGCGTACGTCGATTACCTGAAATGGCTGTCGGACGTCTTCATCGCCCGGAACATCCCCTGCGACCACATCGGCGTGGTGCTGAACCTGATCGGAGCCTACTTTGCCCGGCAGATGCCCGATGAAGGGCGTGTCGTCGGCGACACCCTGGCGCGCGCCTTCGAGCAATCCATCGATCTTGGCCCCGAGCGTCTGGCGCCTGCCAACCGGGGTTTGTCGCCGCAGACCGGCGCCTTTCGTGACGCCCTCCTGAGAGGCGACAGGTTGGCCGCCGTTGCCATCTTCGAAGCCTGTGAACAGGCCGGGCGCTCGCTGGTGGAGATATACGTCGATCTCGTCCAGGCGAGTCTGGTCGACATCGGCTGGAAATGGCAGCACAACGAGATCAGCGTTGCCCTCGAGCACCTGGCGTCACAGACGGCGCAATCGATCATGGCTGACCGCTTTTCCCGCACAGCCCTGGCGGCGCCGACGGGGCGGCGTGCCATCCTTACCTGCGTCGACGGAAACAACCACGACCTCGGCTTGCGCATGGTGGCGCATGGTCTGGAAGCCGACGGCTGGCAGGTACTGTGCCTCGGCGCCAGCCTGCCTGTGCCGTCCCTGATCGGGCTGATCAGGGAATTCCAGCCCGAGCTGGTCGGACTGTCGGTCGCCTTGCCGACCCACTTCACCCCGGCCCGGTTGGCGATTGCGGCGATGCGAAAAGCCTTCGCCGAGGCCTGCCCGCGGCTCGTGGTCGGCGGTGGCGCCATCAACCGCTATCCCCAGCTCCTCGAGTTCATCGGCGCGGATATCCACGTTGCCGACGCCGCCAGCCTGACCAAAATCGATTTCTAGCCGACTGCCCAAAAGGCCGGTCTGGCCCATTCCCACGGTGAACCGGAAATTTTGGCCAAAATTGAAATGCTGCCTGGCCTCATTTTCAACAAAAGGAACCGGCCACGTGGGCCGGTTCCTTTTTTATTCCGGTTTGGCGACTGTCGTCGCCGCGCCGGGCTCCGGTTGCCGCCGTGGAATCTCGACACGGAAGCAGCTGCCGACGCCGACTTCGCTGTGCACGTCGAGTTTGCCGTGGTGTTTCTGGACGATGCTGTAGGCCAGTGAGAGGCCAAGGCCGGTGCCCTTGCCGATGGCCTTGGTGGTGAAGAAGGGGTCGAAAATGCGTTTGAGGTTTTCGGGCGGGATGCCCCGGCCGGTATCGGCGATTTCGACCCAGACTGCATCGCTCGTGGTGCCGGTGCGAATGGTGATGGTGCCGTGGGTTTCGATGGCGTGGGCGGCGTTGACCAGCAGGTTCATGAAAACCTGATTCAATTGCGAACCGAGGCATTCGATGTCGGGGATGCCGGTGTATTCCTTGACGATATCGGCCTTGAACTTGATTTCGTTCATGACGATGTTCAGCGTGCTGTCCAGGCCCTGTTCGAGATTGGCCACGGCCCAGTCCATGCTGTCGATGCGCGAGAAGTCCTTGAGATCCTGGACGATCCGGGTGACCCGGGTGATCCCGTCGCGCGATTCCTTGAGCAGGCTCTGGATGTCCTCTCCCATGAAATCGAGGTCGGCCTGCGCCTTGGTGCTGGCGATATTGGCGTTGATTTCGGGGTGCTCGGCGAGTAGCGGGTCGGCTGCAGCATAGGCCCGGATGACCCCGAGCAATTCATCGACATAGGTTTTGAGGGTGCCCAGATTGGAGCTCACGAAGCCGATCGGGTTGTTGATCTCGTGGGCGACGCCGGCTGCCAGCTGGCCGATCGAGGCCATCTTTTCGGATTGCAGCAGCTGGTTCTGGGCATTTTCCAGCTGTTCGTTCAGGGTCTTCAGGCGTTCGTAGTTTTCCTTGAGTTCCTGTTCCTGGCGCTTGCGCTCGCTGATGTCCTCGAGAACGGCAATGTAGTGGTTGATCTTGCCCTCGGCGTCGTACAACGGCGTGACCATCTGGCTGGCGGTATACAGGCTGCCGTCCTTGCGCCGGTTGACGATGTCGCCGCGCCAGGGTTTGCCGGCCGAGATGCTCTGCCAGAAGTGCCGGAAGAACACCGCATCCTGTGTGCCGGAGTTGAACAGGCTGGGTGGCTGGCCGAGCAGTTCCTCGTTGGTATAGCCGGATAGCAGGGTAAAGGAGCGATTGACCCAGATGATCCTGCTGGCGGCATCGGTGATCATCACCGCGTTGCCGACCTCGGCCAGGGCGAGGTCGAAGAGGGCGAGTCTTTCCTGGCGCAGGGCGGATTCGAGCGTGATGGCCAGGCGGTTGGCGGTGGCCAGCAGGCGTTGCTGGAGCAGGCTGTCGTCGAACTGATCGGCTTCCTTGCCGTACAGCGCGAGAACGCCCCAGGGGTCGCCATGGATTTTCAGGGGCAGCAGAATGGCGGTGTGGGCGGCGGGGGGCTGCGGGCTGGCCTTGCACAGTTGGCAGTTCACGTCATCAAGGGGCACGACCTGATGCTGGCCGCTGGCCATGACCGCGGCCACCGGCAGGCATGCCGAGGCATCGCCGTCGTTGTCGGCGACATGCTCGATGGCAGCGTTCGTCACGTTCCCTGCGGCGGCGGTCAGGGCTAGCTTGCCATCCCGGCCGGTGGCCGCGATGCAGGCGGCGTCGAGATTGAACATGGGCCGAATGCCGTCGCAGAAAATCTGGGCGATGGCCCGCGAATCGACACCCCAGCGCATGAGTACCGTGCCCAGTTGCAGGAAGAGATCCTCGTCCATCTGGATGCGCTTTTGCTCGGAGATATCCTTGGCATAGACGGCGACGCTTTCGACGACACCCTTGTCGTCCTTGACCGGATACAAGTTGTTGTCAAACCAGGTCGAGCCGCGCTGATCCTGAAAGCGGACTACCTCGCCGCGGTCCACTGCCGTGCGCAGCATGGCGCTGCGGGTTTTGGCCAGTTCCGGCGGCATGTGATCGAGGAAGTTGGTCCTGACCATCTGCTTCGGCGTTTTTCCGTAGCGGCGGGCGGCGAAAGTGTTGATCTCGAGAACCGTGGCATCCGGTGCCAGCAGCAATACGGCTTCGTCGGTGGCGTCGAGCAGGGCATGCATGCGGTTTTTGCTCTCGCCGATGATCTTCTCGATCCGCCGGCGCTCGACCAGTTCCGCATCCAGTTGCAGGTTGGCCTCGCGCAGGCTGGCCGTGCGCCGCGAAACTTCCTGCTCCAGGCCGTCCTGGTGCTTGAGCAGGGCCTCGTCGCGAGTCTCGATGTGATCGAGCATTTCGTTGAAATGACCGGCCAGTTCGGCGATTTCACTGGTGCCTTCGACGGCCAGGCGTTGGTCGAGTCCGGCGTCGCCCCGGGCGATGTCGTGCATGGCGCGCATCGTGGCGTGCAACGGCACGGTGATGCTGCGGGCGATCAGGCTGGCCAGCAGCAGCAAGGTGGTGCTGATGGCGAGCAGCAACAACAGGTGCTGGATGGCCCGAGTCTGGATGGCGGCATCGATGTCGTCGATGTAGATGCCGGAACCGACGGTCCACCCCCAGGGAGCAAAACCTCTGACGTAGGAAAGCTTGGGGAACCTGTCCGGCGTGCTTTTGCCGTCCGGATTGACCTTGGGCCACGGGTAGGTGACATAGCCTTGCCCGCTTTGTGCCACCAGTTCGGCGAAGGCCTGCAACAGGTTTTTCTTGCCATCGGTCGGGACAAACGGCCCGTCTGTGCCGCTGCGCATGCTGGTGACACAGTTGAATTTGTCGTCAAGCAGCAGTTGCCCGTCGAGTTCCGGCGAGATCGGGTGCATGACCATGCGCGATGGAGTCTGGTTGTCGTTGATCCAGAAATAGTCCTTGCCGTTGTAGCGCATGCCCTTGATCGTGGCCATGGCCGCAGCCTGGGCGGCTTCGCGGCTCAGGCTGCCGGATCGTTCGAGTGCCTGATAATGCCCCAGCACGGCATGGGCGCCCTCGACCAGTTGCCGGATGCTGTCTTCCTTTTCCTGGTGCAGCGCGTTCCTGAGGGTGGCGACATCGAGGGCACTGGTGAGCAGGATGCTGCCGATAAAAATGGCAACAATGCCCCAGATCCGGTTGCGGATGCTGAGCCGACTCAATGGCGCAAACATGACGATTTTCTTCTCCCTGGGTTGCGGCCGGGTAGTCACGAAAAGCAGCGACACCCCGTTTCTATCGGACGGAGCGACGCGATTCCATCCTCTCCCGCCAGTATCTACCGGGGCAAGGCGGTCGGCAATGTCAGAAACGAAAGTGGCAATAAAAACCGGCCTTTTCGGCCGGTTTGGATGATTCCTACGGTCAACCGGAAATTTCGCCCAAAATTCAAATGGCTATCTCCGGCCCTGCCGCTCAGTCGAGGTAGTAACCAACCCCGAGCAGGCTGTTGTCGACGCGCTGGATGAAGGTGCGCTTGCGCTCGACGGCATTGGTGACCGGATTGCGCCAGACGTAATCGACGACGCCGGTGCCTTTGCTTTTTGCCTGGTCGATCATTTCCTGAATCAGGGCGTGGCCTTCGACATCGTGGAGATTGAGCGCATCGGTGCCGGTCCACGCCGGGTTCACACCGTGCGCCTCGAACTTGCCGCTGTCGAGATTGACCGCGAAGACGTAGAGGTCGTCCCGTACGAAAGACCCTTTGGTGTCGTTGAAAGCCTTGCTGGCGCCGCCCATGCCATTCTTGATGGCGAAGGCGACGGCTTCGCCGAGCAGCTTCTGGGCGTCGAGCGCCGTGGCGTGCGGCGAGTAGTAGCCGACGCCGAGGATGTAGTCGCCCTGACGGTGCAGCCAGGCGTTCTTCGGCTCGACGTGATTGGTTTTGCGATTGAGCCAGACGTAGCGGATGCGCGCCTCGGTCTGCTTGTCGGTGACGGCGATCATGTGGCGGAAGAGCGGCGTGCCGGCGGCATCGACGCTGTCGAGGACATTGAGGCCGACCAGAGCCTCGGGCGCCGCGCCGTTGGCAACATAGGTGCCCTTGCGGTCGATCACGTAAACGTAGAGGTCTTTTTTGACGAAAGGCCCCTTGCGGTCGCTGAAGGCGGCCCAGGACTTCTCGGGGCCGTTGGCTTGCAGATGCTTCACGGCCTGATCGAACAGGACGCGGGCTTCGCGCGGGGTGGCACGGTCAGTGGCCAGGGCCGTGCCGCAACAGACGGCCAGCAGCAGGCCGGCCAGATGTGCGGCCAGGCGGGCGGCGAGGGAAGGTTTGCTCATGCTCGGAAACTCCGGAAGGTTGGGCCGACAGTGGCGGGCGCTGCCATTTACTTCAGCGACAGTATCCACGAAACCAGCTGGCGGGTATCGGCCAGACTGATGGCGACCGCGTTGGGCGGCATGGCGATGCCGGAAACGCGGTTCTTCCAGTGGCTGGAGTAGGGGTTGGAGCCTTCCTGGACGACGCGGGTCAGGAATTCGGTGGCGCCCGGCTTGCCGCGATACTGGGCGGCGACGTCGATCCAGGCCGGGCCGATCGGTTTCAGGCCGTCGGGGCCCGGCTTGTCTTTCTCGATGCCGTGGCAGGTCGTGCAGCCGCTGCTGAGCGCGAGTTTTTTCATGTCGGTGTCGAGCTTGGCGTCGGCCATGGCGGCGGGGGTGATCAGGCTGCAGGCCAGCAGGGCGGCCAGTGTTGAGTGACGGAACATTTCTGTACTCCGGTTTATTGATTGTCTAAGGTTGCGGGATTCAAGGTCAGGCATTGATGGTTCGGCTCATATCCACCAGGCCATGCCGTGCGGCCAGGTGCAGCAGTTTGAAGTCGTTGTCGGCGTTGAGTTTCTGGCGGATCAGGGTGAGGTAATTCAACACCGTTTTCGGGCTCAGGTGCATCGAGCTGGCGATGCAGTTGGCTGATTCGCCGTGCGCCAGCATGCGCAGCACTTCGAATTCGCGCGGCGTCAGGTGGGCGAGGGCGCCGTCGCCGTCGAGCGCTTCTTCGGCCAGCACTTGGGCGATTTCCGGCGAAAAGACGCGTTTGCCGGTGGCGACGCGGCGAATGCCGTCGATGACATCGCCCGGCTCGCTGTATTTGGTCAGGTAGCCGAGCGCACCGCTGCGCAGGGCCTGGGTAATGTGGCCGGCGCCTTCGTGCATGGACAGGACGAGAACCTTGAGGTCGGGCTGGCGGACCAGCATGCGGCGGATCGCTTCGATGCCGCTGCTGCCGCGCAGGCTCAGGTCGACCACGGCCACATCGACAGCGACGCGCATGATCAGCGCATTGGCCTCGTCGGCGCTGGCTGCTTCGCCAACCACCTGCAGGCCCGGCTCGGCGTCGAGCAGGCGGCGATAGCCGGTGCGGACGACGGCGTGGTCATCGACCAGAATGATGCGGATCATGATTGCTCCTCTTCTACTTTGCTCATCGGCAGGCGGGCCTGTAGATGCAGCCCGATTGTTGCGTTGTTTTCCATGTGCAGACTACCCCCAGCCATTTCCAGTCTTTCCGCCATGCCGAGCAAACCACCCCGGCGGGCCGGGCCGGCCTCGGGCAGGCCTTTTCCATCGTCTTCCACACTCAGGTACAGCGTATTTCGTGCCACCTCGATGCGGATCCGGCAATGCCGCGCTTCGCTGTGGCGAACCACATTGGTCAGCCCTTCCTGCACCACGCGGTAAACCACCAGGGCCGTCGCTTCGTCGAGCTCGGGCAGTTCGGCCGGCATCTCGAGGTCAAACACGATGCCGCACTCGCGCTGCTGCCAGCTCGCCACCAGTTCGCGCAGGGCGCTGGCCAGACCCAGCGCATCCAGGCCATGCGGCCGCAGGCGCTTGAGCATGGCGCGCAACTGCTCGCCGCTGGTGCGCACGTCGCGCCGCAGATCTTCGGCGCATTCAACAATGCTTTGCGCCTCCAGTCGTGTCGCGTTGCGTTCGAGAAAGGCGGCGGTCACCCCGATGGCGGTCAACGTTTGCCCCATCTCGTCATGCAATTCCCTTGCCAGAGTGTGGCGTTCCTCTTCCTGCACGGCAATGAGCTGGCGGGCCAGCTGTTGCCGTGCGGCGCGCGACGAGGCCAGGGCGGCGGCCAGTGCGTCAATGGCGCTGGCCACGCGGCGAAATTCGCGCAGGGCGAAAGGCGGCATGGCAGCGTCGGGGGCGTTGTCGGCCAGACGCTGCAGGCCGGCCTCCAGTTCGCGCACCGGGGTCAGGGCGCGATCGGCCGACCACCAGGCGACGAGCAGAGTTGCTCCAGAATAGAGCAACAGGGTGATGCAAAGTCGAACAGTGTCGCCCAGGCGCTCCTCGATTTCCGAGTTCGGGTTGGGGGCGATGGTCAGGGTCTGGTCGCCGAGGCGGATGGTCTGGGCCGGTGTGGTGCTGGTCGTAACGCCGAGCAGGGGGGCGAGCCAGTGCGGTTGCTCGTCGGCTTTGGCTGTCACGTCATCAAGGTGGATGCTCAGGTGGCGCAACTGCGCATTTTTGAGCAGGGCTTCCAGCTCGGACCTCTTGCCTGACTGCGCATCGCCGGCCTTGAGCAGCACGGTGACCAGTTGCTCCGAGGCGGCCACTTCGGCCTGGATATCGCCGCGCAGCGAGTGGAGGTTGATGACAACCGCCATCAGCATCAGGCCGGCGAGCAGGCCGCCGAGCCAGATCACCAGTCGTTTTCGCAGATCCATGTCTCCACCTTTGTTTTAGTTGTAGTGACGCCGAGCAGGTTTCGTACCGGCCGCAGATCAGCACGGGAATTTTTCCCGGTTCGGCGGTGAGCTTGTCCCGAGACTTCGGACCAGGGCGCTTCCTATACTCGGCTCGCCTGTCGGGATAGATGGGCCGGCCCGATCTTTCGGGGCATCACAACACTACTCAGGAGACACACCAAAAAATGAAAGCAACCCGGTTCAATCCCCGCCAGACCCTCATCGCCACCCTGGTCGCGGCCAGCTTGTGCGCGCCGGCGATGGCGGCCAAGACAGTGAGTTGGGAAGACATCCTCAATGATGACAAGACCACCAGCGACGTGCTGTCCTACGGCCTCGGCCTGAAAGCCCAGCGCTTCAGCCCGCTGACCAAGATCAACACCAAGAACGTCGATCACCTCGTGCCGGCCTGGAGCTTCTCCTTCGGCGGCGAGAAGCAGCGCGGCCAGGAGGCGCAGGCGCTGGTGCACGATGGCGTGATCTACGTGACGGCTTCGTATTCGCGCATCTTCGCCATCGATGCCCGCAGCGGCAAACGCCTGTGGGAATACGAGGCCCGCCTGCCGGAAGACATCCGCCCGTGCTGCGACGTGATCAACCGCGGCGCCGCCATCTACGGCGACAAGGTCTATTTCGGCACGCTCGATGCGACCATCGTCGCGCTCAACAAGGACACCGGCAAGGTCGTCTGGAAGAAGAAGTTCGGCGACCACAAGATCGGCTACACGATGACCGGTGCACCGTTTGTCGTAAAGGACCAGAAGAGCGGCAAGGTGCTGCTGGTGCACGGCTCGTCGGGTGACGAGTTCGGCGTCGTCGGCTACCTGTTCGCCCGCGATCCGGATACCGGTGAGGAAGTCTGGGCCCGTCCGATGGTCGAAGGCCACATGGGCCGCCTGAACGGCAAGGAGAGCACGCCGACCGGCGACGCCAAGGCGCCGAGCTGGCCGGAAGGTGCGGACGGCAAGAAGGTCGACGCCTGGAACCACGGTGGCGGCGCCCCGTGGCAGACCGCGAGCTACGACGTGGACAAGAACATGGTGGTCATCGGCACCGGCAACCCGGCGCCGTGGAACACCTGGCACCGGACCAAGGAAGGCGACGATCCGCGCAACTGGGACAGCCTGTTCACCTCCGGTCAGGCCTATGTCGATGCCAGCAACGGCGAACTGAAGGGCTTCTTCCAGCACACCCCGAACGATGCCTGGGACTTCTCCGGCAACAACTCGGTGGTCTTGTTCGAATACAAGGATCCGAAGACCGGCAAGCTGGTCAAGGCTTCGGCCCACGCCGACCGCAACGGCTACTTCTTCGTCACCGACCGTGAGAAGCTGACCAATGGCGCCGGCTACCCGAACAAGCCGACTTCGCTGATCGGTGCCTGGCCGTTCGTCGAAGGCATCACCTGGGCGAAGAGCTGGAACCTGCAGACCGGCAAGCCGAACATCGTCGAAGGCCAGCATCCGCCGAAGCCGAAGGAGGGTGCCGACAAGGGCGAGTCGATCTTCGTTTCGCCGCCATTTCTGGGCGGCACCAACTGGATGCCGATGAGCTACAGCCAGCAGACCGAGCTGTTCTACATCCCGGCCAACCACTGGGCGATGGACTACTGGACCGAAAAGCTGACCTACAAGGCCGGCTCCGCCTACCTTGGCCAGGGTTTCCGCATCAAGCGCCTGTTCGACGACCACGTTGGCACGCTGCGCGCCATGGACCCGAAGACCGGCAAGATCGTCTGGGAACACAAGGAGAAATTCCCGCTCTGGGCCGGCACCATGACCACCGCCGGCGGCCTGTTGTTCACCGGTACCTCGGACGGCTACGTGAAAGCCTTCGACGCCAAGAACGGCAAGGAACTGTGGAAGTTCCAGACCGGCTCCGGCGTGGTTTCCGTGCCGATCACCTGGGAAATGGATGGCGAGCAGTTCGTCGGTATCCAGTCCGGTTACGGCGGCGCCGTGCCGCTGTGGGGCGGCGACATGGCCGACCTGACCAAGCAGGTGACGCAGGGTGGCTCGATGTGGGTCTTCAAGCTGCCGAAGTCGTTGAAGAACTGAGCGAGCGTTTCGTTTCAAGCATTCCCGCCGGTGGCTGGATTCCCCCAGCCGCCGGATTGCCCGCAAGCGAGGCTGAGTCAGTGCTGCATGGACGCTGGCTCAGCCTGGGAATGCCTTGGATCGAAGCCTTTTGCGAGCAACGACAATGCCCAGACATTTCATTTTTGCCCTGTTTTTCGGGTCGACCGTAGCATTCGCGGCGCCGCCGGAATATTTCGAACCGCTGGTCATCAACGGTTGCGGCATCTGGCCGCATACCCGCTGCCCGGGGGCCGACCTGCGCCACGCCAACCTGGCCGGGCAGAATCTGGCCGGGGCCGATCTGAGTGGCGCCCAACTGGCCCGCGCCGATCTGCGCGGCGCCAACCTGGCCGGCGCCAATCTCGACGGGGCCGACCTCACGGCCGCCCGTCTCAACAAGGTCAGCGCGCCGACGGCGACCTTTCGCGGCGCCAAAATGGTCGGTGCCGATCTCGAATTTGCCCGCCTGTTCCGCACTGACTTCACCAATGCCGACCTGACCGGCGCCAACCTCGAAGCGGCCAAGGCCAATTTCGCCTGGTTCATCGGCGTCCGGCTCAACAACGCCAACCTCCAGGAGACCAAATTCTTCACCGTCAATTTCCGCAATGCCGACCTGACCGGCATCTTCCGTCGCTTTGCGGTGTTTCAGGATGCCGATTTCGAGGGCTGCAAGAACTGCCCGACCGACTGGTGACCACCATGAACAAATTGCTCATCACCCTGCTGACCGCGCTGCTGGCCGCATCGGCGCTGGCCAACGAAGTCGCCGTCGCTCCCGCCGTTTCGCCGGACGGCCTGCCGCCACTCGGCGACACCTGGCTGTCCGAAAACCCCTACCGCGGCAACCCGCTTGCCCTCACCATCGGCCAACAGGCCTACAACCAGGCCTGCGCCCGCTGCCACGGTGCCGATGCCAGCACCAACGCCGCCCCGGCGCCTGACCTGCGCAATCTCAACCGCTTCTGCAAACGGATCAGCGACGCCGAATTGAACGCCGCGTGCATGCGCGACAACGATGCCTACTTCGCCAAAACCGTGCGCCACGGCAAGATCATCGTCGGCGTCACCCACATGCCGCCGTGGGAAGGCGTCTTGAAGCAGGAACTGGCCTGGGCCATCCAGGTTTTCTTCGAATCCCGGGCCGGCGCCCGGCGGGAGTGAGGCCGGATCCCGTCAGAAGCCGAATTGCCCGGCGCCGATGATTTCCTTTTGCCGGCCAAAACAGCTTTCCAGGCGCTTGCGGAGCGTCTCCGGGACGTCCTGCAGCTGGGCGTGCAGCCACCACTGGCCGTAAACAATGCCGGCCATTTCCTTGGTGATCGCGCTGGCCTGATCGGCTGAAAGATCGAAATGGGCTGCCGACTGAACCGCCAGTTCGAGACTGGATTCCTGCGTTGTCCCGTCGATCGACAGCATCTGGTAGCCGAGGTTGGTCAGTTGCGGGACGACGTCGAAGGCTGGCGAAAGGACGTAACGGTCTTTTCCCGCCCAAAGCATGCCGTGGTTTTTCAGGTGGTCGTCGGTGTTGTCGATCAGCAGGTTGAAGATCAGGCGGCGAAACAGTTCCTTGAGGTCGGCGCCCGGCCGCAAGCTGAGACGGCGGATGACGCGGGCGAATTCGATGTAGCTGCCGGCGCTTGATTCATAGGGAATATCAAGCAGGGCGCTGGCTGACAGGTAGTGCAGGCGCTGCTGAGCACGCTCGCCAAGGCGGTCGAAACGGCGCGACAGAAAGGCGTTTTCGCCGCGCCCGACCGGCATGGTCATGAACTGAGGTACCTGGATGCCACAGCGCATGGCGAGACCGTGCGCGGTGGCTTCGAGCACCTGAACATCGAGCGGATCGCCGGCAGCGGGGAACTTGGCCAGCCACAAGGCATCATCGTGCATGAACGACGCCTTGGGGCGGGCACCGCCCAGGCTGCCGCCGCGCAGCAGCAGGCGCTTGAGCGGCGGCGGGATGTCCATGTCGTATTGCAGGCGGCGTACAGCATCGGCCAGTTGGCTCAGGTCGTCGTGCGGCAGTTCGGCCGGCGCCGGCATGTCGCGGCTTTCGGAAAAAACCATGGCGCCGACGCGATCCTCGTTGGTCAGCAGCAATTGTTCGCGCTCGCTCGGCAGGCGCCCACCGAGTTCGTTGGCGAGAACGCGCAGTCCCCAGGCATCGGGCAGGGCGTCCTTGATACTCAGCGGCAAGGCGCCACCGTCGCGGAGCAGACGTGCCGGCAGGCGGAAGGTTTCTTGCTGCAAAGGCAGGTGCAGCGGATTCAGCGCCAGCGCATCGGGGCGTGCAAGGTAGCCCAGGCCGTAGGCCAGATGGCCGCTTTCCTGCAGATTGTTGCGTTCGAGCTTGAGCAAGGCGGCCGTCGTCGGCGCTTCTTCCCCCGGCAGGTAGAGGCCGACGTAAAGCGCGTTTTCAGAAATCCCGTTCGTCATTGCCTATTCCTTTCACGAGCGGGCGTGCGCGCTGGCTACGCTTGTTGCCGAGCATGCCGATTTCCAGCGGATTGAGTTGCTCCATATCCTCCAGGCGCCCGAACAACCACAGGGCATGGGCTAACAAACCCAGGCTGACCGTCGGCTTGCCGCTTTCCAGCGCGCGATAGGTGGTCGGCGAACAGAGCAGGCGCTCGGCGGCCTGTTCCAGCGTCATGTTCTGGGCAAGACGCCGGGCGCGCAGGCGCAGGCCGAGGTTTTTCAACATCGCCAGCGATTCGGGCGGAAGGGCGATGATACTGTTCGTTGAGCGCGGCATGGTTAATAAACTATCGATTAAGTCTTATAACGGTTAGTTTATCAGTTGTTTCAGGTTTGTATACCCGGGTCGATCCATTCCCACGGTCAACCGGAAAAATAGCCCAAAAATGAAAAACGGCGCGAGGGCCGAAGCCGTCGCGCCGTTTCAATCGGGCGCCGGAGCGCCCGAAGGAGAGAGAATTTATTACTTGTGCAGCTTGAAGACCCAGACGGAACCGCCCTGTTCGAGGAAGTTCACGCGCTTGGCGACGTCGCCGCCCCACAGCGGCACAGCGCCGCCCCAGCCGGTCGTCACGGCGATCATCTGCTCGCCATCCTGTTCCCAGCTGACCGGCGGTGCAACGATGCCGGTACCGGTCTGGAAGGACCACAGTTCCTTGCCGGTCTTGGCATCAACACCCTTCAGGAAGCCTTCCGGGGTGCCGTAGAAAACCAGACCGCCAGCGGTGGTCAGGACGCCGCCCCACAGCGGAGCGTAGTTCTTGTTTTCCCAGACGATCTTGCCAGTGGCCGGATCGACTGCGCGCAGCACGCCGATATGGTCGTCGTGGATGGCCTTGATGGTGAAGCCGGCGCCCAGGTAAGCAGCACCCTTCTTGTAGGAAACGGGTTCGTTCCAGATGTCCATCGACCACTCGTTGGCCGGCACGTAGAACAAGCCGGTCTGCGGGCTGTAGGCCATTTGTTGCTGGTTCTTGCCGCCAAGGAAGGACGGAGCCGAGAAAACGACCTTGCCCTTCTTGCCGTCAGCACCTTGCGCCGGGTCGCCCGGGCGGCCTTCTTCGATGTAGTTCGGACGGCCGGTTTCGAGGTTGTAGCCGGTTGCCCAGGTAATCTTCTTGACGAAGGGGAAGGCGTTGAGCAGCTTGCCGTTGGTGCGGTCGTTCACGAAGAAGAAACCGTTACGGTCGGCCTTGCCGCCAGCCTTGACCATCTTGCCCGTCTTCGGATCCTTGTAGTCGAAGGAAACGAATTCGTTTACGCCGTCAAAGTCCCAGCCGTCGTGCGGGGTGTTCTGGAAGTGCCAGGCGATCTTGCCGGTGTCGGCGTCGATGGCGACGGTGGACGACGAGAAGAGGTTGTCGCCCGGGCGCAGGTGGCTGTTCCACGGGGCCGGGTTGCCGGTGCCGGCGAAGATCAGGTTGGTTTCCGGATCGTAGGTAGCGCCGTTCCAGGTCGCTGCGCCGCCGGTTTGCCAGAGGTCGCCCGACCACGTGGCGTTGAGGGTGCCGGAGATGCCGTTTTCGACCTTGTCGCCAGCGGCATTGAAGCTGTAACCCATGTGACCTTCAACAGTCGGACGGGTCCACACCAGCTTGCCGGTCTTCGGGTCGCGGGCGTCAATGCGGCCAACGACGCCGAATTCACCACCGGAAACGCCGGTAATCAGCTTGCCCTTGGCGATGATCGGAGCGGCGGTAGCGGAGTAGCCAGCGGCGTAGTCACCGAGTTTTTCCTTCCAGACGACCTTGCCGGTGTCCTGGTTCAGGGCAACGAGCTGGGCATCGAGCGTGGCGAAAATGACCAGGTTGTCGTACAGGGCGGCGCCGCGGTTGATCACGTCACAGCACGGCATGATGCCGTCCGGGAGACGATGCTCGTACTTCCACAGCTTCTTGCCGGACTTGGCATCGACAGCGAACAGGCGGCTGTAGGAAGCGGTGACGAACATCTTGCCATTGGCGATGACCGGCTGCGATTCCTGGCCGCGCTGCTTCTCGCCGCCGAAGGACATCGACCAGGCCGGGACCAGGTTCTTGACGGTCTTGGCGTTGATCTGGGTAGACGGGCTGAAACGCTGACCCTGGGTGCCGAGGCCGAAGCTGACGACGTCGCCGGGAGTCTTGGCATCGTTGAGGATGTCGGCGTCAGTGACGCCGGCGCTGGCCGGGCTGCCGGCAAATGCCGCAGCCGTCAGAAGCGCGAGGGTAACGACTCTCCGCTTGAAAGGGGTATGACTATGCATGGATTGTCTCCTTGATTTTCCGATGGTTCCTACGCGAAAAACTGTGCTGAACACGGTCCGGCCGCGTGGAATGACATGCTGGCGAGCCACCTCCATTCCCTGAACCGGCTCGCTGGCAGGGGACACAATCTGCAAGGGCTGTGCCAAGGCCAGTCGAAATGCCCCGCGCTCCTGTTGACGGGGCTCAAGCCGGCATTTCGTGGTTTTTTGGTGGAGCAGGGCAGTTGGCAAAGGGGCTGTTCCAATTGTCACCACCTGCTCCAAAGTTGCACACCCCGGTTGTTCAGGGGGTATGACCGCGTCCGGTGCTACGGCGCCGTTGCCGGCCAGATCAGCGATTTGCCAAAACGGCCCGGTCTTGGCACGCGCTTTGCACACTACTTTCTCCAAAGAGCCCACAGGGCAAAAGGAGCGAGACACGATGAAATACCCACTGACCATTGCGGCGATTGCCCTGGCGGCGCTGATGCCCCCGGCCGAAGCTGCCGCCTTGCGCGACAGCGGCGATCCTCTCGCCTCGGCACGCTGGTCGGAAATGCAGAAAGCCTTCCTGGCCGGGGCGCCAGTCCTGTTCGATCCGCGCATCAAGGTCATCGCCCCGTCCACCGCCGAAAATCCCATGCAGGTGCCGGTCACCGTCGACGCCACGGCGTTGCCGGGGGTTGTCGAAGTCGTCGTCTTCGCTGATTTCAATCCCATCGTTCAAGTGCTGCGCTTCTTTCCTGAAAGCGCGCCAGCCTTCCTCGGTTTTCGCGTCAAGCTCCAGCAATCGACGCCAGTCCGTGCTGCGGCGCGTACGGCCGATGGCGTCTGGCATGTCGGCGGCACTTGGGTGAACACCGTTGGCGGCGGCTGCACGGCGCCGTCGGCGGCCGGTGGTTCGAAGGAATGGCAGCAGCGCCTCAACGAAGTCAGCGGCCGCCAGTGGAGCGAAGGCCCGAACGCCGGCCGCGTCCGCCTGCGCATCGTGCATCCCATGGATACCGGCCTGGTCGCCGGCACGCCGGCCTTCTTCCTCGAGGAAATCAACTTCGCCGACGCTGCCGGCCAGCGCCTGATGCGCGTCCAGACCTACGAGCCGGTCAGCGAAAACCCGGTGTTCACGCTCAACCGCGGCGTCGCCGACGGTGCGCTCGAAGCCAGTGGTCGCGACAACAACGGCAACGCCTTCAAGACGAGGATCGCGCAGTGAAGCGTCTGCTTGGTGCGCTGCTGATGCTCGTCGCCGGCCAGCTCGGGGCAGCCGATTTCGACTACCGGCTGTCGGCCGTGCAGGTCGCCAAGGACGTCTACGCCTTCATCGGCAAGACCGAGGACTTCGATACCGTCAACGGCGGCAACATCGTCAACACCGCCTTCATCGTCGCGCCGCAGGGCGTCATCGTCATCGACAGCGGCCCCTCGCTGCGCTACGGCCAGCAGATGCGCCGGGCGATTGCCGCGATCACCGCCAAGCCTGTCGCGCTGGTCATCAACACCCATCATCACCCCGACCACTTCCTCGGCAACCAGGCTTTCGCCGATGTGCCGATTGCGGCGCTGGCCGAAACGCGCAACGGCATCGCCGCCGACGGCAACGCCTTCGCCGAAAACCTGTTCCGCATGTCCGGCGACTGGATGAAGGGCACCGAAGTCCAGCTTCCCGGCCAGACGCTGAGCGCCGGAATTGTTGAAGTTGCCGGGCGCAGCCTGCGCCTCGTCGCGCTTGACGGCCACACCGGCGCCGATCTCGTCATCGTCGATGCAACGAGCGGCGTCGTCTTCGCCGGCGATCTCGTCTTCAACGGCCGCGCCCCGACCACGCCGCATGCCGATGTTGCGCACTGGCTCAAGGCGCTCGACCAGCTCGACGCTTTGACCCGCGAAGCCGGCTTCAAGCTGCTGCTCCCCGGCCACGGTGCACCGACCAGCGATGCTGCTCCGATCCGCCAGACCCGCGCCTGGCTGACCTGGCTCAGTGCCGCCCTGCGCGACGCGGCGAAAGCCGGGCTGGACATGAACGACGTGCTGGCCCGCCCGCTGCCGCCGGAGTTCGCCAGTCTGCCGGTAGCGGCCAGCGAATACCGTCGCTCGGTCGGCCATCTCTTCCCGGCCGCCGAGCAGGAAGCCCTGGGGGCTAAGCCGTGATCACCGCCGCCAACATCGAGCTGCCGGTCATTCCCACGGTCAACCGGAAATTCTGGGCAATTCTGGGATTGTCCATCCTGCTCCACGCCTCGCTGTTTGCCCTGACTTCGTGGCAACGCCAGAACGGCCCGATCAGCCTGCCACCCATTTTTGCCACGATCCGCCTGATCGCCGCAACCGAATCCGGACCCGTTGCCGAGCCCGCTCCCGCGCCGGCAGCCGTCCCCCAGAAGGCCCGGCAGGACGCCATTCGCACGGAGCGGCCGGCTCCGCGCGTGACGCAGACTGCCGGGCCGGCCAATGTGCCGGCCCCCGCGCCATCGCCATCGTCGGCGATGGCTAGCGAAAGCATGGCGCCTGCCGCAGCGGCTTCCGCGCCCGCCGCCGAAGTCGCCCGTCCGGTCCCTGCCGTTGCCCCGCAGCAGCCGCAAAGCGAGGTCCTCGCCGGTTATCGGCAGCGCCTCGGCGAATTGTTCGCTCGCCATCAGGAATACCCGCGCATCGCCGCCATGCGCGGTTGGGAAGGTGAAGTTCGTGTGCGCCTGAGGGTTGCCCGCAAGGGCAACCTGCTCGGTGTCGCCGTCGACCGGTCGAGCGGCTTCGATGTCCTCGACCAGCACGCGCTGGCCATGCTCGAAGCGCTGGCCAGCCTGCCGCCGCTGCCCGAGGCGCTGGAAGCCAACGAAATTCAAGTCGTCGTACCCATCAACTACAAGCTGAAGAAAACAACATGAAGCGACAGATTCCCCAGCGCTCGCTGCTCGCCATTGCCATCTCCGCCGCCTTCGCCCCGGCCTTCGCCGCCGAGGCTGTCGTCACCACGGAAACCGTCGAAGTCGTCGGCACCACGCCGCTCTCCGGTATCGGCGTGCCGCGCCTGCACCTGCCAGCCAATGTCCAGTCGCTCGACGACAGCCGGCTCGACGAAATCGAAAGCCAGAACATCGCCGAACAACTGCTTCGCCAGGTGCCGGCCGTCACCGCCAATGAAGTCACCGGCAACCCCTACCAGGCCGACCTCAATTACCGTGGCTTCACTGCCTCGCCGCTGCTCGGTACGGCCCAGGGGCTGTCGGTCTACGTCGATGGCGTGCGCGTCAACGAACCCTTCGGCGACACGGTCAACTGGGATTTGATCCCCAATTCGGCCATTGCCGGCATCGATCTGATTCCCGGTTCCAACCCGGCTTTCGGCCTCAACACGCTGGGCGGGGCGCTGGCCATGCGGACCAAGAGCGGCTTCTCGCACCCGGGCGGCAAGATCGAGTTTTCCGGTGGCAGCTTCAACCGCACCAACACGGAGTTGGAGTACGGCGGCAACAACGGCACCTTCGGCTGGTATGGCGCCGGCGACTGGTTCCGCGAAGACGGCTGGCGTGATCATTCGCCATCCGACGTCAAGCAGTTCTTCGGCAAGCTGTCCTTCCGCAACGCCGCCGGCGAAGCCGACCTGACGCTGACCAAGGCGCGTAGCCGGCTGATCGGCAACGGCCTGCTGCCGCAATCAATGCTCGCCGAGCGCCGCGAGTCGATCTTCACGCACCCCGACGAGACGCGCAACGACATGACCCAGATTGCGCTGAACGGCAGGCTGTGGCTCAGCGATACGCAAAGCCTCTCCGGCAGCGTCTATCACCGCCGCAGCAAGACGCGCACGTTGAACGGTGACATGAACGACGACTACGAGACCGAGTACGAGGACTGGGTTACCAATGGCAGCACTCCAGGTTTGGAGCCTGATGAAACCGGCGCCAACAACCGGACGCGGACGACCCAGCGCGGTACGGGCATCGCCGGCCAGTGGAACTTCAGCGGCAAGCAGCACCAGCTCGCCGTCGGCGCCTCCTACGACCAGGCTCGCATCCACTTCCAGCAGACGCAGGAACTGGGTGAACTCGACGCCAGCCGCGGCGTGACCAATCTGGAGCCGCTCGCCGTCGAAAACCAGATCAACGGCAAGACCAGCACGGCCAGCCTGTTCATCACCGACACGTACTCGTTGATGCCCAACCTGCACCTGACCGCTTCGGCCCGCTACAACATGAGCCACGTCACGACCTTCGACGAACTCAACCGCACGGCGCCCAATCTCGATGGCGACCACAAATACCGCAAGCTCAACCCGGCTATTGGCCTCTCCTGGCAAATCGTCCCGGCGCTCAACGCCTATGCCGGTTTCAGCCAGGGCAACCGCGTGCCGACGCCGATCGAGCTCGGCTGCGCCGACCCGGCCAATCCGTGCACCCTGCCCAACTCGATGGCGGCCGATCCGTATCTGAAGCAGGTCGTCGCCCGCACCCTCGAAGCCGGGCTGCGTGGCAAGCTGGCTGGTGAAACCAACTGGAATGCCGGCGTCTTCCGCACCATGAGCAGCGACGACATCCTGTTCGTCGGCACCTCGACCAGCGCCGGTTATTTCACCAACTACGGCAAAACCCTGCGCCAGGGCCTCGAACTCGGCCTCAACGGCAGCCATCGTCGCCTCGACTGGTATGCCAACTACAGCTGGCTGCAAGCCACCTTCCGTTCCGACGCCTGCATCCTGGCCGAAAACAACAGCACGCGCGGCACGGCGGCGGAATGTACCGGCGGCGGGCAGGACGACGAAATTTTCGTCAAGAAGGGCAACTACATCCCCGGCCTGCCGAAGCACAGCCTCAAGCTCGGCCTCGCCTGGCGCGCCACCGACTGGCTGCGCATCGGCGGCGACGTGCAGGCTTTCTCTGGCCAGTACGTGCGCGGCAACGAAAACAACCAGCACCAGAGCGGTACCTATACCGACGCCCTGGGCAGCACGCGCACCTTCGACGGCGCGGGCAAGATTCCCGGCTACGCCATCCTCAACCTTAACGCCGAGGCCAAGCTGGGCGGCGGCTGGCAGATGTTCGCCAAGGTCAACAACGTCTTCGACAAGCACTACGCCACGGCCGGCGCCCTGGCCGAAAACCCCTTCGTCGGCGGCAGTCTCCAGCTTGATCCGGACGATTGGCGTCGTGAAACCTTCGTCGCCCCGGGTGCTCCGCGTTCGGCCTGGCTCGGCGTACGTTACGTGTTTGGTGGCAAATGACATTTCATTTTTGGCCAAAATTTCCGGTTGACCGTGGGAACGGCCAACTCCCTCCCCTTCAAGGGGAGGGGCGGGGTGGGGATGGGTCAGGAGTTGCCGCCGCCCACACCCATCCCCCACCCAGCCTCCCCCTTGAAGGGGGAGGAGCGCGGCCGGTGCTTGGTTTGGAGCTTGGTCGCTGTTACAGGCACCCCGTTGTTCACGGTGTAGGAGCAAAAAAGCTCAGCCTACACACCCGCGTCGGCCTCGTCCTGACCGCGCTGGCAGCCAGCCTGCTTGTTGTCCTCGCCGGCCTCTGGCTGCACGGCACGCGCAACGCCATTCACGAGGAAGTCGAGGCTGCTTCGCGCGTTTCCGAGCAATGGCTCAAGGCCGTGCTCGGCGAAATGCACGATGTGCCGGCGGCGACGCGGGGCGAACGCCTGCTCAGCGTCGCTCGTGCCATCGGTCGGGTGCGGGCCAATGAACTCGAAATCCGCACGCTGGCCGGCGAAACGATCTACCGTTCGCCGGCCCCGAGCTACAAGGCCGGGCGTTCGGCGCCCGGCTGGTTTGCCGGCTTGCTGGCCAGTGAATTCCCGGCCCGCACGCTGGCCGTCGAGGGCTATACCTTGATCCTGCATCCCGACGATTCGCGCGCCATTCTCGACGCCTGGGACGAACTGGCCGCCATGGTCGGCTGGGCGCTCGGCTTGCTCGGCGTGCTCTTCGTGGCGACGCGCACGGCGCTGGGCCGGGCCCTGCGCCCGCTGGCCCAGATCATGCGCGCCCTCGACCGCACCGGCCGCGGTCGTTTCGACACCCGCCTGCCGGTTTTTGCGACGCCGGAACTCGGCCGCATTTCGCGCGCCTTCAACGGCATGGCCGACCGCCTCGGCGAAGCGGTTGACGAGAACGTTCGCCTCGAAAGCGCCCGTGAAGTCGACCGCCAGATGCATGACCGCCTCGAAGAAGAGCGCCGGGTCATCGCCCGCGAACTGCACGACGAGCTGGCCCAGGGCATCACCGCCGTCCGCGCCCTGGCTGGTGCCATCGTCCAGCGCACCGGCGACGCGCCGTCGCTGCACATCCCGGCCCAGGGCATCGTTGCCGTGACCGGCGAAATGCAGGACGGCGTGCGCAACATCCTGCACCGCCTGCGTCCGGCGGCCGGCAACAGTCTGGCCGTGACGCTCGAACGTCAGCTCGCCGGCTGGCAGGCGCAGCACCCGGAGATCATCGTGAACAGTACTCTGGCCATCGGCCCGCAACCCGTCGCCGATGATCTGGCCATGGCCGTCGTCCGCATCGTGCAGGAAGGCCTGACCAACGTCGTGCGCCACGCTCACGCCACGCAGGTCGATCTGGCCATCAGCCGCGTCGCCGGCTGGCTGCAGCTGACGCTGGCCGACAACGGTCGCGGCCGTTCCGGTCAGCCCTCGGCGCAACCCGGTTGCGGCCTCGGCCTGGCTGGCATGGGCGAGCGCATCGCCGCTTTGGGCGGCCATCTTCAATTCGAACAACCGGCCGGCGGCGGCTTCCGTATCTTCGCCCGCCTGCCCGACGCCGTAGCGCAACATTCCCCGGAGGAATTCGCATGAACAACGCACTGCAAGGCAAGCGCATCCTGCTCGCTGACGACCACGCGATGGTTCGCCTCGGCTTCCGTTGCCTGCTCGAAGGGGCCGGCGCCACGGTGGTCGGCGAGGCCGAGAACGGCGAAAGCGCCGTCCGCCTCTACGCCGAAACCAGCCCGGATGTGGTCGTGATGGACGTCTCGATGCCCGGCATCGGCGGTCTGGCAGCGCTCGAGCGGCTGCTTGCCTGGGACGCCAAGGCCAAGGTGCTCATGCTTTCGGCTCACAACGACGACATCGTGCCGGTCCGTGCCCTGCGTCTCGGCGCCCGCGGCTACCTGTGCAAGCGGGCGGCGCCGGAAGAGTTTCTGCGCGCCGCTGGCCAGGTGGCGAGCGACCGCCGTTACCTCGATCCGGAACTGGCGCAGGCTGTCGCGCTGGCCCAGCTATCCGGTTCGAGCAGCCCGGTCGATACGCTGACCGAGAAGGAACTGGCAGTCTTCATGAAGCTGGCCGAGGGGCGCTCGGTCAATGACGTGGCCGAGGATTTTTGCCTGAGCCCGAGCACGGTCGGCACGCATCTTTATCACATCAAGCAGAAGCTCAACGTGCAGAACGCTGCCAAGCTGACGCTGGTCGCCGTGCGCAACGGTCTGATCGAGGCCTAGTGTCAGGCGATCTGCTCTTCCCTGCCTGCCAGCCGCGCTGCGTCCGGCAGATGGCGGTCGGCGACGGACATATCCTGCATGTCGAGGAATGCGGACCGCTCGATGGCATGCCCGTACTTTTCCTGCATGGCGGGCCGGGGGCCGGCTGCATGGCCGAGCATCGGCGGTTGTTCGATCCGGCGATTTTTCGCGTCGTCATGATCGACCAGCGCGGCGCCGGGCGCAGTCTGCCGAGCGGCGAGCTGGAGGCGAACACGACGCTCGATCTGGTTGCCGATCTCGACTACGTGCGCGAGGCACTGGGCATTTCCGGCTGGATCGTTTTTGGCGGTTCGTGGGGCAGCCTGCTGGCCCTGGCCTATGCCCAGATTTATCCGGAAAACGTGCACGGGCTGGTCATGCACGGCATCTTTCTCGGCTCGCACGACGAGATCGTCGCCTACGCGCGCGGCCTCGGCAACCTGCTACCGCGCCTCGAACGGGGTGACCCGCTCAAGGCGTTTGCCCGGATCATCCTGCACGAGCAGGCCGAGCGCGCGACCCAGGCGGCGCGGGTCTGGCTCGACTACCAACGTAGCCTGATCGGCAAGGAACCGCTCGACGCGCCGCCCAATGCCATGCAGCAGGCCCGGGCGCGCATCCAGATGCACTACCTGACCCGCAATTGTTTTCTCGTGCCCGGCCAGTTGCTGGCCGGCATCGACCGCATTCGCCACCTGCCGGCCATCATCGTCCAGGGCCTGGCCGATCCGGTGTGCCCGCCGGTGGCCGCCGAAACGCTGCACCGCGCCTGGCCGGAAGCGACCTGGGTGCCGGTGGCGAGCGCCGGCCACGATGCCCTGTCGCCAGCCATGGCCCGCGCCTGCATCAAGGCGCTGGGCTGGGTTGCCGAGTGCATTGAAAGTTTCGACTAGCGACCGGGAAACCACGGGTGATGGTGAACGGTATGATCGCTCCATGACCACCATCGAAATCGTTTCCGACCTCGTCTGTCCGTGGTGCTACATCGGCCTGCGCCGGCTCGATGCGGCCATCGCCGACGTGCGCCGCGAGTTGCCCGACTTTGCCTGCGAGAAGCGTTGGCGCCCGTTTTTCCTGAACCCCGATACGCCACCCGAAGGCGAACCTTACCTGCCGTTTCTCGAAAAGAAATTCGGCGGGCCGGCGCCGGTCGCCGCCTTGTTCGAGCGCGTGCGCGCGGCCGGTCGGCCGTGGGGTGTTGAATACGCCTTCGAGAAAATCGAGGTTCGCGCCAATACCCTGCAGGCGCACCGCCTGATTCACTGGGCGCAGCAACGCGGCGATGCCCAGGCGCTGGTCGAGCGGCTGTTCGTCGCCCAGTTCCAGCGCGGCGAGCGGATCGGCGATTTGGCCCTGCTGGCGCAGGTGGCGGTCGAATGTGGCTACCCCGGCGAGGAGGTGGCGGCCTATCTCTCGTCAGGGCGCGATGTCGACACCGTGCGCGGCATGGAAGCCGAGGTCCGCCGGGCCGGCATTCACCAGGTGCCGACCTTCATTGTCGACGGCCGCCATGTCGTCGTCGGCGCCGAAGACCCGGCCGTACTGGCCGCGGCAATCCGCCGGACGCTGGACTGAGGGCTGCTCAGGCCCGATCTTTTCGCCGGAAGGCGAGCAGCAAGCCGCCGCAGAGCAGCGACCAGACCGTGGCCGGCTCAGGTACGGACGAGACCAGGGTCACGTCGCCGCCACTGTTCAGCACGATTTGGCCGCCGGCGTTCAGGTCGATGTTCCCGCGCGGGGGGAGCGTGATGCCGGGCGACGAGATGGTGCCGATGTCGAAGCGGGTCGCGTTGAACCCATTTATCGATACACCGTCAGCAAGCGTGAGGACACCGGTGACTGTCTTCAACTGAACGAGGGGGGCGACCAGGCTCAGGTCGTCGAGGAACAATGAGCCGGCAGCGCTGATCGTGATGCCGATGTCCGAATCGATGCTGCCGCCGATCAGCGAAAAATCGCCGTCGCAGGACAGCATGGCGCCGTTGCTCAGGTCGAACGACTGACTGCCGGAGCAACTGGCAGTGGTGATGTTGGCGTTCGAGGCGGCTTGAGCGAAAGCGGAAAACAGCAGGGCGGACAGGAGCAGGGCAAGGTGGCGCATGGCCGCCTCCGGCGGAATGGCAAGCCCTGAAGTCTGCGCCATAGGCATGACGCTTGAATGACAGGCGGCGCATGAGCCGGACTAGGCGCCGCCTGATTCAGCCGGCTGGTGCCGGCCGCTGCCTTACTTGGCGATGTCGAGCAATTCGACTTCGAAAATCAGCGTCGAATTGGGCGGAATGCCGGGTACGCCGCGGCTGCCGTAAGCCAGGTTGGACGGGCAGACCAGCTTGGCCTTGCCGCCGACCTTGATCTTCTGCACGCCTTCAGTCCAGCACGGAATGACGCGGTTGAGCGGGAAGGCGGCCGGCTCGTTGCGCTTGTACGAACTGTCGAATTCCTGGCCATTGGTCAGCGTGCCGCGATAGTGCACCTTGACCGTGTCGCTGGCCTTCGGGCTGGCGCCGCTGCCTTCCTTGAGCATGGTGATGGCGATGCCGGAGGCGGTCATTTCTTCCTTCGGTTCGGCGGCTGTGGCCGAGAAGGAGAGCGCGAGGAGGAGGGCGGTTGCGGTAGCGAGCTTTTGCATGGATCTGCCTTGGTTGAGGTTGGGCGTTGAAAGTTGGCTACGTTAATGGGAAGTCGTCGGGCGAGTAAAGAGGGCCGCGAAAAAATGTCGGCCACAGCTCATTCGGTGACGGTCAGGTAAACCAGAGTCTGGTTGAGCAACTGGTAACCGATTTCGCCGAAGGTCATCGGCCCGGTGACCTCACCCGTCCGCTTGCCTTCAAGCTGCGAATTGAGGAAATTGAGGATGCAGTTGCAGGAGAAGGAAATGTCCAGCCCGCTCCTGGGTAGGGCGGCCTGGAAGGCGCTGACATAGTCGGTGACCGGTGCCGCAAAGCGGTATTCGAGGCCCGGGAAGACCGGGGCGTAGAACTCGACGCGCCGCGCCGCGCGGTCAATGTTTTTGATGCTGACGTTGATCATGGCGCCGCTGTAATCGGCGACCAGCGGCAGGCGGGTGTCGATCTGGTTGGCCAGCAGGTAATCGGCCAGGTTGCCGGTTTGGCCGCCGATCAGGCAGTCGCCGGCGCTGAAGCCGTTGTTCTCGAAGCGGATGCCGGCGCCGCTGCCGGGGCGGAAGAGGTTGACGATGTCGATCTGGGCGAATTTTTCGGGCGGCAGCGGTACGTCCATGACCACGGCGTCGCTTTCGGAAAACTCGCCGGTGCTGCCGAGGACGACCTTGGGGGTGGTCTTGCCGAGGTCGTCGAGGTGCACACCGGCGATCCAGCCGATCAGCGGCTTCATGTACATCTCTTCGAAATTCGGGGCGTTTTGGGCAAATCCGGCGTGGGTGGCGCTGAAGGCGGGAATGATCAGGATGCTGTAGCCGTTGTCAGGCGCATTGCGACAGATTTGCGGCAAGGTGGCGCAATCGTAGAAGCGCAGTTGCGGCGGTGCGGCGAAGCCGCTGACTTCGCTGACGAAAACCTGCTCGCGGCTGACCGTGCCACCTTCGGCCGCCATGAAATAGGGAATCGTGCCGCCAATCCAGTGGCCTTGGGGGAGTTGCCTGAGGGCGGCTTCATCGCCGGCGATGCTCAGGTATTTGCCGGCATTGATCAGTTCGGCAGCGCGGCTGACTGACATCAGTTCTTGTTGGGTTTTCATGGGTTTTTACCGGTGGCGCAGGTCAGTTTTGGGCAAGTTGCGCCAATTCGTGGCTGAGCATTTTTTCGTGGCGGGTGAAGTAGCGTTGCAATTCATGGGCCTTCAGGGTGCGCACTTCGCCATCGCTGATGATGGCGAATTGCTCGCGCAGCTTGGTCAGCAGCAGTTTGAGGCTGAGGATGCGGATGTCGAGCTGGAGGTTGCCGCTGAGCAATTCTTCCCAGACGGGGTCGTTCGGTCCCGGTATCTGGGCCGAGATCGCGTCGGACGCGCTGCCCGGGCCGGATAGCCCGGATTTGCCACTGTCCAGACGATGCTTGAATTTCCAGAGGTCGGCAACGGGCAGGTCGAGCAGGGCGCAGACCGAGGCGAAGCTGACGCCTTGCATGAACATGCCGGCTATCTGCCGGGCGAAGGCGCGGGTGAAGGGCTGGTCAGTTTCGCCCAGCCATTGCAGATCGGCGCTTTCAGCTTCGCCGGGGATGACGGCATGAACGATGCAACGCGCATTGCCGATGTTGATGTGACGCCAGACGCTTTCCCGGCCTTGTTCGGACGTGCTTCGGGCAGCGAAAAACCAGCCGCTGCGCTGGGCTTCGCGGGAGACCCAGATGTCGATCTGGTTTTTGCCGAGGTCGTTGCGGACGCGGACGATGTGCCATGGTGCGTGAATGGCCAGTGTGTGGTGCAGTAGTTCTTCAAGCTTCATTGTTGGTCTCCATGTCGCCCGCTTGCTGTGGATCGAGCTGTTTTACCGGTTTATGCTGATAGCAAGGAGTGTGCTAGCGGCAAATCGCAGGCTGGGCGCCGATTTCTGTTCCGGCAACTGTGGAAATATCGAACGGTTGCTGCAAATCAAAGCAGCTGTTCCGACGGTCAACCGGAAAAATGAGCCAAAAATGAAATCCGGCCATCTCATGATTTTCATGAGGCTCATTTGGCGATTGCCGCGTCGCCCTTTCTGGGCGCTTTGGCCATAATCAGATGGAGGTCGGCTTCCACGGTCGACCGGAAAATTTGGCCGAAAACGAAATCACGCATCAATCTGAATAAGACAAAAATCATGAGACAAAATCCGAAGCGCCTTGCTGTCATCCTCGCCGCCGCCTTTCCCTGCCTCGGCATCGCCGCCGAAACGGCGCTGACCCTCGACTCTGTCGTCGTCAGCGGCAGCCGCGTCGAGCACAACACCTTTGACCTGCCGGCAGCCGTCGATGTTGTCGACGCCGCCCGCATCGGTGCCGATCAGGCGCGGGTCAATGCCTCCGAGGCGCTGGCTGCGGTGCCCGGCATCACGGTGCAGAATCGTCAGAACTACGCGCAGGATCTGCAGATTTCATCGCGTGGATTCGGTGCCCGGTCGGCCTTCGGCGTGCGCGGCATTCGCCTGATTTCGGATGGCATTCCGGCTTCGATGCCGGACGGTCAGGGCCAGGCGGCGACCTTCAACCTTGATCGCGCCGAGCGCATCGAAGTCCTGCGCGGCCCGCTGGCCGTGGTTTATGGCAACCATGCCGGTGGCGTCATTCAGATGTTCACGCCGGACGGCAAGGGGGCGCCGAGCGTCGAAGGCAGTTTTGTCGCCGGCAGCAACAATATGTGGAAAACCGACATCAGCGCCCAGGGCGAAGTCGGCGGTCTCGGTTATGTCATCGATGCCTCGCACTTTGCCACCGACGGCTATCGCGACCACAGCAAGGCCGAGCGCGATCAGAGCATGGTTAAGCTCACTTACCGGCCGAGCGCGGACGGCAAGCTGACTTTCATCGCCAACAGTTTCAAGCAGACGGCCGATGATCCGCAGGGCCAGACCTGGGCGGGCTATCAGGCCAATCCGCGCAGCGTCGCCCAGCCCCCGCTCGACTTCAATACACGCAAGGAAATTGACCACCAGCAGGGCGGGCTGACTTACGAGCACCGCCTGGGCGATCATTCGGTCCTGGCCTCGGCCTATGCCGGGCAACGCTCGACGATTCAGTACCAGTCGATTCCACCTGGCCCGCAAGGCAACGTGAAGCACTCCGGCGGCGTCATCGATTTCGACCGCGACTTCGCCGGCGCCTCGACGCGCTGGATCGGCCGCTTCCAGCTGGCCGGCGGCAAGCTGACGACGACCGTCGGTGTCGACTACGAGCAATCGATCGACAACCGGCGCGGTTACGAGAACTTCATCGGTGCCACGCTCGGCGTCAAGGGCGTCCAGCGCCGCGCCGAAGAAGACCGTGTTGCCAGCTTTGATCAGTACGCCCAGGCTGAATGGCAGGGCGAGCGCTGGACTTTCAGCGGCGGCGTTCGGCACAGCAATGTCTCGTTCAGCGTCAAGGATGCCTACCTGAGCAACGGCAACGATGGCGGCAGTGTCAGCTACGAGAAGACGACGCCGACCATCGCCGCGATGTTCCGCCTGACCCCGACGGTGAACATCTACGCCAGTGCGGCGCGCGGCTTCGAGGCGCCGACCTTCAACGAACTGTTCTATTCCGGCCCGGGCGGCACTTTCAGTTACAACCTCAAGCCGTCGACCAGCACGCACTACGAAACCGGCTTGAAAGCCTTTATCGGCAGTGACACGCGCCTCGATCTGGCGGTTTTCCAGATCGAAACCGAGGATGAACTGGTCGTCGATTCCGCCTCCGGCGGCCGGACGACTTACCGCAATGCCGGCCAGACTCTGCGTCGCGGCCTAGAAGCCGGGCTCGACAGCCGCTGGGCCAACAACCTGTCGACCCGCCTCGCCTATACCTTCCTCGACGCCCGTTACGACGAAGCCTTCACTACCTCGTCCGGCCTGATCAATGCGGATAACCGCCTGCCTGGCGTTCCCGCCCAGACCCTGTTCGGCGAACTGGCCTGGAAGCACCCGGCCAGCGGCTTCCACGCTGCCGTCGAGGGTATTGCCCGGAGCAAGGTGTACGTCGAGGACATCAACACCAGGCAAGCGGCGCCGGCCTACGCCATCGCCAACCTGCGTTTCGGCATCGAGCGCAAGGTCGGCGATTTGAAGCTGCGCACCTTCCTGCGTTTCGACAATATTTTCGATCGCCAGTATGTCGGCTCGGTCATCGTCGGCGACGGCAACAGCCGCTATTACGAAGCGGCGCCGGGTCGCACCTGGCTAGCCGGCGTCAGCGCCCGTTATCAGTTTTGAGCACCTCCATTCCCCCGCTCAAGCCCGGTTCGCCGGGCTTTTTTGTGCTTGATGAAACGACGGACACTGTTTCGTTTTGGCTCAATGAAGTAGCAATTGTCCAGAAAATGAACGCGTCAGACTGTTCAGACGATTCCTACGGTCAACCGGAAAAATGGCCTGAAATCGAAGTGGCAAGCGGCTTTGCGCAAATTGCCCGGCACTTTTTGACGGGCTGGCACGGGCTTCGCAATTACATAGCGCGGAACACTGCCCTCGGGATGGGAGAGGGGAGATTCGTACGGGGCGGAACCCGCTTCGGAGTTCATTCACACAAAAGATGATTGAGGAGCAATTCAATGCAGAAAAAACTTATCGCGCTGGCCGTTGCGGCTGTTACTTCCGGTGCAGCCTTCGCACAATCCAACGTCACCATCTACGGTAACATCGACATGGGTGTCATGTTCCGTCAGGGGTCTAACGGCGCGGTCGCCAGCGGCCAGTCGCAGTACGATCTGCAGAGCGCTGCTTCGCAGAGCCACATCGGCTTCAAGGGCGTCGAGGATCTGGGCAACGGCCTGAAAGCCCTGTTCGATCTGCAATATCGCATCAGCCCGGACACCAGTACCGGTCTGGCTACGGCCGGCCACCAGTACGTAGGCCTGACCGGCGGTTTCGGTACGGTCGTCGCCGGCTACCTGGACGGCCTTCGTTTCGGCATCTACGGCAAGTACAGCCCGTTCGGCAACTACTCGGTTGCCAGCCTGACCTCGATGACCACCCAGTACGACCGCGCAGCCAATGCACTGGCCTACATCTCGCCGTCCTTTTCGGGCTTCACCGTGATCCTGGCTACAGCCACCAACACGCAAGGCGCCGAAGGCAGCCTGAACGCCGTCCACTCGCCGATGACCGCGACCAGCACGGGCAACAACGGCGATGACCGTCTGTTGTCAGCCAACCTGATCTATGCGAATGGCCCGCTGAGCATCGACCTCGACTATGAGACGACCCGGGCTGTCGGCTATGACAGGGACCGCCTGTACGTCGCCACCGCCGGCGCTTCCTACGATTTCGGCGTGGTCAAGGTCAGCGGCCTCTACGACGTCATCAAGGGTGATGTGAACTCCTTCATCGGCGGCAACACGACATTCGCCGCCGCCGCCTTTGGCCTGGCAGCCAACCAGCGGTACGATCGCCGCAACTGGTTTGTCGGCGCCACCGTGCCGCTCGGCAAGTTCTCAGTGATGGGCCTGTTCGGCCAGGTCAAGGACAAGACCCTGTCCGATGCTGATGCCTGGAAGGTAGGCGTCGGCGCGCGCTACGCCCTGTCCAAGCGTACTGAACTGTACGCCGACTTCGCGCATATCAAGAACGACACCAACGGGAAATACACCATCAATCCGATGGGTAACGGTTCCGGTACCAGCGCCGGCATCAATGGCCTGGCGATGGGTATCAAGCACTCGTTCTAAACCGATTTACCCGGACGACTCATTCTTCATATGAATCGCCCGGGCAACGAACTCTTGCGTCAGATGGTTTCCTCACATCTGTTTGGGACGCCCTGCGGGGCGTCCCGTTTTTTTCTGGTTTTCCTGTCGTTGCTCTGTATTTCGACATCATCGATCGCCGATGATACGGTCGTTGTCAGGGTCAGCAATTCCGATTTCCGGACTGCCCACGACGGGCTGATCGAAGCCATCGAGAGCGAAGGGCTGGTCATCGGCAGCATCCTCCCCTTCCGCGACATGCTGGCCCGCACGGCCGTCGGTGACGGCGCGCTTCCCTACGGCGAAGCCGAAATCGTCCAGTTCTGCAGTGCCTTACTGGCCGCCGAACTGGTTCGCGAAGCGCCGGCGCAACTGACACTTTGCCCGTTGTCGATCGCCCTCTATACCCAAGTGGAAAATACATCGGAAATCCGGCTGGCTTATCGTTCGCCGGGCAACTCAACCGCCGGCCGGCAGCGTGCCGAATCATTGTTGCAGCGCATCGTGCAACGCGCGGCGGAGCTTGCCCGCCTGCGCTGGTAGCCTTGATCAGGTGGCGCGGTGATTCATCAGGGCCTTGAGCCCGTTGACGTTCAAAATCCGGATGTGCTTCTGCTGAACGGCAATGTGGCCTTCTTCCTGGAAGCGTGAGAAGGCGCGCGAGACGGTTTCCAGCTTGAGCCCGAGATAGCTGCCGATTTCCTCGCGTGTCATGCGCAGGTAAAACTCGGCGTGCGAGAAGCCGCGGGCCGTGAAGCGCTGCGACAGATTGAGCAGGAAGGCGGCCAGGCGTTCCTCGGCGCGCATCGTGCCGAGCAGCATCATGACGCCGTGGTCGCGGACGATTTCCCGGCTCATCACCTTGTGGAAATGATGCTGCAACGTGTGAATCTCCCGTGACAACCCTTCCAGTCGCGAGAACGGGATGGCGCAGATTTCGCTGTCTTCGAGCGCGATGGCGTTACAGGTGTGGTGTTCGGTGCTGATGCCGTCAAGGCCGAGCAGTTCGCCGGCCATCTGAAAACCGGTTACCTGATCGCGGCCATCTTCGAGCAACACATCGGTCTTGAAGAAACCGCTGCGAATTGCGTAGATCGCATCAAAAACCTCACCGGCGCGGTAGAGGTGGTCGCCGCGCTTGATCCGCCGCCGGGTCGACACCAGATCATCGAGTCGTTCCAGTTCTTCGAGGCTCAGACCGTACGGCAGGCACAGTTCGCGCAGGTTACAATTGGAGCAGGCCGTCTTGATGACCGACAGTGAGAGCTCCTGATTTAGCGGGTGTGTTTGAGCCATTCGCAACCTGAGTTCGCTTGATCCATGTCAACCATAAAATCGAGCCTTCCGAACATAATCAGACCTACTTTTTAGTGGCTGGACTAATGAATTTCGCAACTGAAAACCTTGTTTTTGATCCCCAGATCATTCGCCGTTTCGATGTTAACGGCCCCCGTTACACGTCTTATCCGACGGCTGACCGCTTCGTCGAGGCCTTCGATTCAGAGGCAGCGAAAGTATGGCTGGGCAAGCGCAACATCGGCGGCATCAGCCGACCTCTCTCATTATACTTCCACATACCTTTCTGTAACACTATTTGCTACTACTGCGCGTGTAACAAAATTATCACCAAGGATCACGGGCGCAGTGCGAAATATCTCCGCTATCTGGCAAAAGAACTGGATATGCAGGCTGCCGCTCTCGAAGGTCGTGATGGCGAGCATGAGGTCATCCAGTTGCATTGGGGTGGCGGTACGCCAACCTTCCTTTCGCATGACGAAATGCGCCAGCTCATGGGTGAAACGCGCAAGCATTTCAAGCTGCTTGACGGCGGTGAGTATTCGATCGAAGTCGATCCGCGCAAGGTCGATACGGCGACGGTGGCCCTGCTCGGCGAGCTCGGCTTCAACCGGATGAGCGTCGGTGTGCAGGATTTCGACGAAAAGGTGCAGGTCGCCGTCAATCGCGTGCAAAGCGAGGAAGAAACCTACAGCGTGATCCGCGATGCGCGGGCCAACGGCTTCAAGTCGGTTTCGGTCGATCTGATCTACGGCTTGCCGCACCAGACCGTCATGGGCTTTAACCGGACCATCGAGCGCGTGCTGGCGATGGATCCGGATCGTCTGTCGATCTACAACTACGCGCACATGCCGAGCATGTTCAAGCCGCAGCGCCGGATCAACGATGGCGATCTGCCGTCAGCCGATACCAAGTTGCAGATTCTCGCGCTGGCCATCAAGAAACTGACCGATGCCGGTTACGTCTTCATCGGCATGGACCACTTCGCCAAGCCCGATGATGAACTGGCTGTCGCCCAGCGTCAGGGTCGTCTGCATCGTAACTTTCAGGGTTATTCGACCTACGCCGACTGCGACATGCTGTCGTTCGGCATCTCGTCGATCAGCAAGGTCGGGCCGAGCTACTACCAGAACGTCAAGACCGCCGATGAATACTACGATGCACTCGATAACGGCACGCTGCCGGTTTTCCGCGGCATCGAACTGACTGCCGATGACATCCTGCGCCGTTCGATCATTCAGGCCCTGATGTGCCATTTCGAGTTGTCCATCGAAAGCATTGAAAGCGCCCACCTGATCAACTTCCGCGAGTATTTCGAAGCCGAGCTGGAAGACATGAAGGAAATGGAGCGGGCCGGCTTGCTCAAGATTGACCGCGAGTGGATTACCGTCCTGCCGCCGGGACGTCTGCTGGTGCGCATCATTTCGATGGTCTTCGACCGCTACTTGCGGGCCGGTCGCCAACGCGCGACTTACTCCAAAGTTATCTGAACGGTGTGCAGCAAACAAAGCGGGCAGTTAAACTGCCCGTTTTGCTTTTATTGATCCTGTTCGATGCCTGACTCCGGCTTTCTTGCCCTTTTTCTTGTCGGCCTGCTCGGCGGTACGCATTGCGTCGGCATGTGCGGCGGCATTGTCGGCGCCTTGTCGATGGGCGTCACGGCCCGCTGGTCGATGCATCTGGCCTACAACGGCGGGCGTATCCTGTCCTACGCGGCAGCCGGCGCCATCGCCGGCGCGCTCGGGGCGGCCAGCATGGGCCTGGAGGGGCAGGTTCCGGCCCGGCTGATCCTCTATTTCATCGCCAACCTGATGCTCGTTGCGCTCGGCCTTTACCTGCTGGGGGTAACGCGGGCGCTGGCTTTCACCGAACGGGCCGGACAGAAACTCTGGATCCATCTGCAACCGCTGACCCGGCGCTTTCTGCCGGCGCGCAGCATCGGCCAGGCTTTTCCACTTGGCCTACTGTGGGGCTGGCTGCCTTGCGGTCTGGTCTATAGCGCATTGGCCAGTGCGTTGACGGCCGGTTCGGCGACGCGTGGCGGGCTCATGATGCTGGCTTTCGGTCTGGGCACGCTGCCCAATCTTTTGCTGGCTGGCATTGTTCTGGCCCGACTGAACGAATTCGTCCGCAGGCCGGTCGTACGTACCCTGTCCGGCCTGTTGGTGCTAGGCTTTGGCCTGTATGGATTCTTCGGCCTGATCTACTTGTCGGGCCAGCTTTAGTTGGGAAATGACATCATGAAAATCCTGTTGCCGGTTGATGGTTCGGAATGCTCCTTGCGTGCAGTTGATCACCTGATTACCCACGTCAGCTGGTTTCGTGACGTGCCGGAAATTCATCTGCTGCATGTCCATGCGCCGATTCCGATTGGCCGCGTGCAGGCCCATATCGGCAAGGAAACGCTGCATGCCTACTATCTTGAAGAAGGGCAGGAGCATCTGACCGCTGCCCAGCAAAAGCTGGATGCGGCCGGGCGCTTTCATACGACGCACATGCATGTCGGGCAGCCGGCTGAAGTGATTGCCAAGGTGGCGAGCGAACTGGGCTGTGATCTGATCACCATGGGATCGCACGGCTGGAGCGGCGTGGTCGGGCTGGTCATGGGCTCGGTGGCCAGCCGGGTTTTGCATCTGGCGCCGTGCCCGGTTCTGCTGGTCAAATGACGGAATCCGAAACGGGCCGGGTCGTCGAGTTTGCCATCGGCGGCATGACCTGTGCGGCTTGCTCGGCGCGTCTCGAGAAGGTGCTCAATCGCCAGGCCGGCATGCAGGCCAACGTCAATCTGGCGGCCGAGCGGGCGCGTGTCCGTTTGTCGGCAGCAGCCGACGAGGCGGCGGTGGTGGCGGCCGTCGCCAAGGCCGGCTTCACGGCGGCCGTCGTTGATGCGCAAACGCGCGAACGTGAAAAAGCCGCCAAATTGCTCCTCTACCGCAGCGAAATCCGCCGTTTCTGGATTTCAGTAGCGCTGACCTTGCCGCTGGTCGGCCAGATGTTTTTCATGTTCGGCGAACATGGTCACATGAACGAATTGCCGCGCTGGTTCCAGCTGGCGCTGGCGACGCCGGTGCAGTTCTGGATTGGCTGGCGTTTCTACGATGGCGGCTTCAAATCCCTGCGTGGCGGAGGTGCCAACATGGATGTGCTGGTCGCCCTCGGGACGAGCATGGCCTGGGGCTTTTCGACCGTGGTGACGCTGTTCGGGCTGGATCAGCACGTCTATTTTGAAGGCGGGGCGGCGGTCATTACGCTGGTCCTGCTCGGCAAATTGCTCGAAGCGCGGGCCAAAGCGCGGACCTCGGAGGCCATCGAGTCGCTGATCCGCCTGCAGCCGAAGACGGCGCGTGTCGAACGCGATGGTCAGTGGATCGACATGCCGGTTGAGGCCTTGATGCCGGGCGATGTTTTCCTCGTTCGCCCGGGCGAAAGCGTGCCGGTTGATGGCGAGCTGATCGATGGCGAATCGAGCGTCAACGAGGCGATGCTGACCGGCGAAAGCATGCCGGTAGGCAAGCGCGCCGGCGACAAGGTTTTTGCCGCCACGGCCAACGGCCAGGGGGCGATGCGCTGCCGGGCGACCGGCGTTGGCGAGCACACCTTGCTCGCCGGCATCATTCGCATGGTCGGCGAGGCGCAGGGTTCGAAAGCGCCGGTGCAGCGGCTGGCCGATCGGATTTCGGCGATTTTCGTGCCGACGGTGTGCGTCATCGCGCTCGCCACCTTTGTCGGCTGGTGGTGGTATGCCGGGGATTTTGCCGAAGCGCTGGTCAATGCTGTCGCCGTCCTGGTCATCGCCTGCCCGTGCGCGCTTGGCCTGGCGACGCCGACAGCGATCATGGTCGGCACCGGACAGGGGGCGCGGGCCGGCATCCTAGTCAAGAACGCCGAGGCGCTCGAGCGGGCCGAGAAAATCACCGTGCTGGCGCTCGATAAAACCGGAACGCTGACCTGCGGTACGCCGCAGGTGACCGATGTCGTCACTTATGGCTTGTCGCGCGAGGAAGCGCTCGGTCTGGCGGCGGCACTTGAGGAAAATTCCGAACATCCGCTGGCGCGGGCGATCGTGGCTGCCGCGGGCATTCCCACGGTCAACCGGAAAAAAGCGGCAAATTTCAAATCCCTGCCGGGGCAGGGCGTCGACGGCGAGGTCGATGGCCGCGTGCTGCGCCTCGGTTCGCCAACCTGGCTGGGGATGGCGGACGATCCGGCGGTGACTGGCTTGCAGCAGGCCGGCAAGACGGTCGTGGTACTGGTCGAAGGCGAGACAAGGCGGGCCCTGTTTGCCATCGCCGATGCCTTGCGGCCGACTTCCCGCGCCGCCGTCGAGCGTTTGCGTGAACGCGGTATCCGGGTTGTCATGTTGACCGGCGACAATGCGGCAACGGCCGCGGCGATTGCGGCCGAAGCCGGCATCGCCGAGTTTCGGGCCGGCATCCTGCCCGGTGACAAGGCGGCGGCGATCAACGAATTGAAATCCGGCGGCGCTTTGGTGGCCATGGTCGGCGACGGTATCAACGACGCACCGGCGCTGGCTGCGGCCGATGTCAGCTTCGCCATCGGCGCCGGCTCGGATGCGGCAGTCGAGGCGGCGGATTTGACATTGATACGCAGCGACCTGATGGGCGTGGTCGATGCAATTGCCCTATCGGCGGCCACTTTGGGCAAGATACGGCAAAATCTTTTCTTCGCCTTCATTTACAATGTGGCGGGAATTCCACTCGCTGCGCTGGGGTGGCTCAATCCGGTGGTGGCGGGGGCCGCCATGGCGATGAGTTCGGTATCGGTCGTGTCGAACTCGCTGTTGTTGAAACGCTGGCGGCCGGGAAGCTGAACGGAAACAGGGACAAGGGGTTTCGATGACCGCAGGGGTCGGAGGGCAGGTGGTTTTTCAGGCGACAGCCGGCGATGGTATCGGCAATCCACCGGCATTGACGGAACGCGAAGCGATGTTCCGGACGACGATGGAAGCGGCGCAGGTCGGCATCTTCGTCTTGCAGGATCAGCACTTCAAGTACGTCAATCCCTATCTGACGCGTCTCTTCGGCTACAGCGCCGAGGAAATGGTGGACCGCATGGGGCCGCTCGACGTGGTCGCCCCGGCGCAGCACGCTTTCATTATCGAACAGATGCAGGCCCGGGTGGCCGGGGTCAGCGGGCATCATTACGAGATCAAGGCTATACGCAAGGACGGCTCGGAATTCCCGGCCATGATCTACGGTTCGCCCTCGGTCTTTGACGGCCGCCCGGCCTCGGTCGGCACCCTGCTCGACATTTCCTCGCAGAAAGTGGCCGAGCAGCGGATCCGTGAGTTGGCCGATTACGACGTACTGACCGGCCTGCCCAACCGGCGCCTGCTGCGCGAGCGCTTCGTCCAGTTGCTGGCGGCGGCCGAGCGGGACAAGACCGAAATCGCCGTCATCTTTCTCGATCTCGATCATTTCAAGCGGGTCAACGACTCCCTTGGCCACAGCGTCGGCGACGAACTGCTGGTCGAAGTGGCGCGCCGCCTCGACACTGTCGTGCGGCGCATCGATACCGTGGCCCGCCTCGGTGGCGACGAGTTTATTTTTGCCATGCCGGGCTTTCACACGGCGGCGGCGGCCGAAGTGGCGCGTCGCCTGATCGACGTTTTCTCCCGGCCTTTCGAAGTGGCGGGGCATGAGCTGACGGTGACGCCCTCGCTCGGCATCAGCATCTACCCGCACGACGGGCAGGATCTCGAAACCCTGCTCAAGAACGCTGACACGGCGATGTACCGGGCCAAGGATATCGGCCGCAACACCTTCCAGTTTTACGCCACCGAGATGAACACGGCAACGCTCGACCGCCTGCTCATGGAGAGCAATCTGCGCCGGGCCCTGGCGCAGAACGAATTCATTCTCCAGTATCAGCCGCTAGTCAATCTGCGTACCGGCGTGATCGTCGGCGTCGAGGCCCTGATTCGCTGGCAGCATCCGGAACTTGGCATGATCATGCCGGACAGTTTCATTCATGTTGCCGAAGAGACCGGGCTGATCAACCCGATCGGCGACTGGGTCCTGTGCGCCGCCTGCCGCCAGGCCAAGGCTTGGTGCGACGAGGGGTTGCCGTCGCTGGTCATGGCCGTCAACGTGGCGCCCGTCCAGTTCCGCCAGCCGGGTTTTGTCGAAATGGTCGCCGGCGCCCTGGCGTCCTCCGGCCTCGATGCCGCGCTGCTCGAACTCGAACTGACCGAGCGCACGGTGATGCACGATGCCGACATCAACCTCGGCACGTTGTCGGCGCTGCATCGCATGGGTGTCGAGCTGTCGCTTGACGATTTCGGCACCGGCTACTCGTCGCTGGCCTATCTCAAGCGCTTCCCGGTCGGCAAGCTCAAGATCGACCGTTCCTTCGTCAATGATCTCGAAACCGATCCCGACGACTGGGCCATCGCCTCGACCATCGTCAGCATGGGGCGCAGCCTGCGCATGACCGTGCTCGCCGAAGGCGTCGAAACTGCCGAACAGTTGGCACAATTGCGTAAAATGGGCTGCGATATGGCGCAAGGCTACTATTTCAGCCGGCCGACTTCGGCCGCCGGTATAGCAGAAATCCTGCGCGCTCAACCCTTTGTGAACAGGTAAATGGCATGGAAAACACCGTAATCAAGGTCGGCGGCATGAGCTGCCAGGGCTGCGTCAAGAACATCAGCGGCGTACTCAGCGCCATGGCCGGCGTGGCCAGCGCCGAAGTCTCGCTGGAGGCGGCCGAAGCCAAAGTGGCTTTCGATCCGCAGGCGGTGACGCGCGAAGCGCTGGTCAATGCCATCGAAGATGCCGGCTTCGACGCAGAATAAAAAAATCAAACAACAATAGTTTTTCGAGAGAACAGCCGTGCCTGAAGAAAAAATAAGACTGACCCAGCTTTCCCATGGCGGCGGCTGTGGCTGCAAGATCGCGCCTGCCGTCCTCCAGCAAATTTTGGCCGGCGCCCCGTCGGGCATCATTCCGCCGCAACTGCTGGTCGGCACCGAGACCTGCGACGACGCAGCGGTTTATCAGATCAACGCACAGCAGGCGATTGTCGCGACGACCGATTTCTTCATGCCTATCGTCGACGATCCCTACGATTTCGGCCGCATCGCCGCGACCAACGCCATTTCCGATGTTTACGCCATGGGCGGCACGCCGCTCTTCGCGCTGGCCATCGTCGGCATGCCGGTCAATACCCTGCCGCTGGAAACCATCGGCAAAATCCTCCAGGGCGGCGAGTCGGTTTGTCGCGCCGCCTGTATTCCGATTGCCGGCGGCCACACCATTGATTCGGTCGAGCCCATTTACGGCCTGGTCGCCATCGGCATCGTCAATCCGGCCCACCTCAAGCGCAATTCGGGCGCCAAGCCCGGCGACAAGCTGATCCTCGGCAAGCAACTCGGTGTCGGCGTGTATAGCGCCGCGCTCAAGAAGGATCTACTCCACGCCACCGATTACGAAGCCATGGTCGACACCACGACCCAGCTCAATACGCCCGGGCCGATGCTGGCCTGCCTGGATGGCGTGCATGCCGTCACCGACGTTACCGGCTTTGGTCTGGCCGGGCATCTGCTTGAAGTGTGCAAGGGCAGCAATGTCCGCGCCACGGTGAACTACGCCGACCTGCCGCTGCTCCCCCGTGCCCGCGAGTTTGTCGATGCCGGCCACCTGACCGGCGCCTCGGGGCGGAACTGGGCTAGTTACGGCGATGGCGTCAGTCTTGCGGCCAACCTCGACAGCGCGGCAAAAACGCTGCTCACCGATCCGCAAACGTCGGGCGGCCTGCTCGTTTCATGCTCGCCCGAAACGGTGACCGAAGTGCTCTCGCTATTCCTGCAGCAGGGCTTCTCGCACGTTTCCGTGATTGGTGAAATTACCGAGGGGGCACCGGGGATCGATGTCGTTTGAACCTTGATGCAGCCGCTGTTTGGCTTGTAGTTGGTGATTTCTCCACGTCGGTAGGCCGGGCGACGCTGTGTTTGATGGGCGGTTCGAATTCGTTGGCCGGCTGATTTACCAAGACGGCGCATGCAACCGTCTCGCCTTGAGTGTCGAGCGGCAGCGCCATCGGTCCGCCGAATTCGGCAAGAAGGGGTAAAACTCAGGCAGCTTTGCGCAGTATCTTGCCTGGCTTTGACTGCTCGCCGTGCGCTTCGCGCAGGCATTCGTGGGCACAGGAGGCGCACCGGCCGCAATCGCGCGTGACGCCGAGATCGCGTCGCAAGTCTCTCAACGTGCGGGCGCCATCTAGCGCGGCTTCGCGAATCTGGGTGTCGGTGACTGCTTTGCAGACGCAGACGTACATGGACTGCCTCCTGATGCGGTTGTTAATGCGAACAATTCGTATTCTACGGCGTTGAGAACGATTGTCAACAACTATGATCAATCTGGCCATTGACCCGGTTTTGTCGCATAGTCGACAGTCGAGCCCGGCCTTCGTGTTGCTGAGCAATTCGCAAGCCAGCCTTGGCCGGGCTGGCGCAGAAACGAAAAAGCCGCAGACTGGCTGCGGCTTTTGGTGGAGCGAGCGGGGAGGCTTAGCCTTCGCCCGGCTCCATGTGCGCTTGCAGATAGTTCGGCAAGGTCACATCCTTGATCAACGTCTGCTGCGTTTCCAGCCAGTCGATGGCTTCCTCGCAGTGTTCGAGCAGTTCCTCGAGCAAATCGCGGCTGACGTAATCCTGCAACTCCTCGCACAGCGCGATGCTTTCGATAAGCAGCGGGCGCTGGATTTCGCGCTCATATTTGAGGTCGCCCTGCAGGCATTCGACGACATGCTCGCCGATCATGAGCTTGCCGAGGTTCTGCAAATTGGGCAGCCCCTCGAGGAAAAGCACCCGTTCGATGATCTCGTCGGCTTCCTTCATGACGCGGATCGACTGCTTGTACTGGTAGTCGTTGAGCTTTTCCAGGCCCCAGTTGCGGAACATGCGGGCATGCAGGAAATACTGGTTGATCGCGGTCAGCTCGTTCTTCAGCACCTTGTTGAGGGCTTCGATGACTTTCTTGTCGCCTTTCATCGTCGTCGCTCCTTAAGCCGGGGTGCCGGAGCCCATCTGGCTCTGCAGGTAGTTGGGCAGGCCGACCAGTTCGATCAGTTTCATCTGCTTTTCGAGGAAGTAGGCGTGGTCCATTTCGGTGTCTTCGAGCTGGACGCCGAGCAGGTCACGGCTGACGAAATCCTGGGCCTTTTCGCAGGCAGCCATGGCTTTCTTGAGATCGCCCGCCACCTTGTATTCGACGGCGAGGTCGGATTTGAGCATTTCCGGCACGGTCTTGCCGATCTTCAGGGCATCGCGCTTGCTGAGGTCGGGCTTGCCTTCGAGGAAGAGAATGCGCTGGATCAGGGCGCGGGCATGCTGGCGCTCGTGATCGGACTCGTGGATGGATTTCTCGGCTAGCTGGGTCAGTCCCATATCGGCATACATTTCGCCGTGGATCAGGTACTGATCGACCGCAGTCAGTTCGCCGGTCAGCAGTTCGTTCAGGATATCGATGATCTTCTTATCGCCCTTCATGGCTTTTCTCCGTAAGGTTCGTTGGGTAGCGGGCTGGCTGGCGGGTCACAGCTGGCTTGCCCATGCCGCGATTTTAAGTTGGCTTGCCTGATATTAGAAGGAAGGTCGTGAAAAAAGTTCTTTAATTACAATCAACTAGGAACGGTTCTCATTCGCCTTGTCATGCACCGGAATGTGGCGGTTCCGCTTCGTGCAAATGGCATGAATTTTTCTCGCCAGACACGGAATGACCTGACGTCGCGTTGGTTACACCGGCGTGAAGGCTTGTCACGGTCAACCGGAAAAAATGACCAAAAATGAAAAGTCTGTGCGCCGGCTTCAGCGCTCGTGCAGCTCCGCTTCGATGAGTCGGCGGGAAATGCTGATCGGCTCGGGCAGGATCGGCAGGGCATCGGGCGAAAACCACCCAGCTTCCTCGATCTCGTTAGGGTCCGGCCTGAGCGTGCCGCCGGCGTAGTCGGCGAAGAAGGCGACCATCAGCGAATTGGGGAAAGGCCAAGGCTGGCTGTGGAAATAGCGCAGATTGGCGATTTCGATGCCGACTTCCTCGCGTACTTCGCGGGCGGCGCATTCTTCGAGCGTTTCGCCCGGTTCGACAAAACCGGCCAGGGCACTGAAGACGCCCGGCTTGAAATGCGGGCTGCGGGCGAGTAACAGCCGCTCGCCATCGCGCACTAGCACCATGACGGCTGGGGAAATGCGTGGGTAGGCGAGCAGGCTGCAGACCGGGCACTGCATGGCCAGTTCCCCTTCTTTCATGACGGTCGGCGTGCCGCACTTGCCGCAGAAACGGTGGTTGGCCTGCCAGTCGAGCAACTGCGTGGCGCGGCCGGCCAGGGCGAAGGTTTCGGCGCCGGAGATCGAGAAAATGGCACGCAGCGGGGTGGCTTCGCTGCCGGGGATTTCTGGGAAGTGCGCGACATCGGCGGCGTGGCAGGGCAGGCCGTTCAAATTGCCAACGTGCAGCACGTTGACCGGGTGGCCGAAGTCGGCGGCCAGCCCTGCCGGGAAGACCGATTCGGCCCCGCCGATGGTCAGCAGGCGATGCTCGCAGCGCAAAATCCAGTAGGCGGCTTGGTTCATGGCGTTGGTTCAGGCAGAAATGGTCTGCGCTGACGGATTAGGTGGCAGGCGGTAGATCGTTGTTTCGGCATTCGGCGCCAGGGTGCCGAGGGCGATGCTCAGGATGGAAATGAACAGGCTGGCGAAAAAGGCCGTCCAGAAGCCGGAAATGGTGAAGCCGCTGACCACCTTGGCAACGAGCATGAGCAGCAGGGCGTTGATGACCAGCACGAAAAAACCGAGGGTGAGCAGGGTCAACGGCAGGGTCAGAAAAACCAGCAGCGGGCGGAGCACGGCGTTGGCGAAACCGAGCAGCAATGCCGCGACGATCAGCGCCGAGGTGCTCGAAAAGCGGATGCCCTTGAAGACGAGGCTGGCGCCCCACAGTGACAGGGCGGTGATGGCCCATTGGATGAAAAATCCCGCCAGATTGTCGAACATGTCTTTGCCTTTGTTGAAGTGGGTGCCGCCTGATCAGGCCGGTATGCCGGATTTTACGGTTTGTGGCGGCTGGCGCTATTCCTGATCTGCCGGCCGTTTGATCTCGGCGCGCAAGTAAGGGGCGTTGGCACTCTGGAAGAACATCAGCGCGATGGCCTGCGGCGGGCCTTCCTTTTCCCAGGCGACGCGCTGGTAGCCGGGCATGATGCAGTCGTTGACGAAGGTTTCGCCGGGTTGCAGGGAGTTCAGCGAGTTGAAAAAGAGACGATCCGGGCCGACGAAATAGGCGATCGACGCGCGGGAACGGGGAATGGGCACCGGCGGGTCGATGCCGTCGGGGCGAAAGCTGACCTTGAATTCACGCGGCTCGGCCGGGTCGGTGGCGGTGGTCGGCGAGAAATCGGCCTGCAGGCGCTGGCCGTTTTGCCGCCAGTACAGGCGCAGGACCGGCGTCGGCTCGCGGGCCGACCACATGAGGTGGAGGTTCTGGCCATCCCGGCAAAAAACGTCGCGCGTGCTGGTCGCGGTATCGGACCAGTTTTCGGCCACCTTGCGGTCGATTCGCTCGAGTTCGACGCCGGCAGGCGCGATGAGCGACTGGGTATGGATCAGGCCGACGGTTGGCAGATTGAAACGCTGTATCGGGCCGACGGCATGGGGCAACGCGGTTGTCGGCGCCGCCTCGAAGGCGCTTTGGGTCAGGCCGCGCGAAGCATGGAAAATCGGCCCCTGGGCCAGCGTCGCCGCGCCAAAGGGGAGGAGCAGGATGAACAGGCCGCTGGCCGCCATGAACAGGCTTTCCCCCTTGCTGAAGGCCGGCCGCAGCAGACGGCCGCAGAGCACATGGCCGGCGAACCAGACGAGCGGACCCAGGACGAGCAGGGCAAGATAGAAATAGGCCAGCGCCTCGGGGCCGGAAATCGCCATGCTCGGGATGACGACGATGCCCGCCGTGACCGGCAGCAGAATGAACAGCGCGAGCAGGCGCAGCGCTCGCCAGCTACCGCCTTTGTCGCGCGCCGCGAAATGGCGGCGCTCAAGGAACAGGATCAGCCCGGCCGCCGCCAGCACGGCAACGCCGACGGCGCCCCAGGCCCATTGCTCGAACAGGGGGCGGTTGGCGATGCTTTTCAGGAGAAAGTCGATATCCATGGCGAAACTTTTATCGGTGGCGGCAGGCGGGAACACATGCCGGCAGAGTATCGGGCCTGGGCTGCCGGGCGGTCAATCCGCCGCTAACTGTTCCTGCCGTGCATGACGATACGCGAGACGAACCAGATGGCCACCAGATTGGCCGCGACAGCGACGTAGCCGACCAGCGAATAGCCGACGATGCGGCCGCTGGCGTCGAGCGAGGTGAGGAAGCCGGCCAGCGTGGTGGCCAGGCCCATGGCCAGCGACTGGACTGTGGCATTGAGCGACATGAAGGTGCCACGCAGCTTGGGCTGGGCCGACGAGGCGATGATCGCCATGGACGGGATCATGCGCCCCGAGATGAGCACGAAGAAGCTGGCCGAGATGATCAGCCAGACCCACAGCGGCAGCAGGCCGGCGTGGGTGAGGACCAGCGTCGGCACCATGGCGAGCAGGGCGACCAGCCGGTAGACCTCGACCTTGCCGTGCTTGTCGGCCCAGTGGCCGATCAGCCGGGCGCTGATGAAGGTGGCCGAGCCGCCGACCAGATAGACGATGGGGATGTCGGTTTGGGCGATGCCGACGTTATTGACGGCATAGACCGTGATGTAGGGAATGATCGTGAAGCCGGAAAAGATGATCAGCGCCGAGAAGAACAGGGCGCGCCGGTGGTTGGCGTCGCCGAGCACGCTGAAGGTGGCCGAGAGGAGGTGGGCCCGCTTTTCCTCGCTGAGGTGGTGGCGCAACTCGGGCAGAAAGCGCAGGCCGATGGCGAGGAAAACGACGCACAGCCCGGCGATCAGCACGAAGGGGGCGCGCCAGCCGAAGTGATTGGCCAGCCACAGCGAGAGCGGCACGCCGGCGATGGTCGAAATCGAGAAGGCACTCGACACCACGCCGCTCGCCCGCCCTCGGCGTGAAAAGGGAATGGCGTCGGCGATCATCGTCTGGACCAGCGCCCCCATGATGCCGCCGAACACGCCGGCCATGCCGCGCGCCAGGATCAGCGTCGAATAGCCCGGCGCCAACCCGCAGGCCAGCGTTGCCAGGCCGAACAGCGTGAACACGATGAGCAACAGGCGTTTGCGCTCGAAAAGATCGACGAAAGTCGCCGCCAGAATCCCCGACACCGCCGCACTGAAACTGTACGACGCCACGAGCAGCCCGAACTCATGCGTGCCGATGCCGAAGGCCGCCATGAGGATGGGGCCGAGCGGCATCATGATCATGAAATCGAGCACGTGGCTGAACTGGATGCCGGCCAGCGTCAGCAGGAAAAAGCGTTCGGTACGGGGCGAAAGCGTGGTGGACATGGGGGCGGGAAACACGGCGTGGGCAGCAAGGATACGCTGCCCGGGGCGGCGGGCGATAGCTTCGACCGCGTTGCTGCTAATAATTCAAGGAAAGCGTATCGGGTAGCCCGCCACGCTGCCTGAACGTGTCTGCCGTTAGCTCGCCACAAACGTATCCGGCATCTGCAAGGCGATGACCTCGCCGCGTGCTGTCGCCACGCCGTCAGCGTAAACCGTGGCCTCGACGACGACCTTGCGGCCCTTGATTTCCTTCACCTTGCCGCGAATTTCGAGGACCGGGCCAAGCGGCGTCGGCTTGAGGTAACTGACCTGCAGCGAGCCGGTGACGAAGCGCAAGGCCGGCAGGCTGTCCATGCTCCGGTTCTCGGCCTTGTACATCGCGGCGGCGGCCGTTCCCGTGCCGTGGCAGTCGATCAGTGAAGCGAGCAGGCCGCCGTAGACAAAACCGGGGATCGCCGTGTGTTCCGGGCGCGGCTGGAAATGGGTGACGGTTTCGTCGCCCTCCCAGAAGGTCTTGATCTGATGCCCGTGCTCGTTGTTGCGGCCGCAACCGTAGCAATGGGCGAGGTTCTCCGGGTAGTAATCCTGAAAGGCCTGCATGCTGTCTCCTCGTTATTGGCAAAACGGCATCGTAGGCGAGGCGGTGCTCAGCGGCCACTGTTCAGTCAGACAGATGGCGTGCAAATTCGGCCACTAAAGGCGCCGGAGCGGAGTCTTGCTGTGATGACCACCGAATCACATCGGTGTCGACCATGCGAAGAAATCAACTTGACCGAGCCAGGTCGAACGGCAACTTGGTGCCCTAAGCGGAAGTAGCCGGACGGTGAAAGCGGACGCTCAGAAACGGTTGAATTAAGCCACGCAGCGGAGCGGCGTCGGCATGAATGAGTTGTTAGGCGCGGCCGCCGCCAGCGACCTTATAAGGCCTGAGTTTAAGCCTGCCCTCAGCGACATCCTACGCCAACTCCTTCGCAATTTGTTCCGCTTTGGCCTCTAGCTGAGTTCCCATATTCGCCAAGTACTGGGCATGTCCTTCAAGCTTCTTCGTCTCTTCAAGAAGGTTGGAAATTGGCATGACTCCGTATTGCATGTTTGCGTCATCATCTTCCTCAAATTTGATCGCTCCCTTTGGCAATTTCTGTTTGTCCAAGCTCGCTGTGAAGAAGATATAGGCGTCGTGACCAGGTACTCTGCGGCCCGCCCAGTGCGCGAACATATGACGCAATTGACGATGCTGCACGAAGATCTCTGCGGCCTTCCGAATTCCCTCAGCAAGCTCTAGATTCCAGACGCAGCTGTCAGCGCAAGCCATAAGATGATCTAGTGCGTCCTTGTCGTTGAGTTTAAGCGCAAATGTTGTTGGATTTCCCTGCCTGATATGAGTAAGGCAATTGATCACCTGCCGCGCCTCAAGATCGGCGATGCAATAGGTTTGAACGAACCTCCCGATCAGTTCGTAGTCGTGGTGTTTAAGTGGATGCGTGTCATTTATGAGGTGACCAAGGGACATCCTTGCCTTCAGTAGCTCGTCGATTTCACGGACGGCCGAAATCTGCTGTGGCGCATTGCGGGTCGTTCTGTGGCTCGTCATGGTGCCTCCAAGCGCCTAACAGCTATTCAACGGACCCACCGGTCCGCATATGCAATGATAGTACGAGCCGACGTAAAGTCGGAATGCCAACGGCAATTTTGCTCAGGCGAATTGCAGCTATGGAGCATTTTTTTGAAGGCCCGCTTCTGGCCGAACTCCGCCTTATAACGATTGTGGCTCGATGCCGAACTGGTCATGTTCCGCAGCGGGAGCGGAGTTTCATTTTTGGCGCATTTTTCCGGTTGACCGTGGAATCCGCAGAAAACGCCTAGCAGCACTCTTCCTCGATCTGCAGCAACAGGCCAAGGGCCTCGCTGTCGTTCCAGTGTTCAAAAAAATCGCGAAACTGGTTGATGTTGGAGTGGATCAGAAAAAGATCGTCAGGTTTGGTGACCGCGTTGCCGGCGCGCTTTTTGGCGAAGTATTCCCAGAAGGCGTTGCTGCGGCCCGGGATGGCCAGTTGCCGGTCGAGGTATTCCATGAGCCGGCGGGCATTGCCGGCGCAATCGATGTCCTGGAAGCTGACGTAGCGGTCGGTCTTGCGGCAAGCGCATTGTTGAGACATGGCGTTCTCCCTGAAAGTTGTCGGGAGCAACTTTAGCCGGCCGGGCGGCTGGCTGTCCGTCGGCTGGCCGACGTTTTGGTTCAGGGCAGGACTTTATGGCAAAGGCGAGCAGCGCGCCTTGAGGGCGTCGAGCGACGGGACGAGCAGGCTGCGCCGGCTTTGGCGGAGCAGTACGCCTTCGCGTTCCCACTGGTTGATCAGCGAGGAAATGCTTTGCCGTGTGGTGCCGAGCAGGCTGGCGATGTCCTGCATGCTGAAATCGAGCGGCACGAGCCAGCCGTGCTCCTGGCGCAGGCCGCGCCGTTCGGCCAGCTGGCAGAGAAAGCGGGCGAGCCGGGCCGGCACTTCGCGAAAGGCGAGGTCTTCGATGAGGCAGACCGCGTTGCTCAGCAGGCGGCCCATGACGCGCATCATGACCGGCGTTACCGACGGGTCGGTGGCCAGCTTGCGGGCGAAAGTCGGTGTGTCGATGAGCCAGATGCTGGTCGGCACGACGGCTTCGACATAGGTCGGGGTGTGCGTCGTGTAGATGTCGCCGGCTTCGAGAAAACTCAGGTTGAGCTCGCGGTTGTCGCCAGCCAGATAAACGCGTAAACGGCCGGATTGCACCATGAGCACCTGATTGTGCGGGCTGTCAGGTGTCGACAGCAGATAGCCTTTGGGCACGTCGCGCAGCGTGAAGCCGTCGAGCAGTGCCCCCTGCGCAATGGTCGCGAGATCGGGTTTGGCAAGATGGGCGTGAGCATGCATTGGAAGCTTCATGCAAGAGCAATGCCCAAATCCAGGTTATTGATTAAACGGGTTTTAATTTTCCGGTGCGGCCCAATTGCCGGGTTTGCGACAGGTCATGAAGGCAAGCCCGACAACGCCAAACAACGAATCGGCGAACCAAGCTGGATATCGGCACTCAAATGCCATGTAGCCGCCGCAGTAAAAAAGTCACCCCACATGCGACGCCCATCTCCTGGCTACATAATTTTCCACGATGAGAGGCTTGCCATGAACACATCCCCGAACCGCCGCCTGGCCATGCCGGGCATCCTCGCCGTCGCCGCCATTGCCCTGGCCACGTTTTCCCTGCCGGCCTTGGCCGACGACATTTCATTCAAACTTTCCGGCGCCATGGAAGTGCCGCCCGTCACCACCAAGGCCAGCGGTGAAGGCATGATCACCATCAAACCCGACATGAGCGTCAGCGGCAAGGTCATGACCAGCGGGCTGGCCGCCACCATGGCGCACATCCACATCGGCAAGGCCGGCGCCAACGGGCCGGTCGTCATCACCCTGAACAAGAGCGGGGACAACGGCTGGATGGTTCCCGAGGGCAGCAAGCTCAGTGCCGAGCAATATCAGGCCTACAAGGCCGGCGAGCTGTACGTCAATGTGCATAGCGCCGAATTCAAGCCGGGCGAGATTCGCGGCCAGTTGATGCCGCCGATGATGGCTCCGAAGTCCTCCTACTGAAAGCAGAGTGATCGAACGCCAATGAGCCAGACCCTCTACGACTTCAGCGCCCAGCGCCTGAACGGTGATGAGCAGAGCCTCGATGCCTACCGCGGCAAGGTTCTGCTGATCGTCAACACGGCCAGCCAATGCGGCTTCACCCCGCAATACACCGGCCTCGAAGAACTCTACCGGAGCTTCAGGGAGCGGGGCTTTGTCGTCCTCGGTTTCCCCTGCAACCAGTTCGGCGAGCAGGAACCCGGCGACGCCGAAGCCATCGGCCAGTTCTGCCAGACCCGTTTCGATGTCACTTTCCCGCTCTTTGCCAAGATCGACGTCAACGGCGACCAGGCCCATCCGCTCTACGCCTGGCTCAAGCACGAAGCGGCCGGCATTCTGGGCACCGAGGCGATCAAATGGAATTTCACCAAATTTCTCGTCGACCGTCAGGGCAAGGTCGTCCATCGCTACGCCCCGGCCACCCGGCCGGAGGAACTGGTGGACGCGGTCGAAACGCTACTTTAAGCAGCGCCAGCGACGGAACTGTTGCCGTCAGCATCCGTCGAACCAACACCCCGTCGCCTAAAAGGAGTCTCCCATGCAAGCCCAACTGCACACCATGGCCAACCTGTTTGCCCAGCTCGGACTACCCACCGACGCGGTTGCGCTCGAGAACTTCATCGATACCCATCGCCCACTGGACAACGAAATTCCACTCTACCGCGCGCCCTTCTGGAGCGATGCGCAACGTGCTTTCCTCAAGGAAGAAATCATCGAGGATGCTGACTGGTCTGCGGTCATCGACGAATTGAACGGGCGTTTGCGCTAAGTTCTCCGGCGCCGACAACCTTTACGCGGAGCCAAATAGGACGACTTTCAATATCAAGCCAAAAAATAGCATGATCGTGCTAATATTTGGCCATGTCGATTTCCGCCGCCCTTTTTTCCGATAGCCAGGCCCGCCTGTTCCGTTGGCTGTTCGGCCAGCCAGAACGTAGCTATCACTTGAGCGAATTGCGTCGCTTGACAGAGCTTGGTAGCGCCTCGCTGCAACGGGAACTGAACCGGCTGGTCGACGCCGGGCTGGTTCTTTCCGAGCGCGTCGGCAATCTTCGGTGTTTTCAGGCCAACCCGCAAAGTCCCGTTTTCGCAGAGCTGGTCGTGTTGACGCGCAAGACACTTGGCGCCGTCCCCTTGCTGCGCGAAGCCTTGCTGCCCATCGCCAACCGGCTGGATAGCGCCTTCATCTACGGTTCCGTTGCCAAACAAACCGACACTGCACAAAGCGATATCGACCTGATGCTGGTGGGCGAAAACCTTTCCCTCAATGAAATCCTGACCCTGCTATTACCGCTGGAAACGCAGCTTGGACGGAAGATAAACCCCAACTGCTATACTCGATCCGAATATGTGCGACGACTCGCCGAGCCGGATTCATTCGTCAATCGCGTCCTCGCCCAACCTATATTGCCCCTGATCGGAAAAGACCTTGACCCAGTCAGCGCTGGATAATCTGGTGCGCATCGGCCAACTCAAGGCCGAACCGCGCAATGCAGCCGAAGCCCGGCGGATGCTGGGCATGGCACGCACCCGACTGGCCGACGCCCAACTTGGCAGCCTCTCCGCCGAAGGCCGCTTCACCAGCGCCTATAACGCGGCTCATGCCGCGGCACTCGCCGCCTTACGCTGGCACGGCTATCGAAGTGAAAACCGCTACACTGTTTTTCAGTGCCTGCCCCACACCCTGGGCTGGTCCGCCATTCAATGGCGCATTCTGGACAACGCCCACCAGAAACGAAATCTCGCTGAGTACGAAGGTTTCCTCGAAGTAGAGGAATCCACCATCAAGGAATTGTGCACACTGGTGGCCGAGCTGATTGCCGATGCTGGCAAGCTGATCGAGAACTGAGGTGGTTCAGGAAAACCGGGAAAATCGCCGCTCAGTTACCGCCAGCGTCCGGCCCCAGCTTGCCGCCTGAAGCCATGACCCGATCACTCAGCGCCTGCAGCGTTTCCTGGGCGTCGTTGGCGGCTTCCTGCATTTCGTCCTGGGTCAGGGGGCGGGCCAGCGCTTCGAGTTCGATGCGCTGAATGTTCGGGCACTTGGCGACAACGCCATGCAGGATGCTGTCGACCTTCCTGGCGCCCAGCCCGAAAAGGACCTTTTCAAGCACGAACAGGCGGACGATGATGATGTCCTCCTCGTTCTGCGCTGTCGCCTGCACGGCCTCGATTTCCTGACGCAGATAGCCGCGGAATTTGAGCGGCGTTATGTCGGCAGGCACTTGCAAAATGGAAGAACGGAATTGGCCTTGGATCATGGTTGGGCTGACGACTGGAAAGCGGGGATTTTCGCAGAATGGATCGCCCTATGCGGCCAAACTTGCTTCCTTGTCCGGTTGTTTTTCCGCTGTTAGCCATTTCAGCAGGGTCTGGTACAGGCGATCGGGATGAAACGGCTTGGCGATATAGTCGTTCATGCCGGCCGCTAGGCAATTGGCCTTGTCTTCGGTGAAGACATTGGCTGTCATGGCAATAATCGGCGTCTGCTGGTTTTTCGATTCTGCGAGAATCGCCCGGGTGGACGAAATGCCGTTCATCACGGGCATCTGGATATCCATCAGGATCAGCGCGTAGTCCTTCTGGCGGGCAAGTTGAACCGCCTGCTCGCCATCGTTGGCGACATCGACGATGAGGCCGACGTACTCAAGCATGCCGCGGGCAACTTCCTGATTCAGGGCTTCATCTTCGACCAGCAGGATGCGTTTTCCTGGGTGCAGGCGAAGAATCTGGCTGGCCGGTTGTTCAATTGCGGCGCTGCCTTCATCGGCCACGGCCCGGCCTGACTTCGGCAGGCTGAGCTCGAACCAGAAATTGCTGCCCAGCCCCGGCGTGCTGTCGACGTCGATTTTCCCGCCCATGAGGCCGACCAGGCGTTTGCTGATCGCCAGCCCGAGGCCCGTGCCACCGTATTTCCGGGTCATCGAGCTATCGGCCTGTTCGAAGGCGGAAAAAATTCGTGCCTTGTCTTCCGGGCCAAGACCGATGCCCGTATCGATCACTTCGAAACGCAACAGGGCGGCGCCCCGGCTTGATTCGCGCTCGATGACGCGGACGGTGATGCTGCCGCGCTCGGTGAATTTGACGGCATTGGCCGCCAGATTGATCAGCACTTGCCCGAGACGCAGGGGGTCGCCGCTGAATGCCTGGTTGAACAGCTCTGGCGGAATCTCGGTGTGTAGTTCAAGCCCCCTGGCTTGCGCCTTGTCGCCGAGAAGGCTGACCAGACTGTCGAAGACCGGGGCGAGCTTGAAGTCGGTGGTTTCAAGCACCAGTCGGTCGGCTTCGATTTTCGAAATATCGAGGATGTCATTGATCACCGACAGCAGATGATCGGCCGCGAACTTGGCCTTGTCGAGCTGATCGCGGCCCTTTTCGTCGGTCATCCGGGCGCGGGCCAGCCGGATCATGCCGGTGATGCCATTGAGCGGCGTGCGCAGTTCGTGGCTCATGTTGGCCAGGAAGGTGCTTTTCGTCCGGCTCGCCGCTTCGGCCACATCCTTGGCGGCGTTGAGTTCGGCGGTCCGGGCCTCGACCAGCAACTCGAGATGGTTCCGGTAGGCGTCCAGCTCGAGCTCGGATTGCTTGCGTGCCGTGATGTCCCGGGTGACCGCCAAATGGGCGACTTCACCGCCAACCTGCACCGGGACGGCGTGCGACTCCATGGTCCGGCGGGCGCCATTCAGTCCGATGATGGCGAATTCGAGCATGCCGCTTTGACCATTGATCACGCGTTGATGGAATTCGACAAAGGCCTGGCGATCCTCGGGTGCGACCAGGTCAAAAACGGACAGCCCGGCAACCTGTCTGAGAGAACACGCTTCGATCATCCCCAGGCCGGCCGGATTCATCTGCACGAGACGTCCTTCCGTATCCACCAGCTTGACGCACTCCGGCTCGGTTTCGATGATGGTCCGGAGATTTTCTTCACTGAGCGCCAGGCGTTTCCGGTCGCGTTCCGAATTGGCCAGCATCCGGAAGAGGAGCGTGCCAAGCAGGACGGAAAGGAGAAGGATCCCGGCAACCATGGCGGCGGTCTTGTACACCTCGGCTTTCCAGCCACTGAGGTATTGATCGCTCGAGACGCCGACGATGGCGATCATCGGGACATTGTTCAGACGCCGGAATGAAACGGTGCGTTCGCGTCCATCGGCCGCCTTTGAGGTGTGATACGTGGCCGATTTGACGCCCGATTCGACCAGTGTCCGGAGCTCGGCGGAAACGCTGGTATCGCCCACCTGTCCGACCGGGCGGTCAGGGGCCGCCGGAAAGCGTGCGACCATCCCGAGGTCCGCATCGCGCAGGATCAGGACGGTGTCGGGCGGGAGCTCGTATTGCGCCAGAAGTTCGGCGAAATAGGTGAGGGCAACGGGGGCGGAAACGACGCCGGCAAAACGCCCGTCACTGGTGTTGAAGCGGCGGGAAAAATTGACGATGTATTGCTTGGCAACGCGCCCCAGCCGGGGTTTGCGAAAACGCATGCTCCGGTCGGCGTTGTCGCGGTGGTAGATGAAATAATCGCGGTCCGCCCACGAAACCGCTGCCGCCTTGTCAACGCCAGTCCCGAGAAAGACCAGGCCGGAAGCGTCGGCAATGCGCAGACCTTCAAGTTCAGGATTGCGTTGCTGGTTGCGGGCGATCGAGGCGCTGATCGACGCCTCGTCAATCTTGCCCTTGGCCAGCTGCTGCTCCAGGTCATCGACAATGGCGTGCAGCGCCAGATCGATGCTGCGAATGCTGCCGGAAACGGATTGATCGAGCGAACCCACGACGTTTTTCGTCAGCGTCTCGGCCTGTTCCTCGTAAAGCGCCTTGCTGTGGTGCAGCGAATACGCCGCCAGGACAAAAACCAGCAGATTCGCCCCCAACAGCGCGATGACCAGTAATGTTCGGGCGCGCAGGGTGGTGCTCATGATGGCGTAACGTACCGTGTGGGTTGCAATGGCCGGGGCCGAGGAAAGTGGATTGGCGAACTGTCACATTTTCCCAGAATTACTCCATAAGTAATAGATGATGAGTGATCCGTCGGCGATTGTTTGTGCCGTTTTGTGAGAAATCTCCGCAAATTTCCTTGCCGGCTTTGAACCAAGAGCCGTTTGTTCAGCTAAACCCGGTGGCGACCCGTTGCCAGATTCAAACGGCTTACCGGCGCCAAATTGTCGCGATTTCGATGTTTCATTTTTGGCCGTTATTTGCGGTTGACCGTGGCGCTGTTGCGTCGGGGCGCAGCTTGCGCCAGGCGGCCGGCGTCGTTGCGAAGGCCCGCTTGAAGGCGCGGTTGAAAGCAGCGTCTGATTCATAGCCGACCTCGCTGGCGATTTGCGCCGTCGCGGCGGTGCTTTCGCGCAGCCGGGCGGCAGCCAGTTGCAGGCGCCAGTTGGCCAGATAGCGCATGGGCGGCATGCCGATCAGGTTGGTGAAGCGCTCGGCAAAGGCGGAGCGCGATAGGCCGACCTCCTGCGCCAGTTCTTCCGTCGTCCACGGGTGGGCGACGCGGGCGTGGAGGAGGGCGAGGGCCCGGCCAACCATGCGGTCGCCCAGTCCGGCGAGCCAGCCGGTCTGGCCTTCGGGCAGGGCGGCAAGATAACGGCGGACGCCTTCGACAAACAGCAGTTCTGCCAGTTTGCCGAGGATCGCCGCCGAGCCGCTGCCGCTTGTCCCGAATTCGCTGGCGGCGTGGCGGAACGAACTTTCCAGCCAGGCGCCGCCGCTGCCGTCGCGGACGCCGAGCTTGAGGAGCGGCGGCAGGGCTTTGAGCAACAGATTGTCGGCGCTGTCGCTGCCGAGGTAGCCGCAGACGATGCGCGTCGGCTCACCGCCGCCACCGTAGCGCAGGATGGCTGGCCCCAGCTCGCTCGGTGCCTGCACCGCACTGTCGATGACTTCTGCCCGAAGCCCCAAGGCGCTGCCCAGAACGTGCCTGGCATTGTTCGGCAGGAGCACGATCTCGCCAGCCTGGGCGGCGATGGCCGGGGCATCATCGATGTGCACAAACATCCGCCCTTCGACGACGTAGTGATAGGCGATCAGGTGGGCTGGCATCCTGCCCTGGGCGTGAAACTCCTCCGGCCCGACCTGCGACAGGACACACCACGGCGCGGTGAATTCCGCATCGAGAAAGACGCCGCCGGAGAAACGCACGGCGGCAAAGACTTCGGAAAGGACATCCATCTTTCGCCTCCGCGAACAAGTCTCCGGCGCCTTGGTCAAATCTTCAGGCGCCCCGGATATGGCGGGTCAATTGTCATGAGACTACCTTGGCACTGTGCGCGTTCCGGCTTTTTTGGCCGGTAACGACGCCAATCGACCGCAAAGATTTCCACCCCAAAGGAGCAAAACAATGATCATTCACGACGATTTGAATCTTTCGTATTCCGGTGCCAGCGCCGAGAGCCTGGGCCATTTTCGGCGCGCTTTGCGCCAGTTCCAGTGCTATATCGAAGACCCGGTGGCCAGCGTCGATGCCGCCATCAACGCCAGCCCGGAATTTGTCATGGGCCATATCCTCAAGGCCTATCTCCATCTGCTCGGCACCGAGCCGGCCGCCATCCCCGTGGCCCGTGCCTGCCTCGCCGCGACCGTCGGCTTGCCGGCCAATACCCGCGAGCGCGGTCATATCGATGCCGTCGCCCAAATGCTCGACGGGCAATGGCGCCGCGCCGGAAGGCTGCTCGAAGATGTCAGCATCGACCACCCGCACGACATCCTCGCCCTGCAGGCCGGGCATCTGGCTGATTTCTACGTCGGCAATTCCCGGCTGCTGCGCGACCGCATCGCCCGCGCGCTGCCCGCCTGGTCGCCGGACTTGCCGGGCTATCACGCGCTGCTTGCCATGCATGCCTTCGGCCTTGAGGAAACGGCCGACTACACCCGCGCCGAGGCGCAAGGCCGGGCGGCCGTCGAGCTTGAACCGCGCGACGGCTGGGCCCAGCACGCCGTCGCCCACGTCATGGAAATGCAATGCCGCACCCACGACGGCATCGCTTGGATGCGCGCCGATCCCGCCGCCTGGTCCACCGACAGCTTCTTCAAGGTCCATCTCTGGTGGCACCTGGCCCTTTTCCACCTCGAGCTGGGCGAGATCGACGAAGTGCTGGCGTTGTTCGACGGCCCCATTCACGGCGAACGGTCGACCATGGTGCTCGACATGATCGACGCCTCGGCCCTGCTCTGGCGCCTGCACCTGCGTGGCGTCGACCTCGGCCAGCGTTGGTCCACGCTGGCCGATGGCTGGCAGCCGCTGGCCACGGCCGGCACCTACGCCTTCAACGACGTGCATGCGGTGATGGCCTTTGTCGGCGCCCGGCGTCCCGAAGCCATCGCCGAGGTGCTGCAAACGCAGGAAGCCGTGTTGCTCGGCAATGACGACAACGAAGCCTTCACCCGTGAGGTCGGCCATCCGCTGACGCTCGCCCTCAAGGCGTTCGGCCAGGGCGCCTACGGCGACACCGTGCGCCTGCTCCGCCCGCTCCGCGAAATCGCCCACCGCTTCGGTGGCAGCCATGCCCAGCGCGACCTGCTCGACCTGACGCTGATCGAAGCGGCGCTACGCACCGGCCAGCACAATCTGGCCACCGCCCTCTGCGCCGAACGCTTGCCGGCCCGCGGCCACAGCCCGTTGACCCGGCAACTGCTGCGGCGCTGCGAGCCATTGAGTCTGGCGGCCTGAGTCCGGTTGCTGGATGGCCAACTGCTTGACAAGGAAAGCCAGAGCGTCGCCATCACCTGAACGGCCACGGCATGGCGACGCCGGCATTTCATTTTTGACCGATTTTTCCGGTTGACCGTGGGATTGGTTGAAACCAGCCTCAGGCCATCACCAGCATGCAGCGCTCCAGCCAGTCCGGGCGATTCTGCAAACGCTCGATTAAAAGGGGCAGAAAACGAAATGTTTCTGACCCCTATGACTGCAGTCATCCGATGCCATGAACCGCGTTGTAATTGGCCAGGGCCTTGGCCACCTGCCCGCTCGGTGTCGCCGGGTCACCGAGGCCGAATTCGGCCTGCAAGGACGTCATGTTGGTATCGATGTAGCTGATCGCGCGCGTCAGATTGTCCAGACGGTTGGTAATGAAGTTGCCGGCCGAGTTCAACAGTTCAGCCGACTTGGCGAAATTGGCGGTGAATTCGTGCAGCGCGCCGATTGCCGCCGTCTTGTTGCTGGCCAGCGTCGCATCCAGCCGGGCGTTATCCACCGTCGCCAGCTTGGTCACCGGATCGATGCTCAGGCCGAGATCAGCCATGCCATGCACGCCGTTCATCGCGCCATTGAATGGATTGGCGATACTCTGCTCCAGTTCCCACTGCGACACCTTGGCCGCCTGCGAGCCCGCCAGCATGCCGCCATCCTGCAACTCGCTGCCGAAACGCTGCATCCAGCCATTGTAGGAATCGGCAAAAGCCTGCACGCGGCCGCGGATTTCATCGTTGCTGGTCGATTCCGCCGTGCTGCCCAGCTTCACCGCCTCCTGCTGCAGCGTCGACACATAGGATTTCATGTCGCTCATTTCAGACGCCTCGGCCTTGAAATTGACGGCAAAGCGGTTGATGTCTGTCATCATCTTGTAGGCCGACTCCGGATCAAACAGCGCCATGTTGCGCCCCGCAGCCGACACGCCATTCGTGCCACCCACGCCAGCGGCACTGCCCAGCAGGGCGTCCAGAGAGGACGTGCCAGCCATTTTGCCGGCACCGAGAATGTCGGCAAAATTCGCCGCGCCCGACACCTTGCCCGAACCCGGCGCCGACGAGACCAGCAAGCCGACCGTTTGCGATTCGACATTGGCGATCTGCAACTTCAGCGATGACAAGAAATCCGTCGCCTCAGCCGAACCGGCCGCCGGCGTAGTCGCCTTGCCGCCCAGGAGTTTCGAAATATCGAAACCGCTAGCGTTAATACCATTGACCGACATATCGCCTCCAACCGTTGTCGAGGGCCAAGAACCCTCGTCCTGCTTCACACCCAACTACTAGCAACAACCACACCCGTCTGCCGCAGAGCCTTGGTTCATGGCGGCGAAAACCGGACCACCCGGCCGGGACCGCCTGCCGCACAAGGAACCACGAGGCAACACGACGTACCCGGCAAAATAACGCTGACTCGTCGTAGACCTGAACGCCAGTGGCTCGTTCGCGGCAATGCTGGTGTTTCTTGCCGAGCGACCGGCAAGAGCGGTTCTCCGAAGCCGACTGGCCCAAACGCTCGGCGGGCAAAATGGACGGGGCAGCGCCTGATTTTTATGCGCAAAAAAGCCGGGACATGCCCGGCCGATTTTGTTTTTGGCTGTTTTTTCCGGTTGACCGTGGGAGTCGGAAAAACTAATTCACTCTGACCACTTTGGCTGTGGAGACGGCCGGGGGCGTTATGCCCTAGTTGTAGTGCCTGAACCGCTGTGCAGCAAAAGCGTGCAGCAAAAGGGGGCAGTACGAATTTTTCGTGTGCCTGCGCGCTTTGTTGTTTATTTGGTGAGGCCGCTATCGATAACAAGTGGCTCGACTGCTGTAACCAAGCGCCCATAGGAGGATTCCTGGATTTTCACAGTGACGGTGCTCCCTTTTGTAATCTGTTTCCAACTTTCTTCGGAAAGGCAGATTTCGTGTTTTGCATCATCGTCGGTAAAAATGATGTCCACTTTATTTGCACAGCGCGTCAATTTGTTGCTGTGGCGCTTCCTGTCCACCGTAGCGTTGGCTATGGACTGCTCCCCCCAGATGCGACTGACCAAAGCAGGTGGCACGGTACTTAGCGCGAAGTAGTGCATACCCAATATAAGTAAATAGCCTGCACCGAAGGCGAGGATTTTCTCATCTGCTTTCGGAATACGATCCCAAACAGTCTTGATCACAGGAAATGTCAGTACGACTGATACGAGCAACGCAATGATCTTCGTTTGTGTGCTTGGTAAGAGGTTTATCCAGTCGCTGGCAAACATACTCAAAAAAACAATACTTAACCAGAGCATCATCCCGCGTGGAGGTGTCCTCTTGATTTCACTTGTCTTCTGAACCAGAGGAATAAAAAAGAGGTGGGGCGCGAAAATTAAGCCGATGCCCAGGCAGCCAAGAATAATTTTTGCCGGGAATGGGAACAGGCCGGACAGTGAAAATGGAAGCCAGCCCCAAATAAACCAGCCCGTGCCGGCTTTCTCTACGCCCAGCGAAGTGCCACAGGCGCGACATGGCGTTGTTGAGTAGGTAGATAGCCCTAGCTTTTTCCACAAATTCATGGCCTTTGCACCACAGCAAGGGCAATTAAGTTGAAGGTGCATCTTCGGCTGAACCGGAAAATTATGACTTTGTAATTTTACAGGGCTGTTAGAGAAAATTTTTACTGTTTAATTTGGTTCTGTTCCTCAAGTGATTCAAATACCAACTCCAAGGACAGATATCCCTCACCAAACAAAGAAAACTAGCGTCCACACCGTCGCCATGAGCCCGACCGGCCACAGCATGGCGATCCCGGCATTCCATTTTTGGGCATTTTTTCCGGTTGACCGCAGAACCAGCTGAAAAGCCAGCCACAGGCTGCCGAGGCAGCCGGCGGTCAGAAGGCCGATGCGGAAGTACGGCAACCAGCCGAGCCACAGGTGTTCGGCTTTCAAATGGGTGACGGTGAGCATCGACAGGCCGAGGATGACGCTGGCGGCGGCGAGTGGGGTTAGCGCCAGGGTGAAGCGTTGCCAGCTCAGGTGTTCAGTCTTGAGCAGACGGCTTGCGATGGCCGGGCCGACGAGGAGCAGGCTGCCGAGCAGGAAGCCGCCGCCGAGCAGGTAGGCGAGGATCAGCGCACCATCGAGCCAGGTGAACAGGTCGCTGGCTTCCGGGTAGTGGGTGAGCAGCCACCACGGCACGTCGTTGTCGAGCAGGGCGAAGTGGTCGTGGTCGACGAGCCATTCGGCGGCGGCCAGTTTGGCGCTGAGCAGCCAGGGGCTGAGCGTCCATTGGAAGGCGGCGGTGGCGACGCCGAGGACGCCGTAGACGAGCGTCAGCGCTTCGGGCGTGCGGGCCGGGTTGGTGAAATCGAGGATTTCGCTGAACGGCGAGCGGGCCGAGTAGGTGACGGCGTCGCGCTGGCCGGCACAGCGGCCGCAGCTGTGGCATTCGGAGGCGCTGGTCATGCGGCGGACGTCGAGCAGCGGGGCGCAGTTGACCGGCTCGAAGTCGCCCTGATATTTGTCCCAGGCGTCGCGGTCGACCTTGTAGTGGAGCGGGGCGATTTTGGCCAGGACGGCGAAAACGCCGGAGGCCGGGCACAGGTAGCGGCACCAGATGCGCTTTTCGCGGCCGTAGAGCAGGCCGATGCCGATGGCCGCAATGGTCGAGCCGCCAAGGACCAGCAAGGCCGCTTGCGGGTATTCGTAAACGCTGACCAGCTGGCCGTAAACCGTGGTCATGACAAAGGCGACGAAGGGCCAGCCGGTCCATTTGAGCCAGCGCGGCAGCGCCTTGCCCCGGCCGTACTGGCTGACCCATTCGGAGACGGCGCCTTCCGGGCAGAACAGGCCGCACCAGACGCGGCCCATGGTCACCGTGGCAATCATGACGCCCGGCCACCACAGACCCCAGAAGCAGAATTGGGCGAACAGACGCAAGTTGTCCCAGATGTGAGCGTCTTCCGGCGGCAAGGGCAAAAACGCCGGGATGATGACCATCGCGGCGTAGAGGACGACGATGAGCCACTGGATGGCGATGATGGTCCGGCGGTTGTTGCGGAGGAAAAGGCCGACTTTTTCCACCCGGCTGCGCGGGCGGCTCGGGTGGAAGGCGATGACGTGTTCAGCCACGGCCCGTCCTCCGCCAGGCAAACAGCACGACACCCCAGTAACTTGCCCAGACCAGCAGGCTGCTCAGCGCCGGCCGAGCACGGTAGCCGGAAAAGTCGGCGAGCAGCTTGCCGCCCTTGGTCGTGTCGTCGATCAACATCGAGCTGTCCCACACCGGGTCGATCAGCGGCGGCAGGTAGCCGGCGCCGATCAGGCGGTCGATGGCGGCGATGAGCAGGGCTGAGGCGAGGATCAGCAACAGGATGGAGGAAAGGCGCAGCAACAGGCCGATGTTGAGTTTGGCCAGGCTCTTGGCGGCCAGCCAGGCGGTGGCAGCGGCCCCGGCAAAACCGGCCAGGGAACCCATGAGCAGGGCGCTCAGGTCGCCTTCCTGCGCCATGCCGTAAAGGAAGATCACCGTCTCGGCGCCTTCGCGGGCAACGGCCAAGGCAGCCACGACGGCGACGCCGAAATAGCCGGAACGCTCGCGGGCGGCAGCCAGGTCGGCATGCAGCCGGGCCTTCATCTGCCGGCCATGCTTGCGCATCCACAGCACCATCTGGGTGATCAGCCCGGCGGCAACGAAGAGTGTGGCGGTCTGGAAGATTTCCAGCGCCTCGCCGGTCAGCTCGTCCTGCACCGTGAGCAGCGCCCAGCCGAGCAGCAGGGCCAGGCCGACGCCGGCGCCGAGGCCGATGAACAGGGCGCGCTTGCCCTTGCCGGTGGCGTCGTTGGCCTGCAGCCAAGCGTAGAGAATGCCGGCGATCAGGAAAGCTTCGAGGCTTTCACGCCAGACGACAAAAAATGCGTTACCCATGCTGTGCTCCGTGCTTGCTGGCTGTTGTTTCTATTGGCTGGCTGGCGATCTATTTGGCGACAATCCGCCCTTGCCCGGTTTCCGGATGGAAATCGTCAAAAAACTTGTAGGTTCCCGGTTTCATCGGAAAAAACACCATGTTCCGTGTCACACCGGGGGAGAGGACCAGTTCCTTCTTCAGTTCCAGACTCTCGAATTCCGCCGCGCCCGGCCCTTCATTCTTCACCTCCAGCCGAAAGCGCGTCATGGCCGGTACTTCCAGCGTTTCGGGATGAATGCGGCCATCCTTCATGAGCAGCTTGTAGGTCGGCATGTCGTCGGCCGTTGCTGCGGTCAACTGGAAAAAAAGGCTAAAAATGAAAAGCAGGCGGGCGGTTTTCATGGGGCTTCCTTAATAGGCGATGTTGGCGCGCAGGGCGAAGACCTTGACCGACTTGGCGTCGCCATTGCCACCGCCGTTGGTTACAAACTGGAGGTCAGGCGACAGCTCGAACTGCGGCGAGACGCGGTAGCGGTAATAGACTTCGGCCAGCTTTTCGGCGCCGCGCGGCGTGAAGGTGAAAGCGGTCTGGGTCTGCAATTCGTCCAGGTAAGTGGTGACTGGAGCGTTGCGATAAGCCTTGCCGGCCTGCAGCCAGGCGCCAGCAATGCCCAGACTGTCGGCGCCGCGGCCCCAATAGCTGCCGGAGAACTCGGCGCCGAGCGTGGCTGCCTGGTTGAACGGCAGTTCACCGTTAATCAGCTTGCCGTAGCGGGCGAAGAGCCGGATACCGTCGCCGACGCGTTGATCGACCGAGACGCCGACGCCCGTGTGCTTGGTCAGTGTGCCGTCGAAATCGGTGCCCTGGCTGCGGTTCCAGCCATAGACCCGGTAATTGCCGGAAAGGCCGCCGAACAGCTTGAGCTCCGTCTCGGCCTGCACCATGAGCAGCGGCGAGGACAGGCTGCGCTGGTAGTTGGCGCCCTTGTCGCCGGCGCCGAAGAGGCCAACCGACAGACGCCACGGCTGCATCTTGTCGACGTAATTCAGATACGAAGCAACAAAGCCCGGCTGGAAGCCGTTGGCATCGACGCCGACTTCACCAGCGGCGTCGAGCAGCGGGTTATGAACGAAGACGGAGTTGAGGAACTGCTTGGCTTCGTCGCCGGCCGCGGCGTTCTGGTCGAAGAAGCCGAAGATGTCCATCTTGCCGAAAGTCAGCTCCAGGGTTTCGCGTGAATAAGGCTTGAAGCCGAGGAAGGGCAGCGGAATCGCCGCCTGGTACCAGGCCTGGCCGAGGATGGTCACCGAGTCGTCCGGGCTGCTGCCGGAAGCGCGGAAGGCCAGTGCATTCGGCGCGCTGGCGAAATGGCCGAGGCGCGAGAACGCGGCGTTGAGGCCGAGGCCCTGACCCATGCGCAGGTGGGCAAAGAGCTTGTGCTCGATATCGCCAATCGGGTCGAGCGGCAGTTCGACCGAAACGTCGGCCCGGTAGTTGAGCTGGGTACTGCCGTTTTCGACGCCTTGCGGCAGGCCGCTGGCGTGCTGGCCGACCGTGGCCAGCGCGGCGCTGACCTTGATGCCTTCAAGACCTTCGGCGATCCTGGCGGCCTTCTTCATTTCCAGCGCGTCCTTTTCGACGGCCTTCAGGCGCACCGTCAGTTCCGGCTCGTACTGCGACAGGCGCGGGCTGTCCAGCCCCTTGGCGATCTCGTCGCTCTCGGTCTTGAGCGTCTTGACCTGCTTTTCCATCTCGGCGTTGCGCGTTTCGAGCTTCTTTTCCAGCTCGGCATTGCGGGCTTCAAGCCTTTCGAGCCGGGCGGTCAGCTTGTTCAGCAACTCGACCTCCTTGGGGCCGGCCAGCGCGGGCAGGGCCAGCCCCGCCACGACCAGCGCAGCGGTAATCTTGGCGAGTTTCATGATCAGTACCCGCCTTTTTTACCGATGCCGACGTAGGTGAATTCGTACTCGACTTCAAACGGCTTGAACCACGGGCGAACGCCGGTGGCGCGGTCGGTGTGGCGGCCGAAGTGCGAATGCGGGTTGGCCGACGGCGGCAGGATGGTGTATTTCACCTTGTACTTGCCCGGGCCGGCCAGCTTGACGTTGTCGCCGTAGTGCGGGCCGTCGTTGGCGACCATGGGCATGAAATCGCCGGCCACCTTGAAGTCGCCACCAATCTTGGAAACCTCGAACTTGACCATCAGGTAAGGCATCCACGCGCCCTCCTCGAAGCCGTTCGGGTTGTTGGCCAGCGCATGGATGTCGGCTTCGAGGTGAATGTCCGACTCGCTGGCCTTGCGCATGTGGCCTTCCGGCTCCATTTCGACCGGCTGCAGATAGACGGCGGCGATTTCCATGCCGGCCCGTTGTTGCGGCACGCCGATCGGGTATTCAAGGGCCAGGGCCGGAGCGGCCAGGGCGGCGGATAAAGCCAGTGCGGAAACGATTTTCTTGATGCTCAGCATTTTTATGACTCCCTGGTTTCTCTGGCTGGCTGGGCATACGCGTGGCTGGCTTGAGGATGGTTTTAAAACGAAATTTTTACAGCGGCGCAGCCCCCGGCTGGGTCACGAAACCGATCTTGGTGAGGCCGGCCCGACGGGCGGCACTCATCGTTTCGGCCACCGTTTCGTAGCGCGTTGCGCGGTCGGCCCGCAGGTGCATTTCGACCTTGGCGTCCTGCGCCACGGCTTCGCTGAAGCGCGCTTCGAGACTGCTACGGTCAACCGGAATTTCGGCCAAAAATACGCGGTTGTCGGCATCGATGCTGACCTGCAGCGTCAGCGGTTTTTCCGGCGACGGCGTGCTTGAGGCGCGCGGCAGGTCGACCGGCACCTGATGCGTCATGAGCGGCGCGGTGATGATGAAGATGATCAGCAAAACCAGCATCACATCGACCAGCGGCGTCATGTTGATTTCCGCCGTCGGCATCTGGTGGTTCTGCGCGTTGAAGCTGCCCATGGCCATGTTATGCCGCCTCCGTCGCAACGCGGGCGCGCATCGGGTGGATCTGCGCGCTGTTGGCGACAAACGGCTTACCGACGGTGAAGAAGGCATGCAGGTCGTGAGCGAAGGCGTCGAGGTCGGCCAGGATGACGCGGTTGGCGCGAGTGAAGGCGTTGTAGGCGAAGACGGCGGGCAGCGCGACGGCGAGGCCGGCGGCGGTCATGATCAGCGCTTCACCAACCGGGCCGGCGACTTTCTCGAGCGCGGCCTGACCGGACAGGCCGATGGCGACCAGCGCGTGGTAAATGCCCCAGACGGTGCCGAGCAGGCCGACGAATGGCGCCGTGGCGCCGGTCGTGGCAAGCAGGGTCAGGCCGTTTTCCATACTGGCTTGTGTCGTCGACAGTTGCTGGCGCAGGGCGCGTTCCATCTGTTCAGCCGGGTCAAAACGCGAGGCCAGGCGGCCGGGGGCGGCTTCGCAATCGTTGTTGCAGCCATTGGCTTGGGTGGCCAGTTGGGCGTAAGGGCTGTCGGCGCCGGCCTGATTGAGCAGGGCAATGCCATCGCCGACGCTGCTCGCCGACCAGAAGGCGCCGAGCGCCTTGGCGGCGCGGCGCATGGCCCACCAATCGACGGCCTTGGCCAGGATCAGGTACCAGCTGACGATGGACATGATGGCGAGAATGATGGCGACGGCGTGCGAAATGCTGTCGCCGCTGGCCCACAAGTGCGCAAAACCGAACGAGTTTTCCTGCATTTTTATTGCTCCAATTTGAAAATGATGGGGACCAGCACCCAGCTCTGGACGGCGACATCGCCACGTTTGGCCGGGATGAATTTCCAGTTGCGAACCGTTTTTTGCGCCGATTCGTCGAGGCGCTGGCTGCCTGAAGATGTCCTGATCTCGACGCTGTCGGCGGTACCCAGCGGGTTGACCGACACGCGCAGCACGACCTTGCCTTCCTCGCCCATGCGGCGGGCGATCGGCGGGTAGGGCGGGGCCGGATTTCTCAGGTAATCGGCGTCAAAGCGAGCCTGGCTGACTGGCTCGGCGGGTGGGGCAACCGGTTTGGGTTCGGCCGGAGCGGCGACGATGGCGGCGGGAGTCGGGACGGTGCTCTGGGTGGCTTCGACGACCGGGGTGGGCGCCTTCGGTATGGGTGCCTGCACGGTCTTGACCGGTACCGGCTTGGCCATCGGCAAGGGCTTGGCTTCCGGCGGCTTGGCGACTTCGGGGGCGGGCAGCAGATCGACGACGAGCGGGATTTCCATGATTTGCGGGACGACGGTCTTGGCGACCAGGATGAGCAGGAAAACACCGACATGCAGGCCAACGACCACGCTTAGCAAGCCGCTGCGCTGCAGGGGGGAAGGGCGGGATAGGGTGTAACTCATGGACAACTTTTCAGGTTTTGCCTGTCATCTGGCCGGAAAAAAACCCTTGGCTGGCTGGCGGGTGCTTGCTGGCTTCGGGAAACGAGAGGTACAACGGAGAGACTATTTGGTCAGGATCAGCTTGTTCTCGCGTGTCACACGCAGCAGATAGCGTTGCCCGGCGTGTTCGATCTCGACAGTGGAGGCGCCACCGAGGATCTTTTCGCTATCGATCCGCGGGCGTTCTTCGGTTTTTTCCGGGGGCGTGTTGTGCTCGGGAATTTTGGGCTGGTTGGTCACGATAATCGCCTAATGCAAACAAGAATTTGCCGCATCTTCTCGTGAATGAGAATTAATGTCAATAATTATTAGGAACGATTCGCAATTGCGTTGGCCGCCGCTGGGAAATACGCAATATGGCCAAGAGCCTTGCTCAGTCTGGCTGTCAGCGATTCACTCGGGATCGCCCGGAGGCGTGTTGCACCAAGTGCTGAGGTGATTTTTTGTGGGCGAGCCTGGCTGCCACCCGATTTGACTGATGTGCGATGGGGGCCTGTGATCGCACACCGCAGGCCCGCTATCCGGATCAGCGATAACCTGCCCGGTCGAGCAGTTTCTGGGCGGCCGACAACTGGTTGGCGACCTTGATCAACGAGACATTGTCGGCCTTGAATTTGCCGAGTTCGTCGAGCTCTTCGTTGCTGATGCTGACGGTCGGCACGGCCGGCCATTCATTGTTGCCATTGGCGAAATAACGCTGTGCTTCGTCGCTGGCCAGGTATTCGAGGAACTTGACGGCGGCTTCACGATGCTTGGCTGTCTTGACCATGCCGCCACCGGAGACGTTGATGTGTGTGCCGCGGCCGTTCTGATTCGGCCACACGACGCCCAGACGCTTGACGAGGTTGCGCTCCTCGACCTTCTCGGAGGCCATCAGGCGGGCCAGGTAGTAGCTGTTCGACACCGCCACGCCGCACTCGCCACCGGCCACCGACTTGATCTGGTCGGTGTCGCCGCCCTTCAGGGTCCGGGCGAAATTGGCGACCAGCCCGCGCGCCCATTCCTCGGTTTTGGCTTCGCCGTTGTGGGCAACCATCGAGGCGACAAAAGTCAGGTTGTAGATGTGCCCGCCAGGGATGCTGCAATACAGGCCTTTGAGTTTCGGATCGGCCAGCGACTCATAGGTGGCGACGTCCTCTGCCTTGAGCTTGCGTTTGTTGTAGATGATCATGCGCGCCCGCGTCGAGAAGGCGAACCAGTTGTCCGAGCGCAGATGGGCCGGAATGCGCGATTCGAGCAGCTTTGACTTGACCGGCGCGAAGATGCCCCAGGCGTCGGCCACGGCAAGGCTGGCCGCATCGACGGTGATGAAAACGTCAGCCGGGCTGTTGGCGCCCTCATTGCGGATACGCTCGATCAGTTCGTGCGCCTTGCCCTCGATCCGGTTGATCTTGATGCCGGTCTGCTCGGTAAAGTTGGCGTAGAGCGCCTCGTCGGACTGGTAGTGGCGGGCTGAATAGAGGTTGAGTTCCTTGTCGTCGGCCAATGCCGGGCCGGCGGCAAAGACGGCGGCGAGCGCCCAGGCGATGGATTTGCGCATGATGTTTCCGCTTTCAGGTCACCGCCCACTGGCGGAGCAGGTTGTGATAAACGCCGGTCAGCTTGAGCAGGCGCGGGTCGTCGGCGGCGAGGGCCGGGGTGATTCCCTGGATGGACTGGTCGAGATCGAAGAGCAGGACGCGTGAGCTGTCGTTCTGGACCATGCTTTGAATCCAGAAGAACGAGGCAACGCGGGCGCCTTCCGTTACCGGCGTGACGCAGTGCAGGCTGCTCGACGGATAAAGCACCATGTCGCCGGCCGCCAGCTTGGCCGACTGGATGCCGAAAGGCCCTTCGACCTGCAACTCGCCGCCTTCGTATTCATCGGGCTCGGCCAGGAAGAGCGTGGCCGAAAGGTCGCTGCGTACTGAAACGTTGGTGCCCGGCACGGCCATCACGGCGCTATCGACATGCGCGCCGTAGGTGCCGCCATCGGCATAGCGGTTGAATTTGGGCGGGTAGATGCGGTTGGGCAGTGCGGCCGAAACGAACAGCGGATTGTTGCCGAGCTTGCGCAGGATGAGGTTGCCCAGTTCGACGGCCAGTGGCGAGCCGTCTTCCAGTTGCAGGTTGCGTTTGACCGAGCGGGCCAGGGTGCCGGCCGTTTTCAGGCCGTCCTGCCATGCGGCGGCGTCGAGCCGCTGGCGGAACTGACGTACTTCGTCCTTGCTGAGGACGCCTTCGATGGGAATCAGCATGATGTTGCCTCGTGTCGATAAATCATGTCCGGGCCGATGTCGGCCAGCGTTGCACAACCGGCCTGGGCCATGCAGACCTCCAGTTCTTCGCGCAGCAGTTTGAGCAGGTGGGCGACGCCCAGCGCCCCGGCCACGGCCAGGGCGTATACCTGCAGGCGGCCGATGAGTACGGCGTCGGCGCCAAGTGCCAGGGCCTTGAAAATGTCGTTGCCCGAGCGGATGCCGCTGTCGAGCAGCAGCGGGAAATCGTCGCCGACGGCCTGGCGGATGCGCGGCAAGACGTCGAGACTGGCCGGTACGCCGTCGAGCGCCCGGCCGCCGTGATTGGACACGATCAGTCCAGCCACGCCCATGGCCTGCAGGCGGGTTGCGTCGTCGGGATGGAGTACGCCCTTGATCAGCACCGGCAGGCGGGTCTGGCCGAGGAGCCAGGCCAGATCGTTCCAGGTTGGCGCTTGGCGCATCGCACCCTGGAAAACGCGGCTGGTGCCGGGTTCGAGCACGATGGGCGGCGGTACCGGGTAATCGGCCAGATTGGCCTCGATGACCTCGGGCGGCATGGCGAAGCCGATCTCTTGCGCCCGCCGGCTGGGGAGCTTGATCGCCGTGTCCAGCGTGACGACGAGCGCGGTATAGCCTGCCATTTCCGCCCGTTTTATCAGGTCCACCGTGGCAGTCTGTGTCGGCTGCATGTAGTGCTGGAACCAGCGTTCGGCGCCGGCCATCGGCGCCACGTCTTCGAGCTTTTGCGAAGCGAGCGTGCTGGTCACCAGGCAGGTGTCGGTGGCGGCGGCCGCCCGCGCCGTTTCCAGTTCGCCGAGCGGGTGGACCAGCCGCTGGTAGGCCACCGGGGCGAGCAGGATGGGATGCGCCCAGGTTCGTCCGAGCAAATCGCACCGGGTATGGCCGTCGTGCATGTCGCGTAGCAGGCGCGGCAGGATCTGCGTCCGGGCAAAGGCGTTGCGATTGGCGGCCAGGGTCATTTCGTCGGCACAGCCGCCGGCGATGTAGGCCAGGCCCGGCGCGGCGATGAAGTGCGGGGCCAGGCGTTCGTAATCCGCAGCGCAGTAAATCTCGCGCGGAATTTGTTGTAGGGGAGGATGTGGAGCGTTCATGAAAAAGGCCGGGCGACTCTGTTGAGCCGCCCGGCGCTTGCCACCTTGTTTAGAAGTCGTAGTTCAGGGTCAGGCGTGCGTTGATGGCATCGCCCTTGTAGACGAAGGCACCTGAGCGATAACCGGCCAGGTAGTAATCGGCGTTGAACACGTTGCCGACATTGAGGCGTACTTTGGCCCGCTTGGTCACGCGGTAGTCGGCAAAGGCGTCGACCACCGTGTAGGCCGGAACAGGCTGCGAATACAGGCCGGTTGTGGCATTGAAGCCAGCGGCCGTGTCGGGTTGCCCGGCGTACTTTTCGCTCTCGTACTTGGCGGCTGTACCGAGGGCAAACTTGGGCGTCAGTTGATAGCGCAATTGAGCCGAGGCCGTGATGTCGGCGAAGTTGCTCAGGCGCTTGCCGACGTTCGCGGCAGTCCATGAGTCGAGTACTTCGGACTCCATGAAGGCGACGCCGGCAAAGGCGCTGAGCTTATCGGTGACGTTGCCGGCCAGGCCGAGTTCGATACCTTGAACACGGTTCTTGCCGGTGTTGAAGGTGCCGGCTGCAGCGTAGTTGGCGCCTTCCATCACGTCGGACTTGGTGGTCTGGAAGATCGCCGCGGTGACCAGCAGCTTTTCGCCCAGCAGGTTCCACTTGGTGCCCAGTTCGAAGTTCTCGGTTTTCTCCGGCTTGGCGCCAGCGGCCGAGCCGTTGTAGGTGACCATGCCGCCATAGCCCGAACTGCTGCCGACGTCGGATTCGCCACCGTTGAGGTCGGCGGCGGAGCCATACGCAGCATAGACATTGGCGTAGGGCAGGAACTTGTAAACCAGGCCGAAGTGGCTGTTCCACATGCCGGCGTTCTGGCTGCCGTAATCGTTGATGGTGCCCTGCGGCGGTTGGGTGCCGGTCGGAAGGGCGGCTTGCCGGGTTCTCAGCGAAATATCGGTCTTGTCATAGCGTACGCCGGCAAAGGCCGTCCATTTTTCCGTCAGGTCGACGGTGTCCATGGCAGACACCGAAATCGCCTTGGCTTGCCAGTCGATATCCCAGTTGGCGGTGTTCTTGGTGACGTTCGTCCTGTCCAGCGCAGTCTGAGCCAACGCTACCGGAACATTGCTCTGGCTGGGCGAGTTCGCGCCACGGACAACGCCGCCGATTTCGTACAGACCGTTCAGCACCTTGTGATCGGTGTATTCAAGACTGAAGATGAAATCGTGCTTCATGCCGGCGATGGTCGTATCCCAGCCCAGGCTGGTCTGATTGACGAAGTAGTCGACATCCTGCCAGCCCGAATGGGTGGTCAGGTTGAGGTTGGTCAGCGTCGAGCTGGCATTGGCGCCCGTCGCGACATAACCGTTTTCCGAGCGACCGTAGCGCGTCAGGTTGGTGAGGCGCAGATTGGGCGTGATCTTGTACTTGATGCGCCCGGTAAGGGTGTCGACATCCGAGGTCAGAAAATCGCCGTTCTGGGCGTAGACCGGGGAATTTGCCATGGGCCGGCGATTCGGCACGGTGCCGGTCAGCCATGAGCCGAGATCGGGCCTGTCTTCGGCACGCAGGCCGTAGTAGTCGACCAGGATGTCGAGCTTGTCGGTTGGCTTGAACAGGCCGGAGAGCGCCACACCCTTGCGTTCGCGGTCGGCGGGATCGCGGTCGGGCACCTGCTGGTAGCCGTAAAGGACATTGGCACGCAGGGCGACATTGTCGTTGACGACGTGGTTGGCATCGAGCGTGACCCGGCCGTAGCTATCGGTGCCAACGCCGGCGGACACTTTGGTGAAGTCGTAGTCGACAGTTGCCTGCTTGGTGATGGCATTGATCGCGCCGCCGACGGTGCCGCGGCCGGCAAAACTGGAGCTCGGACCCTTGGAGACTTCGACTTGTTCGACGGCGAAGCTTTCGCGAATGGTCATGCCGGGATCGCGCAGGCCGTCGACGAAGGTGTCGGAACGGGCTTCGTAGCCGCGGATGATGTAGCGGTCGCCGAAGGCGTTGCCGTTTTCGCCGGTACCGAGCGTGATGCCCGGCTGGGCATCGAGAATGTCGCGCAGGTCGGTATAGCCGGAATCCTCGATCTGCGTCTTGGTCATGACCTGGATGGTCGCCGGGGTTTCGGCCAGCGGGCGCGTGCGGCGCTCATCGCCGGACTTTTTGGCCTTGTACGGCGCATCCGGTTCGGCATAGGGGTTGTGGTCAAAGGCGCGTTCGACGACGGTTACCGGCTTCATTTCGACATCGTCGTCGGCACGGGCTGCGCCCATCGGCATCAGCATGGCGGTGGAAACGCCCAGCGCGATGCTGGTCTTGGCCATGCCTGGAACCCGGAAGCTGGCCGGGAACTTGGTCTTGTTGGATTGTTTTTTCATATTCCTGTCGGGGCAGAGTCAAATCACCGGACAGGACGCCCGTGCGCGCATCGATCCCCCGAGCGGGAGGGCAGTCCTGTGGCTAGTCAGTTATGGAAAGGCTGGCTGGCGTTTGGCTGGCTGACCGGACATGCTGTGTTCTCGCCGATGTCGGCATGCAATGAACACGAATGCGAATGTATCGCATTTGCAACATTGATGCAAGTCAAGTCCTTGCAGATCGGCTTCTGGCAGTTCGTTTGTTGCAAATTTGCCGATTATTTCCGGTTCACCGTGGGAATGGCTGATCGGCGGGCTGCCGGGGAAAATGGCGCTACAGCGGGCTGTCCGAGGGAGAGGCTGAGCGCGGTGTGCAGGCTGTTGATCCGCCCGGTCATGCCGTTTTCATGCTAGATTCAAAGGGATTTCATCCTTGCATGAAAGCTCGATCGCGTCATGGCTGAAAAACTCTTCTCCGTCCGTCTGGCCCTGCTCGGTGCTGTCGTGTGGACGTTTGTCCTGACCCTGTCGATGGTGTGGAATTTCCACAACGTCAGCAACCAGGCAATGGAGATGGCCTATGCCGAGGCGCGCGCCAATCTCAACAAGGACATCTCTTTCCGTCGCTGGGGCACGCTGCATGGCGGGGTTTACGTGCCGATCACGGCAACCCAGCAGCCGGTCGAGTGGTTGTCGCATGTGCCCGGGCGGGAGGCGACGGCCGCCGATGGGCGGAAACTGACGCTGCTTAATCCGGCCTCGATGCTGCGCCAGATGATGGATCTCTACGCCACCGATTACGGCATTCGCGGCCGCATCACCGGGTTGCGCTACCTGAATCCGGGCAATGCCCCGGATGTCTGGGAAAAGCATCAGCTCGAAGCCTTCGTGCGTGGCGAAAAGACCGAGGTGTGGGCGGTCGAGGAGGTCGCCGGCAAGCCGTATCTGCGTTACCTGCGGGCGATGATGATGGAGCCGGGCTGTGACAAATGCCATGCCATTCTGGGTTATAAGACCGGTGACATGCGCGGGGCGACCGGGCTCAATCTGCCGCTGGCGCCCTATTATGCGCAGATCGAGCAATCGCGCTTCAATCTTGGCATCAGCCATCTGATCATCTGGCTCATCGGCCTGGCCGGCATTGCCTGGGGGGGCTGGATTTCGACGCGCTGGTCGGCCGAGCGCGAGGCGTCGCGGGCCGAATTGCTGCGCCATCGCGATCATCTCGAGGCACAGGTCGCCGAGCGGACACAGCAGCTTTCACAGGCCAAGGAGGCCGCCGAGTCGGCCAACCGGGCGAAAAGCGCTTTCCTGGCCAACATGAGCCACGAAGTGCGGACGCCGATGAACGCCATCATCGGCCTCACGCACATGCTGGCCCGGCAGAATGTCGATCCCGGGCAGGTCGAAAACCTGGGCCGCATCAATCAGGCGGCGAATCATCTTCTGGCCTTGCTCGGCGATGTGCTCGACCTGTCGAAGATCGAGGCCGAGCGGTTGGCTCTGGAAGAAATGCCCTTCCTGCCGGGGGCGCTCTTCGCCAATGTCGACAGCCTGCTTGGCGAGCGGGCGCAGGCCAAGGGCTTGTGGCTCCGGCGCGAAATCGCGCCGCGCCTGCTTGATATCCCGCTGGTCGGCGATGCCCTGCGCATCCAGCAGATCCTGCTCAATCTGGTCAACAATGCGATCAAATTCACCGAGCAGGGCGGCGTCACGGTGCGCGCCGATATTCGCGAGGAGAGTGACAGCGACGTGCTGATCGGCATCGAGGTGGTGGATACCGGCATCGGTATCCAGTCCGACTCGCTGCAACGCGTCTTCGAGCCTTTCGAGCAGGCCGATACGTCGACCACGCGTCAGCATGGCGGCACCGGGCTGGGCCTGGCCATCTGCCGGCAACTGGTCAAACTGATGGGCGGCGACATTTCCGTGAGCAGCGTGCCGGGGCAGGGCAGCACCTTCGCCCTGACGCTGCACCTAGCCCGGGATTGTGTCCCGGTGGGGACGGCCGACAAGGGCGATGAACCGGTGGGGCCGGCCTTGTCGGCGGCGGAAACGGAACAGGCCTTGCGGACCCGCTTTGCCGGCACTCGCGTCCTGCTCGTCGAGGACGATGAAATCAACCAGATGGTTGCCCTCGAACTGCTCCATGAAGTGCTCGGCTGGCCGGTCGATGTAGCCGAAAATGGCGCCGTGGCGGTCGACAAGGCAGGGTTGGCCGATTACGACCTGATCCTTATGGATATCCAGATGCCCATCATGGACGGCATCAAGGCGACGCGGGCCATTCGCCAGCTGGCGGGGCGCCGGCCGACGCCGATCCTGGCGATGACCGCCAACGCGTTCCGGGAAGACCGTCAGAAGTGCCTCGATGCCGGCATGGACGATTTTGTCGCCAAGCCGGTCGAGCCGGAGGTGCTGTTCGCCGTCCTGCTCAGGTGGCTGGAGCGGCGCGGCAGTTAAACCTTGGCCGGCAGCGCAGTGTCGCTGCGGTTCTGGTCGATCAGCCGCGACAGCCCTGAAGCACCGCCGTTCTTCATGTAGAGGCAGGGCTTGCCGGTGCGTTTGCATTGCTCCTTCACCCGCCAGTAGGCGTTGTGGCTGATGCAGCCGGCCTGGCAGATGACGAGGTCGGCGGCGGCGAGAAAGCCGTCGATGCGATGCAGGCTTTCTTCCAGACCGCCGTCGTGGTGCAGGAAACGGCCGCCGCGCTGCTCGACGATCTGGCGATAGCCGTCGATCGAGCCGGTTCGGCCGCCGACGCAAAGAACGCATTTGCCGGCGAGATTCGCCCCGGTGTCTTCCGGCGCAGCATCCGGGCCCTCGGCCAGCAGGGACTTGATGGTTTCGCCGGCATGTTGGGTCAGCGCTCGCAGGCGGTCGCGCAGGTAGTCAATTTCCCGGTCCTGTTCGCCGGCCTGCGCCGTCAACGCGCTGGCTCTGGCTTCGGCATCGCTGGCGCGGCGGGCCAGGGCCTGGCGTTCCTTGAGCTCGGGCAGGCTTTGCCGCAACAGCTCGAGTTGGCCGGCCAGGTTGGCGGCGTAGGCGTCCTTGCAGGCCAGCTCGATGCGCAGTTCGGCGACGCGTTGGCCGAGTTGCTGCGTCTCGCGCGATTTCTCGGTGCGCTGGGTTTCCACTTCGTGGCGCGCCGCGTCGAGTTGCCGGCGCAATTGCGCGTTGTCGGCCTGCAGCGCCTTGAGCATGGAGAGCTCGGCCCGTGTGCCGGTACCGAGCTGGTGCTGGATCATGTGAATGTCGGCGTAGATGTCCTGTTCGAGCAAGGCATCGCAGGCCGGATGCGTCCAGCTAGCCCACAGCGCGGCGGGGAGCTCGATGCCGGTTTGCGCCGCGTCGCGCCACAGGCTGCGCAGTGCCTCGGCCTCCTTGGCTTTGGTAAAAACCCGGACGCTGAGTTGAAAACGCTTTTCGAGCTGCTTGTGCAGCGCTTCGGCCAGCGGTGTGCGTGCTTCGCAGGCGCCGACGGCCGTGGTGTGCAGGACGAAATCGCTGGTGTCGCGCGGGAACTGCATGCTCCTGGCCATCAGGCCGCGCAGTTCTTCAACGCCAAAACAGACGCCGATGACCGGGCAATGGAATTTGTGCGGGATGTCCCACAGCTTGCGCCGACGCGAGCCTGGGCGCGGAGCGCTGCTGGTCTCTTCCGGCAGGCTGGGGCGTTGCAGGGTCAGTGTTTCGGGCTGGTTATGGCGGGTCGGGGCAAAAAATCCACCGGCGACGTGAAAGGGATGATCGGACATGCTCGGGCTCCTCGGCGATGAATCGCTGGCTGGCCGGGCATCCGGTTGGCTGGCTGGAAAAGTGACATTTCAATTTTGGCGAAAATTTCCGGTTGACCGTGGGATCGCTGATTCCCGTTCGCCAAGGCTGGTAAATCCTATAACTGCAGGCTGTTGGCCAGCGGGCAGTGGAAGTGCTGGACCAGCGCATCGCGTTCGCCGGCCAGGCGCTCGCATTCGGCATGGGCGGCGCGGATGGTTTTTTCGAGATGCCAGACCCGCTGCGCCGCGCTGCTCAAATCGTTGTTCGAGGCGCTCAGTTGCTGCAGCTGGCGGCCCAGTTCGATCATCACCTGGCCCGATTCAAAATCGGCCAGTCGCTGGCGCTGGGCAGCGACGACTGCTTTGAGTCCGTCGATTTCATTGAGCTGGGCAATGATCTTTTTCGTCGAAATCGTCGCGCTCCGGCGCTGGGTCTGGTGCGACTGGCGCAGGGCAGAACGCAGGGCAGTAATTTCGGATTCCAGTGCAGCGACAAGTCGGCCGGTTTTGTCGCTCGGCAGCGGGCAGAGGTCGGCCTGCGGATCGCCGTCGTCACGCTCGAGCAGGGCGCGGTTCTTAAGCGGTGCCAGCATGGAGCTGCTCCTTTCCGGAACTCAGGCGGCTACTGGCCCGCTCGCACAGATTGCGGGTGTCGGCATCGATCTCGTCGAGTGCGCCGATGCGGTCGAGCAGCCGGGCGGCGTTGAGCGCCGAATGCTGACAGCCGGTTTCGTGGTGAATGAGCAGCAGGCTCAAGGCCCCGGCCCACAGTTCGTTGCCTGGCATGGTCGCTCCTTGCCGGAAAGTCAGTTTGAAATGCCGGCAATGAGCAGCCAGAACAGCAGGCCGGCCAGCAGGGTATTGAATAGCAGGCTTCGCATTGTCGATGCCTTTTGTTGAGAACGGTTCTCATCATAGGCGGTGTTTTGGCGCTTGTAAATAGGAATGGTTATCAAATAGTCGTTTTGGGTTAATTCCACGGTCAACCGGGTTTACTACGTGAAACGTAAAAAACGGCCAAAAATGAAATCCTCGCCAACGCCAGATCGCCGGTTCAGGAAATTCCGGACAAGAAAAAGGCCACGGACTTGCCGTGGCCTTGGGTGTCTTGCCGCTTAAGAACGATTAGCGGTCGAAGCTCTTTTTCTTGAAGCTGCGCTCGCCGTCGAACTTGCGTTCGCTGCTGGCGCCGCCATCCGGACGGCCTTCATCGGGACGCAGGTTGATCGGCACGCCGCGGACGCGGGTGCGTTTCAGGGCGTTGGAGGCTTCGCCCGGCATGCCGGCCGGCAGTTCGACCGTGCTCGATTCGTCGTACAAGGCGATGCGGCCGATGAAGCGGCTTTCAATGCCGGCTTCGTTGGCGATGGCGCCGACGATGTCTTTGACCTGAACGCCATGATCCCTGCCCACATCGATGCGATAACGCACCATGTCGCCGCTCGGCGGGGCCGAACGGGTTGGGCGCTCTTCGCGACGCGGACGTTCGCCACGGCTTTCGAAGCTCGGCTTGTCGCCACGGTCGGCGCGCGGTTTGCGCTCGTCGCGGTCAAAGCTGCCCGGACGCGGCCGGCTGTCACGACTGTCGAAGGAGGGGGCCGGGGCGGGACGCGGGTCTTCACCAGCGATCTGCAGCGGCTTGCCTTCCTGGGCCATCATGGCCAGCGCAGCGGCGACTTCCTCAGCACCGACATTTTGCTCTTCGGCAATCTGCGAGACGATGTTGGAGAAGAAATCGAGGCCTTCGGCGTTGAGCACTTCAACGACCTTTTGCTTGAAGTCGGAGACGCGCTTGTTGGTCACGTCGGCCCGGCTCGGCAGGGTCAGCGGCGCGATCGGCGAGCGGGTAGCACGTTCGATGGTGCGCAGCATGCGGATTTCACGCGGTGCGACGAAGAGGATGGCGTTGCCGGTGCGGCCGGCGCGGCCGGTACGGCCGATGCGGTGCACGTAGGCTTCGGTGTCGTACGGAATGTCGTAGTTAACCACGTGGCTGACGCGCGGCACGTCGATGCCGCGGGCGGCGACGTCGGTGGCGATGACGATGTCCAGCGCACCGGACTTCAACTGCTCGATGACGCGTTCGCGCATCTGCTGGTTGAGGTCGCCGTTCAGGGCGGCGGCGGCGTAACCCCTGGCCGAGAGTTTGTCAGCCAGTTCGACGGTGGCCGTCTTGGTGCGGACGAAGATGATGGCGGCGTCGAAGTCTTCTTCAACTTCAAGGATGCGGGTCAGGGCGTCCAGCTTGTGCATGCCGGAAACCTGCCAGTAAACCTGACGGATGGCGGCAACGGTGGCAGTGGCAGACTTGATCTTGATTTCGCGCGGTTCGACTAGGTATTTCTGCGCGACGCGGCGAATCTGTTCCGGCATGGTGGCCGAGAACAACGCGGTCTGGTGCTGAGCCGGGGTGCGTTCGAGAATCCATTCGACGTCGTCGATGAAGCCCATGCGCAGCATTTCGTCGGCTTCGTCGAGAACCATGGTCTTCAGGTTGTCGAGGTTGAGCGTCTTGCGCTCGAGGTGGTCCATGACGCGACCCGGGGTGCCGACGATGACGTGGGCGCCGCGCGACAACTGCTTGAGCTGGATGGTGTAGCTTTGGCCGCCGTAGATCGGCAGGACGTGGAAACCGGGCAGGTTCTTGGCGTAGGTTTGCAGCGCTTCGGCAACCTGGATGGCCAGTTCGCGCGTCGGCGTCAGGATCAGCGCTTGCGGCTTCATCAGCTTGACGTCGATCTGTTCCATGAGCGGCAGGGCAAACGCGGCGGTCTTGCCGGTGCCGGTCTGGGCCATGCCGATGAGGTCATGACCTTCGAGCAGGACCGGGATACATTGGGCCTGGATCGGCGACGGTGTTTCGTAGCCGATTTCGATGAGTGTTTTGAGGAGCGTTTCGCTTAAGCCGAGATCGGCGAAGCTGTCGGGAGTAGACGACATAGATGCTGTTTCCTTTCATCGTCGCCATTCACATTGTTATAACCGGCGACGGATTGGCCCGATGGTCGGGCGGCCTGGGTGACCCCGACGCAGCCATGCCGGGGAACGAATCAATGGGGTGAATCCTGCACAAGAACCTACGAGACCGGTGGCTGCTCGGAATGACTGCGGGCGAAACATCAACGCATTGAACTGATTATTCTACCTTTTTTTTGCGAGGACCGCCAGTTCACCGGCGCTGAAGCCAGCTGCGAGGCGCGCTGCTTCGTTCATTTTTCCCTGTGGCCATGGCGCCTGGTAGCGGGTTAGCAGGTCGCGATAGGTGCTTTCCGGTTCGAGATTTCGTTCGGCGCACAGGTGGCGAAACCAGCGGTCGCCGAGGCCGACGTGGCCGATTTCATCGCGCAAAATGATGTCGAGGGCGCGGGCGCTTTCGTGGTCGCCGACCTGTTCGAGTTTCATCTGGATCGGCGGCGTCGCATCGAGGCCGCGTGCTTCGAGAAGACGCGGCACGAGGGCCATGCGGACGAGGGGGTCGTCGGTGGTTTTTTCGGCCATGTCCCATAGGCCGGCGTGGGCCGGGAAGTCGCCGTAGTCGTAGCCGAGGGATTGCAGGCGGGCGCGGAGCAGTTCGAAATGCTCGGCTTCCTCGGCAGCAACGCCGATCCAGTCGGCGTAATAAGCTTGCGGCAGGCCACGGAAGCGGGCGGCGTGGTCGAGGGCGAGGTTGATGGCCGAGAACTCGATGTGCACGATGGCGTGGAGCAATCGGGCGCGACCTTCCGGCGTGCCCGGGTTGCGATTCGGCACGTCTTTATGGGGCAGCAGTTCGGGCTTGGCCGGCCGGCCGCAAACCAGCGTGACCGGTGTGCTGTCGCGACAATCCAGCTTGCCGGCCTGCCAGTCGGCGGCGATTGCCACGGTCAACCGGATTTTTTGGCCAATTTCGGAAACAGCCAGGGCTTCGGCCAGGCGGACGAAAAGCGATTCCATCAAGGCGCCGGGTTGGTGTAGCGCAGGTGGATGGCATCAATTTCGGCGAGTATTTCTGGCGACAGCGTTGTCTGCATGGCAGGCAGCGTTTCCTTCAACTGGGCCAGCGACGAGGCGCCGATGATGGTGCTGGCCACGAACCAGCGCGAACGCGAGAAGCCGAGGGCCAGTTGGGTCGGCGTCAGGCCGTGTTTGCGGGCGAGTTCAACGTAGGCTTGAACGGCAGGGGCGACGTTCGGCTTGCTGTAACGCTGGCCAAAGGCTGGCCATTGGGTGATGCGGCCGCCGGCGTTGGGGTTGGTCAGATACTTGCCGGTCAGGTGGCCGAAAGCCAGCGCCGAGTAGGCGAGCAGTCCAACCTGCTGGCGATAACAGACTTCGGCCAGGCCGGTTTCGAAGGTCCGGTTGAGCAGGCTGTAGGCGTTCTGCGTCGAAACGATGCGCGGCAGTCCGAGTTCGTCAGCCAGCCGGGTGAATTCCATGATGCCCCACGGGTGCTCGTTGGAGACGCCGACGTGGCGGATCTTGCCTTCCTTGACCAGTTCGCCGAGCACTTCGAGCTGCTCGCGGATTGGCGTGCCTTCCCGCTCATTTTTGGGGTCGAACTGCCATTGGCCGAACATCGGCTGGTTGCGCTCCGGCCAGTGCAGTTGGTAGAGATCGACGTAATCCGTCTGCAGGCGCTGCAGCGAGCCGTCGAGGGCGGCGCGGATGTTGGCGCGGTCGAGTGCTGGCGGGCCGTTGCGAATCCAGCCCAGGTTGCGGCTCGGGCCGGCGACCTTGGTGGCGATCTGGATCTGGTCGCGTTGCTGGTGCTTGAGCCAGCGCCCGACGATGCTTTCCGAGGCGCCACAGGTTTCGGCGCGCGGCGGTACGGCGTACATCTCGGCAGTATCGATAAAGCCGATGCCGGCAGCCAGCGCGTAGTCGAGCTGGGCATGGGCGTCAGCCTCGCTGGTTTGTTCGCCGAATGTCATGGTGCCGAGGCAGACTTCGGGAACAACGAAGTCGCTGCGGCCAAGCTGGCGTGTTTGGATGGGGGTCATTGGTAGCTCCAGAATTCGGCAAAAATCAGGGTTGACCGCAGAGAACGCCATATATAAGGACGTGGCGGTTCAATAGGTGATCAAAACTGGCCGGCACGATGGCCAGGCGGTGGTCGTCGGGATGCTGGCAATGTTTTTCCACCCAGGCTTGCGCCGCGGCGTAGGCGGCGTCGAAGCTGGCGAACAGCCCGTCGAGTTGTTCGGAGCGGACAGGCAGGAAAGCGCCGGTGAGCCGATCGAGCAGCTTGTCGGTATCGAGCATCTGCACTGCGTAGCCGGCCGGCGCCCGGGCCAAAGGCAACGCTTCAAGCGTGAAACGGTCGCCAAATGTGTCGGCAGATAGGGGGGAGATGTCCATGCGCTATTTTAGCGGGAAGTACTTTGTTCTTCGCTAACCGGGCATTTGGAGGCCGGTGCCGGAGTGATAGAATCCGCTCGTTGTAATAAAAACTTAACAGGACTGTCATGTTCGCTCGTCTGATGCCCAGGGAGGGCAAGTATTTCGATCTTTTCAACGCGCACGCCGAGTTGATTGCACAGGGCGGAAAGGCGTTGTCCAACATGATCGCCGCACTGGTTGATCATCCCGAGCAAGCGCCAGCCTTCGCCGAGGAAATCGACAGGCTTGAGCGAGAGGCGGATGCCATCACCCACGATACGCTGGCGCAACTGCACACGGCGTTCATCACACCTTTCGATCGCGATGAAATCCATCAGCTGATCAATGGCATGGACGATATTCTCGACGTCATGCAGGACGTCGCGGAGTCGATGTCGCTCTACGACATCACCCGCGTTCCGTCGGATGCCAAGGCCATGGCGATCGTCACCGAAAATTGCTGTATCTGCGTGCAGTCGGTGATCAAGTTGATGCACAGCATGGACAATGCGCCGGCCATCCTCAAGTTTTGTCATGAAATCGACGAGTTGGAATCGGAAGCTGACCGTTCATTGCGTAGCGCCATGTCCAAGATCTTCCGCGAAGAGCCGGATGTGCGCGAGGTCGTCAAGCTCAAGGAAATCTACGAATTGCTCGAATCGGTGACCGATCGCTGCAAGGATGTCGCGGGCACGGTAGAAGCCATCGTTCTCGAAAACTCCTGAGCGGATAGCTCGGTATGGATACCCTTAATATCAGCCTCGGGGTCGTTGTCACCCTGGTGATTGTCGCCCTGCTGTTCGACTTCATGAACGGCTTTCACGATGCGGCCAATTCGATTGCCACCATCGTTTCCACCCGCGTTCTCAAGCCACATCAGGCGGTGATCTGGGCAGCAGGGTTCAATTTCCTTGCCTATTTCCTGTTTCAGCTGAAAGTTGCCTCAACCATAGGCAAAGGCACCATCGATCCGTCGATTGTCGATCATTACGTGGTCTTCGGTGCGCTGATCGGGGCCATTATCTGGAACGTCATCACCTGGTATTACGGCATTCCCTCGTCCTCTTCGCACGCGCTGGTCGGCGGGCTGGTTGGTGCAGCCATCGCCAAGGCTGGGGTTGGCAGCCTGATATCGTCCGGTGTCCTGAAAATCGTGGCCTTCATTTTCGTCGCACCATTCCTCGGTTTCATGATTGGCGGTACCTTGATGGTCATTGTTTCGTGGATATGTCGAAACATGGCGCCACGCAAGGTCGATAAACATTTCCGCCGCTTCCAACTCATTTCTGCTGCTGCCTACAGTTTGGGCCACGGCGGGAACGATGCGCAAAAAACGGTCGGTATCATCTGGATGCTGCTGATCGCGGCCGGTATCTCGACGAGCAGCGATCCCATCCCAGGTTGGGTCGTGCTCTCCTGCTATACCGCGATGGGCCTCGGCACCATGTTTGGCGGCTGGCGCATCGTCAAGACGATGGGCAATCGCATCACCAAGCTCAATCAGGCTCGCGGCTTCTGTGCCAACACCGGCGGCGCCATCACGCTATTCCTCGCAACGGCATTCGGCATTCCGGTGTCCACTACCCACACCATCACCGGCGCGATTGCCGGCGTCGGTTCAACCCGCGGTGCTCGCGCTGTCCGCTGGGGTGTGGCCGGCGGAATCGTCTGGGCATGGATACTGACCATACCCTGCAGTGCCGCCATGGCCGCACTTGCCTGGTACATCGGCTCGATTATTCTTTGATTGTGAAAGTTGTCATTTTTACGCTCCTGCTGGCTTTGCTGGCAGGACTCGTGTGGATGGTTCCAGTTTTGTGGGAACTCGCAGTAGCCGGGGTTATTGGTGCTGTTTACTGGATATTCTTTCGCGTTCCCCTAAATGACGACTAAGCGGGAATGTCAGGTACCAGCATTTCTTCTAGCTGAATAATCCGATCTTTCAGCAACAGCTTTCGCTTCTTCAAGCGGCGAATCAGCAAATCTTCCGGTGGCGGATTCTCTATCAGGTGGGTGATGACCAGATCCAGGTCGCGGTGCTCCACCTGAAGTTCATGCAACTGTGCATGAATGTCGCTGATCTCTGTGTCAGTCAGCGGATGAAGGGACATTTTCGGCTCCTGATTGCTTCGGTTGTTTTGCTAGAATACCTTGAACCGATTCGTGGAGGAGAGAGAAATGCAACATCATGTAATTGTCTCGTTCGGCAAGGAAAAAGAATTCGAATTCAAATTTCCGGGCGGGGCACCATCCGACGTGGCGCGCCAATGGTTCGACCATGAGTTCACCGTTCTGGAGTGCGATGTGGCGACCCCGACCGGCAAGATTCTTGCAGTCGACCGCATTCTTAGTGTTGCCAAATACGCCGGCGAGGTTCGCTTTCGCGACCAGCGTACCTGGGCAGAGCAATTTGCCAAGAACACGGCTGCCTTGCTCGGGCGCGAACTGATCCGTGTTGATGTCGAGCACTATAGTATCGGTTACTGATGAACAAGGCGTTCGTGCGGGAGAGTGATAGCGACGATGAAGAGGATCTTTCGCCCTCATTGAAGCTTCCTCCCGGAACGCGCAACTACATTACGCCGGCTGGTCATGCTCGCTTGAAAGATGAGCTTGAGCATCTAGTTAAACGTGAGCGCCCTCATGTTGTGGAGGTGGTTGCCTGGGCTGCATCGAATGGCGACCGTTCCGAAAATGGCGACTATATATATGGCAAGCGGCGCCTGCGGGAGATCGATCGCCGCATCCGCTTCCTGACCAAGCGCATCGAAAGCGCAGAAATTGTCGATCCGCTGCGCCAGGGCGATAACGACCAGATATTTTTTGGTGCCCGGGTAACAATTGCCGATGCAGAAGGCGTTGAGAACACTTATACGATCGTCGGTGTAGATGAAACCGATGTCTCGCAGGGGCGCATTAGCTGGATTTCTCCTCTGGCGCGTGCCTTGATCAAGTCACGAGAAGGCGACTCGATCCGATTTCAGAGTCCGTTGGGTATTCGAGAGATTGATATTTTAGAAGTTGTCTACGGTGTAATTGACTGATTTCAGTGGTGTGGTTGATGGAGGTTGGAGAAAGTTTCAGTTTTGTGTTGACGGCGTGGATTTAATCAGTAGAATGCGCACCTCTCCTGCGGTGCCGGGCGTTTCCGGCGGTTGTAGGGGAGTCAGGCGAAGCAAGAAATTTTGCAGAAAAGCTTGACGGGAGGTGAGAAGTTCTTCATAATCTTGCCTCTCCGCTGCAGACGAAGCGAAAGCGACGGCGCGGTGAAGTAAGAAGCTCTTTAACAATTTGGACAACCGATAGGTGTGGGTGCCTTGATGCGAAGCGACGCAAGTCGCAAAAAGTATTAAAGGCAATCACACGGATGGAGAGATCCATCGAGGTAGATGTAACAATCTACCGTCAGTGAATTGTGAGTTGTTTTTTTGTTGGATTGAACTGAAGAGTTTGATCCTGGCTCAGATTGAACGCTGGCGGCATGCCTTACACATGCAAGTCGAACGGCAGCACGGGAGCAATCCTGGTGGCGAGTGGCGAACGGGTGAGTAATGTATCGGAACGTACCTTTCAGTGGGGGATAACGTAGCGAAAGTTACGCTAATACCGCATATTCTGTGAGCAGGAAAGCAGGGGATCGCAAGACCTTGCGCTGATTGAGCGGCCGATATCAGATTAGCTAGTTGGTGAGGTAAAGGCTCACCAAGGCGACGATCTGTAGCGGGTCTGAGAGGATGATCCGCCACACTGGAACTGAGACACGGTCCAGACTCCTACGGGAGGCAGCAGTGGGGAATTTTGGACAATGGGGGCAACCCTGATCCAGCCATGCCGCGTGAGTGAAGAAGGCCTTCGGGTTGTAAAGCTCTTTCAGCCGGGAAGAAAACGCATGGGTTAATACCCTGTGTGGATGACGGTACCGGAATAAGAAGCACCGGCTAACTACGTGCCAGCAGCCGCGGTAATACGTAGGGTGCGAGCGTTAATCGGAATTACTGGGCGTAAAGCGTGCGCAGGCGGTTTGTTAAGATAGGCGTGAAATCCCCGGGCTCAACCTGGGAACTGCGTTTATGACTGGCAGGCTAGAGTATGGCAGAGGGGGGTGGAATTCCACGTGTAGCAGTGAAATGCGTAGAGATGTGGAGGAACACCGATGGCGAAGGCAGCCCCCTGGGCCAATACTGACGCTCATGCACGAAAGCGTGGGTAGCAAACAGGATTAGATACCCTGGTAGTCCACGCCCTAAACGATGTCAACTAGGTGTTGGGTGGGTAAAACCATTTAGTACCGGAGCTAACGCGTGAAGTTGACCGCCTGGGGAGTACGGCCGCAAGGTTAAAACTCAAAGGAATTGACGGGGACCCGCACAAGCGGTGGATGATGTGGATTAATTCGATGCAACGCGAAAAACCTTACCTACCCTTGACATGTCCGGAAGCCCTTAGAGATTTGGGTGTGCTCGAAAGAGAGCCGGAACACAGGTGCTGCATGGCTGTCGTCAGCTCGTGTCGTGAGATGTTGGGTTAAGTCCCGCAACGAGCGCAACCCTTGTCGTTAATTGCCATCATTCAGTTGGGCACTTTAACGAGACTGCCGGTGACAAACCGGAGGAAGGTGGGGATGACGTCAAGTCCTCATGGCCCTTATGGGTAGGGCTTCACACGTCATACAATGGTCGGTACAAAGGGTTGCCAACCCGCGAGGGGGAGCTAATCCCAGAAAGCCGATCGTAGTCCGGATCGTAGGCTGCAACTCGCCTGCGTGAAGTCGGAATCGCTAGTAATCGTGGATCAGCATGTCACGGTGAATACGTTCCCGGGTCTTGTACACACCGCCCGTCACACCATGGGAGCGGGTTCCGCCAGAAGTAGGTAGCCTAACCGCAAGGAGGGCGCTTACCACGGCGGGGTTCGTGACTGGGGTGAAGTCGTAACAAGGTAGCCGTAGGGGAACCTGCGGCTGGATCACCTCCTTTCTAGAGAAGCATCTCTGGCACCCACAACCTATCGGTTGTTCATGAGTAGCAAACAGACGAGGGTCTGTAGCTCAGTCGGTTAGAGCACCGTCTTGATAAGGCGGGGGTCGTTGGTTCGATTCCAACCAGACCCACCAACGTCAAATCAAGGGGGATTAGCTCAGCTGGGAGAGCACCTGCTTTGCAAGCAGGGGGTCAACGGTTCGATCCCGTTATCCTCCACCAAAACCCAAAGATAAGCATGGATGTTTATCTTTGGCTTTTGAGCAATCAATTGCTACGTTCTTTAACAAAATGGAAGAAGGTTGTGTTGCGGCGCTGATGAGGCGTTGGCAACACGTTGTGATTGCATCTGTTCTTGTCCTTTAGCCGGGCTTATTTGGCAAAGACAAGACAGCACAAATATGAGTTGCCTGTAGCCGCTCTCTAACGAGAGTACAAGGTTATAGGATCAAGCGAATAAGTGCATGTGGTGGATGCCTTGGCGATCACAGGCGATGAAGGACGTGCAAGCCTGCGAAAAGCTACGGGGAGCTGGCAATGAAGCTTTGATCCGTAGATATCCGAATGGGGAAACCCACTCCGCAAGGAGTATCCCTTACTGAATACATAGGTAAGGGAGGCGAACCCGGTGAACTGAAACATCTAAGTAGCCGGAGGAAAATAAATCAACCGAGATTCCCCAAGTAGTGGCGAGCGAACGGGGAGCAGCCTGCTAGTGATAGCGGAATGGTTAATGGAACGGAATGGAAAGTCCGGCCGTAGTGGGTGATAGCCCCGTACATGAAAACCAATCCGTGGTACTAAGTTA